>NZ_DATMLH010000080.1:0-38380 GCF_035570115.1 Mycobacterium sp.
CCTCCACCGGCTCGTGCAGCACACGCCGCATTCGATGACTGACCAGATAGTTCGGGCTGTCGCCCGCCCGTTGTGGCCCGCCCTGACGAGATGTGCCGGATACGCAGCAGGCAACGGTGCTCTCGCCGCTGTATCCGCCGCAAGCATTAACGCAACCCCATTGACGACCAAAGTCGGGTTTCTTCCCAGCCTGCGGAACTACGACCAATATCACACGCTTGGTTCTATCTCCGCCGCCACGACCGTCATCGCCGGTGGAGCCGACAAGCTCACCCCGCCCGCGCATGCCCGCGATATAGCCGCCGGCATCCCCCGGGCCATGCTCGTGCACGAGCCCGGCGCCGGACACATGCTGCTACATGACGCCCCGCGCCTCGTCACAGACACCATCAGCCGCGCCCTCACACGATCCGCTGAACCCCCTACACCACAGGATGTTCCGGCTTGATCGGTGGCTGACGATGAGCCCAGCACGAGCATCAGCCGACGACCAGTGATCGGTCGGGAACCGAAGTGTGTCGGCCATCACACCACCGCGTCGGATCACGTGTGACGGTCGTCGTTGTTGCCCCTTCTAGGTCGCATTACTAGATGGAGAGGGCTTTGCATATGACTACGGACGTCCGCAGCGAGATCACCAACCCGTCAGGTTCGAGCGACACCCGAGCGGAGCGACGGGCGCGTCGTATTGCGCAGCTCTACGCCTCCGACCCGCAGTTCCGGGCCGCCGAACCGATCCCGGACGTGATCGACGCGGCGCGCCGGCCTGGGCTTCGGCTGCCCGCAATCCTGCAGACGTTCGTCGACGGCTACGCGGATCGGCCCGCACTGGGGCAACGCGCGCGAGAGCTGGTGCTCGACCCGGCGACGGGCCGCACCACCACCCGGCTGCTGCCCAGCTTCGAGACCATCAGCTATGGCGAGCTGTGGTCGCGAGTGCGCGCTCTGGCCGCCGCGTGGCGCCACGATGAGACGTCTCCGGTCAATCCCGGCGACTTTGTGGCAATCGTTGGTTTTGCCAGCCCCGACTATTTGACCGTCGACACGGTGTGCGCGTATCTGGGTTTGGTGTCGGTGCCCCTGCAGCACAATGCCCCGGTTTCGCAGCTGCGTCCGATCATCGCCGAGGTCGAGCCGCGGGCGCTCGCCGTCGGCGCGGCGTATCTGGACGTCGCCATTGAATCCGTGCTCGACAGCGCATCGCTGCGCCACGTCGTCGTGTTCGACTACGACCCGCGGATCGATGAGCACCGGGAGAATCTCGAGGGTGCCCGTAAGCGTCTACGCGACGCCGACGTGCCGGTCGTCGTGAGCACGCTGGACGAGGTGATCCAGCGCGGTCGGCAGCTTCCGACCGAACCGTTCTACACCGGGGGCAGCGACGAGCGGCTCGCGATGATCCTCTACACGTCCGGCAGTACCGGGACACCCAAGGGCGCGATGTTCACCGAAAGGACGCTGGGCAGGCTGTTCACGGCGCCGATGTTTGCGACGGAAACCCCGGTGTTCAACGTGAACTTTATGCCGCTGAGCCACATCGCCGGGCGGCTGCCGTTGGTCGCGTCCTTCTTGACCGGCGGCACCAGCTATTTCGTTGCCGAGTCCGATCTCTCGACGTTGTTCGACGACTGGGCGCTGGCGCGACCCACCGATTTGCTGCTGGTGCCCAGGGTTGTCGAAATGCTTTTTCAGCGCTACCGGTCCGCGGTCGACCGATTCACCTTGGAGGGGGCCGACATCGCTGACGCCGATGCGCAAGCCACCGCCGAACTGCGGGACCAGCTGCTCGGCGGCCGGGTGCTCCAGACGTTTGTCAGCACCGCCCCGCTAGCCGCCGAGCTGGGGGCATTTCTGGATTCGTGCCTCGACCTAGACGTGGGCAATCTATATGGCCTGACGGAGGTCGCCCCGGTACTCAGGGACGGCATCATCGCCCGTCCGTCGGTGATCGACTACAAACTCATCGACGTCCCCGAGTTGGGCTACTTCACCACCGACAAGCCGTATCCGCGCGGCGAGCTACTGGTCAAATCGGAGAACAGCACACCGGGGTATTACAAACGGCCCGAGGTCACCGCCGAGGCGTTCGACGAAGACGGCTACTACCGCACCGGCGATGTAATGGCCGAGATCGCACCCGACCGTCTCGTCTATGTCGATCGGCGCAAAAACGTCCTCAAGCTCGCAAACGGCGAGTTCGTGGCCGTGGCGAACTTGGAAGCCGCGTTCGGCGCGGCGCCGCTGGTGCGACAGATCTTCGTCTACGGCAACAGCGAACGCTCCTTCCTGCTGGCGGTGATCGTCCCGACCGCCGAGGCGCTTTCGCAGTTTGGTGGCGACGCCGCCGCGCTGAAGGCCGCGCTGCGAGAGTCGCTGCAGGAGACCGCGAAATACGCTGAGCTGCAGTCCTATGAGGTGCCCGTCGACTTCTTGATCGAGACCGAACCGTTCAGCGCGGCCAACGGCTTGCTTTCCGGGGTCGGTAAGAATCTGCGGCCCAAACTCAGGGATGCCTACGGTGCGCGGCTGGAACGGCTCTACGCCGAGCTGGCCGCCGCGCAGCTGGACGAGCTCCGCGCGCTGCGCGGCGCGGCCGCAAAGCAGCCGGTGCTCGACACCGTGATCGGGGCGGCACGCGTGGTGTTGGGCTCGCCGAGTGACGATGTGGATGCCAACGCTCATTTCATCGACCTGGGCGGGGATTCGCTATCGGCACTTACGTTTTCCAATTTGCTTGCCGAGTTGCTCGAGGTCGAGGTGTCGGTGGGGGTGATTGTCAGTCCGACGAGCGACCTGAGACAGATCGCTGACTACATCGAGGCCGAGCGCCGGTCCGGGTCCAGCCGACCGACCTTCGCCAGGATCCACGGGAAGGGCGAAACTACTGTTTATGCAAGCGATCTGGCGCTCGCGAAGTTCATCGACGCAAAGACGCTGGCTGCGGCCAAGGCGCTGCCACGCGTCACGCGTGAGCCGCACACCGTTCTGCTCACCGGCGCCAACGGCTACCTCGGCCGCTTCGTGACGATGGAGTGGCTGCAGCGGCTCTCCCGTACGGGCGGCAAACTGATCACCATCGTCCGCGGCGGCGACACCGATGCGGCACGCGCCCGGCTCGAGAAGGTCTTCGACACCGGAGACCCCCAGCTGCTGCGCCGCTTCCGTGAACTGGCCGCCGAGCACCTGGAAGTCGTCACTGGCGACATCGGTGAACCCAACCTCGGTCTGGACCCTACAACCTGGGAGCGGCTGACCCGCACCGTGGACCTGATCGTGCATGTGGGCGCGTTGGTCAATCACGTGCTGCCCTATGAGCAGCTGTTCGGCCCGAATGTTGTTGGTACCACTGAGGTGATCAAGCTGGCGATCGTCTCGCGGATCAAACCGGTCACCTTCATGTCGACGGTGGCGGCCGCAATGCAGATCGCGCCCGACAAGTTTGCCGAGGACGGAGACATCCGCG
This sequence comes from Mycobacterium sp., assembly GCF_035570115.1. Lineage (GTDB taxonomy): Bacteria > Actinomycetota > Actinomycetes > Mycobacteriales > Mycobacteriaceae > Mycobacterium. The sequence goes on from NZ_DATMLH010000080.1 coordinate 3,464, forward strand.
CCATGAGCCCGGCGCGTACGGTCGACGACTCCTACGCCAACGGTTACGGGAACAGCAAGTGGGCCGGGGAAGTCCTGCTGCGTGAGGCTTTCGACCTGTGCGGCCTTCCGGTGGCGGTGTTCCGCTCCGACATGATCCTGGCCCACAGCCGATACGTCGGACAGCTCAATGTGGTCGACAATTTCACCCGGCTGATCTTCAGCCTGCTGGCGACGGGCATCGCGCCAGGGTCCTTCTATCAGACCGACGCCGCGGGAAATCGAGCCAGGGCGCATTACGCCGGGCTGCCCGCCGACTTCGTTGCCGAAGCCATCGCCACCCTGGGCACACAGGTCACCGATGGTTTCCGCTCCTTCGACGTGGAGAACCCGCACGACGACGGCATCTCTTTGGACACCTTCGTCGACTGGCTCATCGACGCCGGCCACAAGATCCAGCGGATCGGCGACCACGGCAAGTGGATTACCCGGTTTGAGACCGCGCTGAGGGCGCTACCGGAGACGCAAAGACAGCAATCAGTGCTGCCCCTACTCGGTGCCTATCGCGAACCCGAAATGCCGCTACGCGGCGCCCCGACCCCAACCGACGGGTTCCACACCGCAGTACGGGCGGCCAAAATTGGCGCAGACAAGGACATTCCACACCTGTCGTCTGCGCTGATCGACAAGTACGTCACCGATCTCCAGCATCTGGGCCTGCTATGACAGGCCCAAACCACGGGATGACACACGGGGCGCTGCCGGGTAGGCGTTAGAGGCCTCGCGACCTCGAAAAAGCGGCAAATTCACGTTTTGGCCATCTAACAGCGGGCATTCCCAGCAAGATCGATTCATGGCGATCGCAAGCGCGGCTCAGCCGGGCGCAGCGGGTCGCCATGCGACAGATAGTGCGAGATTGCTGAGAGCACAAAAGGAAGTTCAATGAGCCAGACCAGCCTGAGCCCGACGGCCACCCAAGCACCCAATTTGGCGATGCTGTTCCTGCAGCGCGTCGAGGCATCGGCAGACAAGGAAGCCTTCCGATACCCGGAGAACGGCGGCTGGACCTCGGTCACCTGGAGCCAGGCGGCCGAGCGGGTGGACGCCCTGGCAGCCGGATTGCTGTCGCTGGGCATCGCGGCCGAGGATCGGATCGGTATCGCATCGACCACCCGGTTCGAGTGGATCCTGGCCGACCTGGCGATCATGTGCGCCGGCGCCGCAACCACCACCGTCTACCCGAGTACCAACGCCGAGGACACCGCCTACATCCTCGCCGACTCCGAGTCGCGGATCGTCTTCGCCGAAGACGACAAGCAGGTCGGGAAGCTCGCCGAGCGTCGCGGCGACTTGCCCAATCTCGCCAAGGTGGTGGTGTTCGACGGAGCCGGTGACGGCGATTGGGTGATCACCCTGGACGATCTCGCCGAGCAAGGCGCGAAGTACCTGGCGGACCACCCCTCCTGCGTTCGCACCGTCGCCGAGGAGATCCCCGGCGACCGGCTGGCAACGCTGATTTACACCTCCGGGACCACCGGCAAGCCCAAAGGGGTGCGGCTCCGTCACGAGGCGTGGGTGTACACCGGCGCAGCGATCTCCGACATGGACCTGCTGGGTGAGGACGACTTGCAGCTGCTGTGGCTGCCGCTTGCGCACGCCTTCGGCAAGGTGCTGATCTCCACTCAACTGGCCTGCGGCTTCGCCACCGCGATCGATGGCCGCGTCGACAAAATCGTCGAAAACACCGGGGTGGTCAAACCGACGTTCATGGGGGCGGCGCCGCGGATCTTCGAGAAGGCCTACTCCAAAATCGTCACGCAGCAGAGCGGCTTCAAGGCCGTCCTGTTCAACCGGGCATTCGCGGTGGGCAAAGAGGTCGCCCGGCGCCGCCGCGAGGGCAAATTCGTGTGGCCGCACTTGCAGCTGCAGCAAAGGCTGTTCGACCAGTTGGTGTTCGCAAAGATCCGCGACGTATTCGGGGGGCGAATCCGGTTCTTCGTGTCTGGCTCCGCGCCGCTCAACCGCGACATCGCCGAATGGTTCGAAGCCGCCGGCTTGCTGATTCTGGAGGGTTACGGGCTCACCGAGTCGTCCGGCGCGGGCTTCATCAACCGCCCGAACAACTACAAGCTCGGCACTGTCGGTCTGCCCTTCGAGGGCACCGAGGTCCGCATCAGCGACGCCGGCGAAGTTCAATTCCGCAGTGACTGCGTGATGGCCGGCTACCACCATTTGGATGACGCCACCGCCAAGGCGCTCAGCGACGACGGCTGGCTGTCCACCGGGGACCAGGGCAAACTCGACGACGACGGCTTTTTGACCATCACCGGCCGTATCAAGGAACTGTTCAAGCTGTCCAACGGTAAGTACGTCGCGCCGCCGGCGGTAGAGGCGAAGTTCGCGACGCTGTGCCCGTACGCCAGTCAGTTCATGGTGTTCGGGGAGGGACGCAACTTCGCCGTCGCCCTGGTCACCCTCGACGCGGACTCGATCAGCGGATGGGCCAAAGACAACGGCCTGGGCGACAAACCCTACGCGGAGCTCACGAAATCCGACGCCGTGCACAACATGATCGACGAACACGTCCAGAAGCTCAACGCCAGCCTGAATCGGTGGGAGACGATCAAGAAGTGGGCTGTCCTCAGCGAAGACCTCTCCGTCGAAGGTGGCCAGCTGACACCGTCGTTGAAAGTCAAGCGCGGCGTGGTCGCCGAGCAGAACAAGGAAACCTTGAATGGCTTCTATTCCTGACCCCGCTGAATCTGAAGCCGAGCAACCCGCTCGGCTGCCCGATGCCGTCAACGCGGCCCCGCCGGCACATCTGCTGCGTTGGCTGGAGTGGCGCAGCGGCTTCGAGTATCTCGCCGCCCTGCGCGCTGCGCGACGCATCGCCGACTGGCCCCGCGGCGACGGCCATCCCGTTCTGGTGCTTCCCGGATTCCTGGCCGGCCCCGGCTCGACACAGCTGCTGCGTAATGTGCTGCGCCGCTTGGGCTATCGGGTCTACGACTGGGGTTTGGGCTACAACATGGGGTACCGCGCCAGCATGACGGAGACGCTGCCGGCGCGCCTCCACCGCATCCGCGAACGGGCCGACGGGCGGCGCGTGAGCCTCATCGGCTGGAGCGCCGGCGGCATCTATGCCCGTGAACTGGCGCGCGCCTTCCCCGACGATGTCCGGTCGGTGATCACTTTGGGATCTCCCTTCCGCGGCAACCATCGGGCCAGCGCCGCGTGGAAAGTGTGGCGGCTCGTCAACCGCGGCGCCGACGCCACCGAGGCAGTCTCCGAACAGGCGCTGTTACGCCGCGCCCAACCGCTCTCCATCCCGACGACCTGCATCTACAGCAGAACCGACGGCATCGTGGCCTGGCAGTGCTGCACCAGCTTGCCCGCCCCGGAGACCGAAAACGTCGAGGTGCACAGCACCCACCTCGGATACGGCCACAACGTGGAAACGCTGTTGGTGATCGCCGATCGTCTCGCCCAACCGGAAGACCGCTGGCGGCCGCTCCAACGCTAGGAGCCCAGCGCTTACCAGGCTGCTTCCTGGGCCACGTATGGGTTGCGCATCGATGTCGGCCCGACACGGCGTCGTCGACGCCGCTGCCGACGACAGCTCCCAACCACATTGATTCACGTTTTGCTAACTGTTTGTAAACCTTGTAGCCGGCTTGCATTTACCTTTTTGTTGCGGCCCTGGCTGGTTTTGTTACACCTCAGGTGCGGATGTGTCGCTGGACGTGCAGATGTGGTGAGATGTCGGCGCGGAGAATCGCGCATCTACAACTGGTTAACGTCTCACCAAAAGCTCCCTCGGTGAAACACATTGGCAGCCAGTCGATTGCCTGGGTGATCGCAGCTGCGACATGATCGGTGCATGGCCGATATCGATTTTTCGCTGCTGGATGTGCCACGGTCTGCGCCGGTTGGCGATCCTGAGGCGTACTTACGCGCGGCGATAGCCTGGCACTTCGGCGAAGACACCGGCTCCGCTTTCTGGCTCCGCGCGGCGCGCACGCTGAACTTCAACCCGCTGACCGATGTCAACACGTTTGCCGATTTGCGGCTGTTCCCCAACTTGCTGAACGAGTTGCGGAACGTGCCCATCGAAGAGCTGATCCCGCGTGGCTACGGCTCCCCGCCGCCGATTCCGCAGATTTTCGAGTCCGGTGGCACCACAGGCGCGCCCAAAAGGACTGCACAGCTGCCAGATTGGATCGAGCAAGTCATCGAATGGCAGACCGAGGACTTCGGCGCCGGTGGTTTTCTGCAGGGCCGCGGCTTTGTCTGCATGATGCCGAGCGGACCGCACGGGGTCGGCTACTTTTCTCGTCTGGTCTCGCAGCGGCTCGGCTCGGTGTTTCACTCGATCGACCTGGATCCCCGCTGGGTCAAGAAGATCGCCGCCCGCAACGCCACCTTTGAGGTGTCGGCCTACGTCGACCACCTCATCGAGCAGGCCGTCTACATCCTCCAGACCCAAGACGTGGCGAATCTGCACACCACTCCCCCGCTGCTCGAGGCCATTGCCCGCAACGACCGGGTGGCGAACCTGGTGAACGAGAAGATCCGCTTCACGCTGCTCAGCGGCGCTCATGTGGACGTCGACACGCTTGACTTGCTGCGGGAAATCTTCCCGAATACGACGATCACCATGGTGTTCGGCAGCACCATGATTCTTTCGCAGGCGATCACTCGCCACAACGGCGACGGTGAGCCGTTCGTGTTCGATCCGCGCACACCCTACGTCGTCTTCTCGATAGTGGATCCCGACACCGGCGACGAAGTGCCTTACGGACAGCGCGGGCAGGTGGTGATGAACCATCTCAGCAAGGGCATGTTCCTACCGAACAACCTGGAGCGCGATAGTGCGATCCGGATACCGGGACCCGAAGGCCAAGTCGGCGATTCGCTCAGCGAGGTGAAACCCGTCGCTGCTTTCGAAGGCGAGCCCGTCATCGAAGGCGTCTACTGATGGCTTCCGTGAATCTGCTGCGCATCGAAGCGCTCGGTCCCGACGGTGCTTACCAGACCCGCAACCGCGAAGTTGTCACCAGCACCGCCGGCGTCGCGGTTGTCGACCTCAGCATCGCGCCGCCGCTGTATGTCTCGCGCACCATCAACACTCAGCGCGACACCAGACCGCTGCCGGCCCAACAACGCGAGGCCGCGTTGGCCAAAGCCGCCGACGCTTTCGCCACCGGGGTGATCGCCGGGCTGGACTTCGACACTTACGTCGAGCTGGCCAGCCGGATTTCCGGGGTCCCGATCGCGGTGACCCGTTCGGGGGCCCGCGGCGTCGCCGATGGCGTCGCTTCGGCGTTTAGCGTGGTGCGACTGGCCCAGCCGTCGGGCGCCGTGCTGGATTGGCGCGACGAGCGCACCCGCGACGGTGCTGCGGTGTGGGTCCGGCGGGGCGAAGTGTTCGGGGTGCTGGCCTCGGGAAACGGTCCGGGCGTGCACGGGCTGTGGCCGCAGGCGCTGGCGCTCGGATACCGGGTGGCGGTCCGACCGTCACGCCGCGAGCCACTCACCGCGCACCGGCTGGTTCACGCGTTGAGGGAAGCCGGATTTCGCCCACAGGACGCGGTGTATCTGCCCACCGATCATCGGGGAGCCGACGAGATCATCCGGTCGGCCGACCTCGCCATGGTCTATGGGAGCCAAGACGTCGTCGACCGCTACGCCAACGACCCGACGGTGTTGGTCAACGGCCCGGGCCGGGCGAAGATCGTCATCACCGCCGATCAGGACTGGCGTGATTACCTCGATGTCATCACCGACTCGATCGCCAACCTGGGCGGGATCGCCTGCGTCAACACCACCGCCGTGCTGTACGAGGGCGACCCGACCCCGCTGGCCGATGCGATCGGCGAGCGGCTCTCGGCGATTCCGGTGCTGCCGACCGAGGACGAGCGGGCGATCCTGCCCACCCAAAACATCAACCAGGCAACGGCTTTGGCGGCCCACCTGACGGCCGTGGCCGCAGGGACCACACCGGTGCTCGGCGCCGATCAGGTGGTCGCCGCGCTCAGCGACGGCTGCGCCGCGCTGCGCCCGGCCGTCCACCTGATGGCCAAGCCCGACGTCGCCAAGCTCAACGTCGAGCTACCCTTTCCGTGCGTTTGGGTCTCGCCGTGGTCGCGCTCCGACGGTCTGGACCCGCTGCGGCATTCGTTGGTGATCAACGCGATCACCAACGATGAAGACCTGATCGACGATCTGCTCAACGATTCGACCATCGCCAACGTGTACCGCGGCCACCACCCGACGTATTACGGGGAGCCTGAAATCCCGCACGATGGGTTTCTGCCCGATTTTCTGATGCGCAACAAAGGCTTTGTTCGCGACTGAGATCTCGGGTGCTGCTGCAAAGACGATTACGAAGACCGCTGACCGTAACGTCGGTAGAACCTTTCCACCCGTCCGGCGGTATCGATCGTGCGCCGTGCGCCGGTCCAAAACGGATGCGAGTCGCAGGACACTTCGACCACCACCAAGGGATAGGTATGCACGCCCGAGGGAGTCTCCCACTCGATGGTGCGTGAACTGGTCAGCGTGGAGCGAGTGAGGAATAACGCCCCGGTCGTGGCGTCCTGGAATACCACCGGATGGTAGTCGGGATGGATGTCGGGTTTCATCAGCCTTCCCCGTCGCTGTTACGGTGTGCCGTGAATTCCCCTGCCATATCAGGTGTTTCGTAGCAGGGGTCTTGGTGCCAGTCGCCGAACGGATCGTCGTAGCTGCTCCAGTTCTGCGGGCAGGCCATCTCGTCGTCGTTGAGCAGAGCGCCATCCAACGCATCGACAATCTCTACCGGGTTGCCGCCGCAGACGAGGATCGTCATCGAGGTGTGCCGATCGCCGAACCGGTGTTCCCACATCAGGTCGGCGAACGCTCGCCGTTCGGGGTCGACGTAGGCCACCTCCGAGGCGGTCATCGCCGCCAACCATTTTCCGGCGGACGCGACGCGCAACCCACCGCCCGCTGATTCCAGCCACATGACTTGGTCGTCGCGGTTGGCCAGCCATAGCCGACCACGGGTACGCACCACTCCGTCCAGCAGCAGATCGACTGCGGCGTGCAGGCGGTCGGGGTGAAACGGGCGACGCGCGGTGAACTCGAGAATCCTGACCGTTCCGTCAGACGCCAGCGGAGGCAGGCCGGCCAGCAGCGGTGCGTGCGGATGATCGCTGCGACCGCGCCGCGAATCGGAATCCAGGTGCGCCAGCGCCAATTCGACGCGATCGACACCGACGGTGATGCGCGCGCGGGGGCTGAGCCGCCGTAAAACCGCCAGCGTCAGCGGATCCGGGTGATTCAGCACGACGAGGTCGGCGAACTCGGCCTGACCGACCACCACTTGGGCGACCGTGCGTCCATCGGCCAGTTCGTCGTCGCTCAGTGCCTGAGTCAGGAAATCGACGGCGTCCACGCAGGTGACCACCGCAGCGATCGCCACATCGCAGGCGGCCGGACCGTCGGGGTAACCGGGTCCGACCCGAACACGGATGTGGTTGATCGCCCAGCAGATGGGTTCGGGTTCCAGCCACTGCGCCAGGTGCACGACGATCTGGTCGACGCCCCGGCGGCGATGCAGCTTGCGTAGCAGGATCAGCAGGTCGTTGCGGATCGTGCAGGACACGCAGCCGTGAGCCAGTTCCAGAGCGTCCTCGGTGGTGATCAGTTCGCCATCCCGCAGCGTGACCAGTGTCCGTTGCACGATGTGGCCGTCGAACCGGTGCTCGACGACCAGCGTCCCCGGGTGGCGTAACAATGCGCCGACCACCGCGTCGGTATCGCCCTGGCCAGCCACGAGCAGTACGGGAGTCCGCATCGTCCTCCTTATTGACCTTCGTTATTGATAATGATTGTCATTAAGCTCACGAACACGCTACAGTGCCACGCGAGGCTTGTCGAAAACGATTTTCATTATCTTCGGCAGCCGGAAAGGAGGGCCATGTCCGCACGCTGCCAAGTCACCGGCCGCACAGTGGGCTTTGGTAACACGGTGTCGCACTCGCACCGGCGCACCCGCCGGCGTTGGTCACCGAACATCCAGGTGAAGACCTATTACCTGCCGTCACAGGATCGTCGCATCACGTTGCGGGTCAGCGCCAAAGGGATCAAGGTCATCGACCGCGACGGCATCGAGGCAGTCGTCGCGCGGCTGCGCCGGTCGGGCGAGCATATCTGATGGCGCGCAACGAGATTCGCCCCATCGTCAAGCTGCGCTCCAGCGCGGGCACCGGCTACACCTACGTAACCCGCAAGAATCGTCGCAACGACCCCGACCGTCTGAGGCTGAAGAAGTACGACCCGGTGATCCGCCGGCACGTCGAGTTCCGGGAAGAACGCTGAGTGGCCAAGAAATCGAAGATCGTCAAGAACGAGCAGCGCCGCGTCACCGTCGCTCGCTACGCCGACCGGCGGGCCCAACTCAAAGCGATTATCCGGTCGTCGGCAAGCAGCTACGAGCAGCGACTTGCCGCGCAACGCGCGCTGGCCCGTCAACCCCGCGATGCCAGTCCTGTGCGGATACGAAACCGCGACGCCGTCGATGGCCGACCCCGCGGCCACCTGCGCAAGTTCGGCTTGTCGCGGGTTCGGGTCCGCGAGCTGGCCCACGAGGGCCAGCTGCCGGGCATACGCAAATCGAGTTGGTAGATGACGCGCAAATCGACGCGGTCCCGTCGGCTTTTACCGGCCCCGCCGAAAGTTGCCAAGAACAACCTGCTCGACACCCTCAGCGTGACTGCGGTGAATTACAAAGACACCGCCCGGTTGCGGATGTTCATCTCCGAGCGCGGCAAAATCCGCTCCCGCCGGGTCACTGGTTTGACCGTCCAACAGCAGCGCCAGATCGCCATGGCGATCAAGAACGCTCGCGAGATGGCCCTTTTGCCGTACCCGTCATCCGCCGTGCGGTGACGCGGATGTGTGCGCCGCTATGGCGCCAGGTCGTGCACGACGGCGGATAGCACGCGGACAATCCCGGCCGTGCGGTTGGAGTAGTGGTGCGGGGTGCCGGGATCAAATGCCATCGAATCCCCTTGCATCAGCCGCAGCGTTTCGAATCCGATGACGGCTTCGAGCTCGCCCTGTACGACATACAGGTATTCGCGGCCGTCGTGCCGGAGGGCCCGCCCGCTCTCGGTGGATTGACCTCCGGGTTCGAACACGATCTCGATGAAGTCGACCCTGCTGTCGTGCACCGGAGTGAGGCGTTCCCAACGCACGCCCGTGGAAAGTTCGATGGTGTTGCGATCGCCCGCCCGCTGCACGATGCCGGCTCCCCCGGGGCCGGTGGCGCGACCCCATTGGCTGCCGATCGCCGGCGAGCGTGGCGGCTCGTCCGGTTCGACCTCAGTTTCGCCGAACAAGAAATCGAGGGAAATGCCGAGTTCGTTGGCCAGTGAGTACACCACGCCCGCGGAGGGCGTCGTCACCCCGCGTTCCACCTGGGAGACCAGACTTGCCGAGCAACCCGCCCGGCGGGCAAGTTCTCGTACGGACATGCCACGCGCGGTGCGGACCTGCCGGAGTCGACCGCCCAGCCCACCCGGCACGCCGTTGGTCGTGCGGGACTCTGACACATCCGTCAAGGTATCTCCCAGTGTGCAGTAAGACGTACGCCCGTGTGTTCGTCATTGTACAGCCCACAGCACCCTTTATCCAGCTTGTCGGGTCGCGGTCCGCGGCTATCTGTGAGCCTCCCCACTTTTCTTGACAGCTGGACTGCACATAATGTGCAATATAGTACACATAGCGAGAGGATGGAGTCAGCCATGACCGCGAACGGAACGACCGCAACGACCAACCGTCGCACCATCGATGCGGTGCGCGTGTTTCACGCACCTGACACCTTGGTGCAGAACCTGCAGAAAGTGCTCGTGGACCTGATCGAGTTGCACCTGCAGGGCAAGCAAGCGCATTGGAACCTGGTTGGAACCAACTTCCGAGACCTGCACCTGCAGCTTGACGACATCGTCGACATCGCGCGTGAAGCCGCTGACACGATCGCCGAGCGGATGCGCGCGCTGGACGCCGTTCCTGACGGGCGTACCGACACGGTCGCGTCGACGACCTCGGTCCCGGCTGTGCCGGCGGGTCTGGTCGGGACCGCGGAGACGGTGGACATCATCGCCGCTCGCATCTACGCCACGGTGGACACGGTTCGCGCGGTCCACGACGAGGTCGACGCCGCGGATCCGTCGACTGCCGACCTGCTGCACGGCATCATCACCGAACTGGAGAAGCAGGCGTGGATGCTCAAGTCTGAAAACGGCAAAGCCTGAGATCGGCTGTACCGCAGCTAGTTCGAGGAGTTTAGAGGTTACGATGGCCGTGAAAAAAGGGGTTCAGGTGCTGAGAGTCGACGACGTTCCCAAAGAGGTCTTCACCCGTTGGGACATCACCGAACACCAGGTGAACCAGCACCTGCTCAATGAATCGATGACCGGGACACCGGAAATCGTGGCGGACGTGTTGACCTTCCCGACCGCATTCATCCACCATATGCACCGGCATCCGCATGCCGACATGATCGTGGTCCCGCTCACTGGAAACCTGCGATTCCTCGGCGATTCAGGCCGTAGGGAGGAACTCGAGCCGGGGCAGGTACTCGTCATCCCGCGAGACAACTGGCACGAGTTTCGAAATGTCAGCGACGCGCCCAGCACCGTGCTCCATATCTTCAGCGGTGTGGGTGCGGTCGAAGACATCGGGTATGAGCCCCACCCGAAGCAGTTTTCGATCACGGCCTAACGTCTGAAATCCGTTGTCAGGAAAGGAGAAAATGATGCCAGCGAATCATCGCGTCGGCTGGCTCGGCACGGGCCGGATGGGTGCTGCGATGGCCGCACGCCTGATCTCCGACGGCGCCGCAGTGACGGTCTGGAACCGTACGGCCTCCAAAACCCAGCCACTGGTCGAACAGGGCGCCGACCGCGCCGAGAAGATCAGCGACCTTGGCCAGTGCAACGTCGTGTTCACCTCGGTCAGCTCCTCGCCCGACCTGCTCGCGGTGACGCTGGGCCCCGACGGCCTATTCGACGCGCAGCCCGCGCCGAGCATTGTGGTGGACACCTCAACCGTTTCCGCTGAGGCTGCCGCCGAAGTTCGGGCCGAGGCAGCCAGCCGCGGCATCGGGTTCCTATCGGCACCAATCAGCGGCAACGCCGACGTCGTCGCCGAAACACAGGCGTCGATTATCGCCTCGGGCCCCAGGTCGGTCTTCGACACCGTGCTGCCGTATCTGCGCGCGATTGCGCCCAGCGTGACCTATGCCGGTGCGCACGAAGAGGCGCGCCTGGTCAAACTCGCCCACAACCTATTGGTGGGCATCATCACCGAGTCGTTGGCCGAAGCGACGGTACTGGCCGAGAAGGGCGGCGTGGCCCCATCGGCTTTCCTCGATTTCATCGACGGCTCGGTGCTGGGTTCGGTGTTCATCGCGTACAAGGGCCAAGCGATCCGCAACCGCGACTACGAGCCCACCTTCACCACCGAACTCCTGCGCAAGGACTTCGATCTGGGGCTCGGCGCCGCGCGCTCGCTAGAGGTGCCGATGCCCGTGGCGGCCACCACCTACCAAGCCATCCAGACCGCGATCGGACATGGCTACGGCAAATCCGACTTCGCAGCGTTGTACGAGGTGGCGGCACGAGCCGCCGCACTTCCGAAAGGAGACCATCAGCCATGACCGCTGCAATGAGGGAATCGGGCGGCGTAACGCTCGCGGGCGCACGTGTATTGGTGACCGGCGCCAACCGCGGGCTGGGGAAAGCATTCGTGGAAGAACTGCTCAGTCGCGGCGTGGCGCGCGTCTACGCCGCAGCGCGTAACCCGGACACCGTCGACATCACCGACGACCGGGTCGTTCCCATTCGATTGGACGTCACCAAGCCAGACGATGTCCGCGCCGCGGCCTCGCGCTGTGCCGACGTCACGGTGCTGATCAACAACGCCGGCGCGATGCTGCGGACGCCGTTGTTGGCGGCGCCTGACCTGAGCGCAGCGCGCAGCGAAATGGAAACCAATTACTTTGGGACGCTGGCGATGTGCCGAGAATTCGCACCGGTGCTGGCCAAAAACGGCGGCGGCGCGATAGTCAACGTGTTGTCGGTCGTCAGCTGGCTGGCATCGCCGTTCAACGGCTCCTATGGTGCATCGAAGTCCGCCGCTTGGGCGCTGACGAACGCGATTCGCGTCGAACTGCGGGCGGCCGGAACTCTGGTCCTCGGAGTGCACGCGGGTTGGATTGACACCGACATGGCAGCCGATGTGCCGGAGAGCAAGATTTCTGCCGGCGACGTTGTCCGCCAGACCCTTGATGGCGTCCAGCGCGGAGACGAAGAAGTGCTCACCGACGACGCGACGCGACACGTCAAGGCATCGCTACCCGACGACCAGACATTGCTTTACCCGGATCTCCAGAAGCAGTGGGACGCCGGCGACTGGCCGTGGAAAGACTGACCGACCAACTCGAAAGCTGACTCGTTTTTCAAGCGGCGGCCAGTTCGCGGAAGTAGTCCTTCAGTGACCGGGGTTCTCGGCCGAGGATCGACCGCAACACCAACGGATTGCCACCCGGCAAACCGTGCTTGTCGTAGTGGGCCATCATTCGCCTCATGCCGTCGCGGAACGGCCCTGCGGGCAGGTGCGCGGCGAACCGGTCCAACGGGATCTGAACCGCGGCGATCGGTCGTCCGAGAACCTCGCTGATGATCTCGGCAGTCTCGTGGCTGTCCTGCATTCCGGGCGCGCTCAATTCGAATGTCCCGTAACTGAGCTCGCCGCCGGTCATCGCCATCGCGGCAACCTCGGCGACGTCGCGGTAGTCCACCGAGCACATCTTCGCCGACAGCGAGTAAGGCTGGGTCAACCGGTCATGGCCGACGATGTCGTTCCAGGACAGCTCGAAATTCTGCATGAACCGTGCCGGCTGCAGCACGGTGAAGTCCAGGTCCGAGTTGTAGAGCGCCTCTTCGACGGGCAGCTTTGCGGCACCGTGATTCGTCATCGCCGAGATCGACGGGTGAATGACACCTGAGAATACGAACTTTCGAACTCCGGCGGCCTGAGCGGCCTCGACCATGGCCACACCCATCTCCGCCTCGTCGGCCGTGTGCGCGGGACCGATGTGGAAGAGACCGTCCATCCCGGCGAGCGCGTCGCGAAGGCTGGCCGGTTCGGTGAGGTCCCCGAAGGCCACTTCTGTAGCGCCGTTTTCGCGGGCAATATCTGCTCGCTGTCGAGTACGGACCAAAGCGCGCACCGTAACGCCACGTTGGGTCAGCTCACGCAATACCCAATGAGCGTGGCGCCCGGTTGCTCCCACCATCAAGATCCTCATCGCTGTTCTCCCGTCTAACGCGGAGGTTTTTACTCACTGCTCCAGTACCGCTGCCATCGTCTGGTTGAACGCGGGATAGATGTCGCCGTAAGCGCCGTCCCGCTCGGCAAACCGGAACCCCTTGACGCGCTCCACGATGATCTCGTCGGCCTGCGGCTGTGCCTGCAAAAGCGTCATCGTCTCGGCGACGTACTCATCGCACGGCATTCCCTTCGGGTCGAATCCGCGATCGCCCTGTAAACCAGTCTGCACTTGCGGCGGAATGATCTCGATGACCTGGACGGAGGTTTCGCGAAGTTGGAAACGCAGCGACTGGGTGTAAGAGTGCAGCGCTGCTTTGGTGGCGCAATACGTCGGTGTGAGCGCGCTCGGCATGAACGCCAGCCCGGACGTGACGTTGAGGATTGCCGCGTGTGGCTTGCCCAGCAGCCGTTGCAGCAACGCCGCGGTGAGCCGGATGGGGCCCAACAGGTTAATCGCGACGGTCTGTTCCGCCGTCCCGGGGCCACCGCCGGCGAGGTCCTCGACGCGCTGGATGCCGGCATTGTTGACGATGACGTTGAGGTCCGGATAGCTGTCGTTGAGTTCGATGGCGAATCGCCGGATATCGGCGGGGTCGCCTTGATCCAGCGACAGGTGCTGGATGCCCGGGTTGGCTTCGGCGACCGCCTGAAGCGGTTCTTGACGTCGGCCGGCGATGACGACCTGGTTGCCCAACCGGTGAAATGACTCGGCCAAGCCGCGGCCGATCCCGGTGCCCCCGCCGGTCACCAGGATGGTGTTGCCCGTCATCTGCATGGCGTTCTCCTCCTGCTCTTCGCGTCACTTCCTGCTACCTGCATACCCTGTCGCGGCGGACCCGCGGCGTGACGGGCTGACAATCATGTCGGTGCGCTGAACTAGCCTGTAACCGTGGCGCAGTTTCCGCGGACTCGCTACGCCAGTTGCAGCGAGGTCGATATCGCCTACCAGGTATTGGGCGACGGACCGACCGACGTGCTGGTGCTGCCGGGGCCGTCCATCCCTATCGACACGATCGACGCCGAGCCGTCGATGTACCGCTTTCACCGGCGGCTGGCATCCTTCAGCCGGGTGATCCGGCTCGACCAGCGCGGGGTCGGCATGTCGTCACGCGTTTCGTTGGACGTGATCGGGCCTAAGTTCTGGGCAAAAGACGCCATCGCGGTGATGGATGCCATCGGAAGCGAGCGGGCGACGATTTTCGCCCCCGGGTTCGCCTCGATGACCGGACTCATCCTGGCGGCCGACTATCCCGAGCGGGTGAGCAACCTGGTGATCGTCAACGGGGCGGCCCGGACGCTTCGCGCTCCCGACTACCCGATGGGGTTTGAGATCGTCGAGGAAGACCCCTACACGACGGTGGCGATGGAGCCGGATGCCGTTGACCAGGGCTTCGACATGCTCGGTTTCATCGCGCCCAGCATGGTCGACGACAACGCATTCCGCTCGTGGTGGGACATGGCCGGAAACCGGGCGGCCTCACCCAGCATGGCCCGCGCCATCATCCTGACCGTCAGGCATTGCGATGTCCGTGACACGCTGCCGCGGATCACCGCGCCGACGCTCGTCGTGCACCGCGAGGACTCGGAGTTCTGCCCAGTCGATAACGGCCGGTACATCGCTGAGCACATCACCGGAGCACACCTCATCGAGCTTCCCGGAGCAGACGCTTTGTACTGGGTTGGCGACACCGCCCCGATGCTCGACGAGATCGAGGAATTCGTCACTGGCGTCCGAGGGGGCTTCGGCGCCGAGCGGGTGCTCACCACCATCATGTTCACAGACATCGTCGGCTCGACCGAGCGCGCCGCGGTGCTCGGCGACGGCCGGTGGCGGGACCTGCTGGACAACCACGACACCATCGTGCGTCACGACCTCGAACGGTTCGGCGGTTTCGAAGTGAACACCGCCGGTGACGGATTCGTCGCGTCCTTCCCCAGCCCGAGCGCCGCGATCGCGTGCGCCGACTCCCTTGTCGACGCGATCCGGGTGCTCGGCATCGAGATTCGGGTGGGTATTCACGCCGGCGAGGTCGAAGTGCGCGGTGACGATGTCGCCGGGATGGCTGTGCATATCGGCGCGCGCGTCGCGGCGCTGGCCGGGCCCAGCGAGGTGCTGGTGTCATCGACGGTTCGCGACATCGTCACCGGTTCTCGGCACCGGTTCGCCGACCGCGGCGAGCACGACCTCAAAGGCGTGCCAGGCCAATGGAGTCTGTGCGCTCTCGAGCGGACCCGCGCGACGGTCAAGCAGTCGTGAGCCGCGCCGCGACGATGCAGAGCGCAAGCGATGTGGGGGTACCACCCAGCCGCGCAGCGGCGAGGGGGAGAGGAGCGGCGCCAATAAGCCTCGCCACCATGCATTCACAGCGGGGACACATTTTGCCCCGATAGGCTCGGCAGCATGCCACCGCGACTGAACCTTTTCACTAATCGCGAGCGCGCCAACTCATTTGGCGGTGCAGCACAAAACTATGACACCTATCGTCCGCGCTATCCCGATCAACTGATCGACGACGTGCTGGCGCCCGGTGCTCGCCGCGTGCTCGAGGCGGGCGCCGGCACCGGTATTGCCTCGATGCAGTTCATCGAACGAGGCGCCGACCTTCTTGCGGTCGAGCCCGATACCCGCATGGCCGCCGTCGCCCAGGCAAAGGGCATCCCGGTTGAAATCGCGACATTCGAGCAGTGGGAGCCTGCGGGGCGTCGATTCGACCGCGTGGTGTTCGCGGCATCGTTTCATTGGGTCGATCCCGCGGCGGCGCTGCCCAAGGTACGCGGCATCCTCGACGACGGCGGGCAGCTGGCGCTCATATGGAACCGGTTGAGACCCACCAGACCTACCCGTGCGGAGTTCGAATCGATCTACCGGGACTACATGAACGTCGAACGGCGCAGCACCGACGGCAATCCCGACGAAATCGTCGACCTACTCACCGCCGCGGGCTTCACCGTCACCCAGCGACGCTATCCGCATGACCTGCACTACTCCGCGCAGCAGTGGGTCGATATCGCGTTCACCTTTTCCCATCAGCTGATACTTCCCGCCGACAAGGCGTCCGAGCTTCGGGCACGGCTCATCGAACGGATCGGGTCCATGGGCGTGGCGGTCGGCGGCGATGCAGTGGCGATCCTCGCCACGCCGGCATAACCGCTGCGGCTACACCGTCGACTATACGGAAAATACTGTCCCGGTTTCTTTTTCGCCGAACTCGAACACCTTCGCCGCCGCTTCGTAATCACACGCGACGGCGGACCGGCCGATCAGAACCGGGCCGCCCTGTAGGCCGAGCCGGCCGTCGACACCCACATAACTGCCAGGCGGAATCGGCTCGCTGATGCAATACAGCGTCGGCGCGGCGCCTTCTTCGATGTCGTTGCCAAACCTGTTTGCCAACACCCCGACCACCCGATGGAAACCCGCCATCACTGGCGTGTCGGATACGTGGGACAGATTGGACGACACCCAACCTGGGTGCGTGAGCTGGGTCGTGACCCGCGACTGCGCCGCCCGCAACCGGCGGTCGAGTTCGAGGCCCCACAACATCACCGCAAGTTTCGAACGCGCGTATGCCGGATACGCCGCCCAACGGTGCGAGCGCAGATGCATGTCGTCGAGCCGCAGGGTCGCCGATTTATGGGCATCGGACCCGACGTTGATGATCTGCGAGCGCACCCGCCCCAACAGCAGGTTCGTCAACGCGAACGGGCCCAAAAAGTTTGTACCCATTGTCATCTCGAAGCCGTCCACGGTGTCGGTCCGGTGCTGGACGACTGCCCCGGCGTTATTGATCAAAATGTCGACGTCGCCGTCGAGTTGGTCGGGGAATGCGCGTACCGACGACAGGTCCGCGAGATCGAGTTCGGCGATCGACGTAGAGCCGCCGATCTCGGCGGCGCGCTGTGCGCCCAGCTCGGTGTTGCGGACGGCCATGATCACGTGTGCGCCCGCGCGAGCGAGCAGACGCGCGGTTCCGAGGCCGACGCCATTGGTCGCTCCGGTCACGATGATCCGCTTGCCGGTCAGGTTGCCGAGTCGGCTCGGCGACCACACTGTCGTCACTGTCTTTCTCCCTCGTCAATCCGAGACTAGACCGCGGTGGGCCGAGTAGCGCGGGTGGAACCGTCCGGAGGTCCGGCGTAGGCTGCGAGCAGAGCCGCGCTGTCCAGGCAA
Source organism: Mycobacterium sp. (assembly GCF_035570115.1). GTDB lineage: Bacteria > Actinomycetota > Actinomycetes > Mycobacteriales > Mycobacteriaceae > Mycobacterium. Next base: position 20,996 of record NZ_DATMLH010000080.1, read on the forward strand.
TGACGGCTTCGATTCCGTAAACGCCTGCAGAACTTGATATTTCATCGAAGGAACACGCGAGGAGTGGCGCGAATGACCGATGTGAACACGACGTTGCCCCCTGCTTTACACAGGGCGCTGGACCTGCTCATCGATCCGCCGACCGAACCGGATGTCAGCAAGGGCTATCTCGACCTACTGAATGGCTCGGCCGAGGATGTGGGCCCGGCCAAGAACACCGGTCCCATACAGGCGGCATGGGCATCGCCGCTCGGGTCGATGCTTTACGACAATGCACAGGCGATCACACGCAGGTTTATGGCGGTATGGCATTTCCCGCTCGAGTGGTTGAACATCCCGCAAGGCGGGATCGCGTTGGACGTCGGATCCGGTCCCGGCTCCATAACTGCCGCGCTGGCTCGCGCCGCAGGACCCGACGGGCTCGCCTTGGGCGTGGACATCTCCGTGCCGATGCTGGCGCGGGCGGTGCGCGCCGAAGCCGGACCGCAGGTCGGCTTTCTGCGGGCTGATGCACAGCGGCTGCCGCTGCGCGACCAGACCGTCGATGCAGCGGTCTCGATCGCCGTTCTCCAGCTCATACCTGACCCGGTGGCAACGCTGTCCGAGATCGCCCGGGTCCTGCGGCCGGGCGGGCGACTGGCGGTGATGGTCCCGACCGTCGGGCGTGCCGCCCAGCTGTGGAACAAGCTGCCGAACGTCGGGGCCTATGTCTTCGGCGAAGACGAAATCGGCGACATCCTGGAAGACCACGGCTTTGCGAGCGTGCGGACCAAGAACGTCGGCACCGTCCAGTGGGTGCGCGCCAAACGCGGGTGACACCGCGGACCGGCACGCCTCGTCATACCAGAGGGTGGTTTTCTCGCACTCCCCCGTACATGCCCCATCGGACGATCAACGGCATCACCACGCGTTCGACCGACCACGACGGGAAGCGCAGGGCATGACCGGTCGGGAAGAAGACCTCGAGCCCGTTGGGCTGAATACCTAGTAACGAGCCCCACCTTCGCCCCGGCGCTCGAAATCTGCGCAGCCGTCGACCTGCGAGCTCGGCGCGAATGTTACGGGCCACCAGCGCATCCCCGCGGTTGCGGGCGGAGCTGCGCAGCGGGTCGGTAGCCGCGACGTCTCCGATCGCGAACACACCAGGATGGCCGGCCACCCGCAGTTCGGGCGTCACGCGAACGAAGCCGTGCTCGTCGAGCACCTCCGGTGGCAGCCAATCGGTGTTGGGTTGCACCCGCCCTATCGCCCACAGCACGGCGTCGGCCGTGGCCGCGGGTTGTCCCGTGCTCCAGTGCACCGGCGCGCTGGTGATCTCGTCGCCGGCAAAGCCGTTGGCGAGCGCGGCGCGGTGCCCTGGGTGAAGGCCAACGCCGAGGCCGCTCAGCCGACTGTGAATGCGCTTCCAAATCCGCGGGTGATAGGCGCCCAAAGCCCGCTCGCCCGGAAAGTACAGGTCGATCTGTTTGTCCGGCCAGGTGGTTGCCATATTGGCGGCGCTGGTGACCGCTGCCGCGCCGCCACCCACGACGATCACCGATGTCGCGGCAGCCACCCGGTTGTGCGCAGCGCGCAGATCGGCGCCGATCTCCGCAGCCGACTGCATGCTCGCGCGGCGCCAGAAGCCGTTGCTGACTCCAGTGGCGATGACCAGCGCGTCATATCCCTCGGCGAATGTCCCGGCGTCGTCACGCCGACCAGAGACGGTTCGGGCGGCCAGGTCGAGTCCGGTCAGTGTGCCCTGAATGATCCGCACCCGATCCAGCCGGCGGAATCTGTCGAAGGGGATCCAGTAGTCGCGGGCCCAGTCATCGGGGCGGGACAACCGGACGCCGAGTTCCTGGCCGCTGACCAGTCCCGGTTTGACGGAGATACCGACGACGTCGGCGTGACGAGAGAGCCTGATCGCGGTGAGGATACCGACGTCCCCCAGCCCCGCGACGATGACGCGTTTGCGGCTCATGCGGGCAAACTGTAACACGTTCTAACTATGTGCTGGTCCGGCATCGGCTTGACGCTTTCCGTCATTGCGGGGCGGATTCTGATGAGTTTCCTTCATTCTCACGGTCCGTCGGCCGTCGGCTTCATGCTGACTGCGACAGAGCCCGCGGAGAGGAAATCCGACCATGACTGCTACAGCCCCAGCGGCGTCGACGAGTGAGACGACATTCGATCCGACCGTCGCTCTCGATGCACTACTCGCCGATGTCGGTTTGTCGGTCGCTGATGCTGGTGGCCAGGTGACATTTGCCGGCCAGGATCCGATCATTGCGGCTCGCCACCGGCTCGCCGCCGCGATGGGTATCCCGATGATGGGCAACGCGATTGCCGCGGCAGCACTGCACCGCCATCGCGGCGGTCCCGGGCAGGATCTGCACCTGGACCTACGCCAGGCGGTACACCACATCAATCCCAGCTTTGCCTGGAAGCCAACGCTGGCCGGCGAATTCCCCTCGATCGCGCTGGTGTTGGATAACCCTTTTGCGCTGATTCCCTACCGCACCCGCGACGAACGCACGGTGATGGCCTCGGCGGTGTATCCGCATCAGTCTGCCAACTGGTGCCGCTTCCTCAACGTGCCGCCTGACTTCACCAAAGTCGCTGAGGTGTTTGGCAATTGGGATGCCTTCGAACTGGAGGAGGCCGCCAATGCGGCCGGCCTGCCGGCGTGTGTGGCCCGAAGCCCCGAGGAGTGGCTGGCCCATCCGCACGGCGCATTGCTGGCCAGCCAGCCCGTCATCGGCTTGACCCGCATCGGGGACGCACCGCCGCGCGAGCTGGGCCCGTCCGACCGGCCGTTCGGCGGGGTGCGGGTGTTGTCGTTCACCCATGCGATCGCCGGGCCCACGGTGGGACGCGTGCTGGCCGAGCAGGGCGCCGACGTTCTGGGTGCGACCCGCCCGAATGATTTTGAGCACGACTGGGTCTACTTCGAAGCCAACATCGGATCCCGCAGCGCCTGGCTGGATTTGACCAAAGACAGCGGAAAGGCCGACGTCGACCGGTTGCTCGGCGACGCACACGTCGTGGTCAACAACCACCGCGGCCGCAAACTAGAGAAGCTCGGGATCGACCCCCTCGAGCTTGCGCAGACTCATCCGGGGCTGGTGCACGTCTCGGTCACGGCCTACGGATCGGCCGGACCATGGGCCAACCGCGGCGGCTTCGACATGAACGGGTCGGCGGCCTCCGGACTGATGGTGATCGAAGGCGGCACCGACCATCCCCAGCTGCCGCCCACCGGGCTGATCAACGACTTCGTCACCGGCTACATGGGCGCGCTGGGCGCGGCCGCCGGCCTGATCAAACAACAAACCGAAGGCGGCAGCTGGCACGTCACCGTCAACCTCACCCGCAATGCCATGTGGTACCAAACCCTGGGATTGGTCGACCCTGGCGACGCCGGTCGCGACGACGAGCACACCATCGGCCTCCCCGACGCCTACGACGCCGACACCCCGATGGGGCGGGTCCACATGCTCGCCCCACCGGTGAGCTTCAGCCACACACCACCCCGCTGGCCCGATCCCATCCTGGTCCCTCGTGGGTCCAGCCAGCCCGAATGGTCCAGCATCAACCATTAGAGAGCGACAATTGTCGCGTGGGCGATGGGGTAGACGAGCTGGATGTCGCGTTGCTCGATGCGTTGCACCTCAATCCGCTGGCCAGCTTCGAAGAGCTAGGCGCGGTCCTAGATGTTTCGCCGGTCACCGCGGCGAGGCGGTGGCGTCGGCTGGTCTCCACCGGCCGGGCATGGGTGTCCTCTGCGCCCGGCCCCCAGCTGCCGATCAAGGCCGCGCTGTTCGAAGCCGAGTGCCAACCCGGCGCCGCGTCGGCCGTGGCTGACGAGTTCGCCGCGATACCACAGGTGTTCAGCGTCAACATCACGACGGGTAGAGACAACATCTACGCCTTGGTGGTTGCCGCCGATCAACCGCTGCTGGCCGAGTTGCTGGTCGACACACTGCCGGCAGTCTCCGGCCTGAACCGCTTCCAATCGGCGCTCCTCACCCAGTTGTTCAGCGGGACGCGCTGGCGCCTCGGCGGTTTGAGTCCGGATCAGGTTCGGGCGGTGACACCCGAACCTGCGAAGACCAATCCGCCGCATGAATTCGACGCGTTCGATCGCGAGCTGTTCTTGGCGCTGCAACGCGACGGCCGGCTCAGTTTCCGTGATCTGGCCGCGGCGGCCGGGCGGCCGGAACCGACCGTGCGCCGCCGCATGAACCTGTTAACCAAGGCCGGAATGCTGTTGTTCCGAACGGATTTCGCACGGGTGCAAGCGGGTTGGCCAACCGCGGTCGCGCTCAAGCTCAGTGTGACCGGGTCAGCGGTGGCCGCGGTGGGCCGCACACTGGTCCGATATCCGGAGACCCGGTTCTGTGTCGCGGTCACCGGCGGCGGAACGGCCGACATCTTCGTCACGATGCAGCTGCACAACGTATCCGACCTCGACCCGGTGGTTCATCGATTGTCAGCCGAACACCCGGGTGTGACAGTGCTCGACAGCCGCGTGGTGCTGCGCTCCGTCAAGTCGTGGGGACGGCTACTCGGGCTCGACGGACGCGCACAGGACGTCGTCCCCGTGGACCTCTGGGCGCCAGTGACCTGAGGTCAGGGACGGTTGGGCGCCGGCTGCTGCCCACGGTTCGAGATTCCTGCCAAGACAATGAGCCGGAACCGTCGGATATTAGACACGAGCGAAGTACAATCCGGCGTGTGATGACCCCGTCAAACCCCTGGGGGAACGAACGCGGGCAGCTATCGCATCGGTTGCAGGTGCACAATCAGATCCTCCGCCGCAGGCAGGCGCGACGATTGAGTCGACGGTTCGAGCGGGTCGGCGTCAACACCTCGCCCGAGCGGCTCCGGCAGATGCTGGCGGGTGCGCCCGTCACCGCTGGCGAGGTGACGGACGTCAATTTCGCCTTCATCGTGACTCAGCTGAAACGGGAACAGTTCGCCGCGAAATTCAAGCGCCTGAAACGCCGCGGTGCGCGGTCGCTCATCTTTGTCGGCCTGGTTCTTGTCACGCTGAACTTTTTGTTCTGCATGGCCTATTTCATGTTCAGCTTGACCCTTGAGACCGCGCCGTTGTGATTCGCCGCGTCTGATCGTGGATCAATCGTTGACGTCGGGGAAGGTCGCGGCGGCGAGCTGGAGAATTTCCTCGCGATCGGTGGTCAAGATGAACCCTGACTGGATCGATGAGTCCAGCGCCGCAGTGAAGCGTTCCAGATAGTCCGCAACCCCGCCGGGGTAGAGCCGGCGCACGGCGGCGGCGTCCAACGGTTCGCCGGAGCCGAAAATCGACGACATCGTGCTCTCCTCGGTGCCGACACCGGAAGTCCGGGCAATCGGCACGTCAGCCCACGGCGTCCGGACGCCGCCCCGCGCGAGCCCGTTCGCATCGAGAACGGGCTGGGGTGGCTCGGCATCGCTGAGTTCGATGGGTGCGGCACTGGTCGCCGGCCGGCCGGTGCGCACCCACTGGCAGAGCTGCGATAGCGCCGCCTGCAGAACGTAGTGGTGCTGCGGTGCGAAGTTGATGAAGTGATCCAGTTGATGACCCATCAACATGTTGGTCGGCGCGTAGGCCGCGACGATATCGGTCAGCGCCGCAGAGCCGGTGTCGATCGGCGCCACGAGGATCGTGTAGTTGTCGGCATGAGCGGTGCCGGCGATCTCCCAAACCCGAAGCTGTTGGCTATCAGGCTGTCTCGCGCTGTAGTAGCCTTGTCGCCGACCACCGAAAAGATCTGTTTCAGTGATGATGGTGACGAGCGGGACACGCAGGTCTGGACGAAATCTCACCGCCTGGGATGCGCTGCTGTCCAGCACGTCGAAAATCGAGCCGCCGTCCAGTGGCGCGGCTGGCCCGAATCGCGAATGCACCAAGAAGCCGTCGTAGACCTGGGCGAGCGGGTCGACGGCGTTGATGTATGTCGTCAGGAACAGCGCGGATTGCGACTCACCCAGAGCAACGACGTGTTCGGCCCGTAGTTCGCGAAGAACGCCATTGCGCTGCCCATCCCTGATGATTCGACCGGCCTGGGTGAAGATGTCGTAGCTGAACGCATCGCCGGGATGCCGCAGGGCCGCATACCGTTTCGGATCCTGGCTTTTCAGCGACATGTCCAGGCCCATCAAGTTCATGCCGCCCTCGACGCCGACCCGTTGGGCAGACACCGCGACGTAGGCGTAGCCGGCGCGAACCATTTCGCGGTGCGCCATCATCCACACTGCCGGAGCGTCGATGCCGCCGCTCACATTCAGCCACTCAACGAGTACCGTCCCGTTGAATTGCGTCCGATCCGCCGGCGTCAGCATGACCATCCGGGTGGCGAAATCGGCCGAGTCTGCGGGCGTCACGCTCCACCGGCCGTCGGGGCCGAGTTCGGCTGCCGACCTGAAGGACGACGCTGTCCCGGAGATGAAGAACTCCTCGACGACATAACCCAAGCCGGCCACGTCGAAGGCGCCCAACAGGAGTGCGGGTTTACCCGGCGCCGGCGTGATGGCTAGCTGATCCGCCACGGTGTCACCACGACTAACAGTGAAAGGCACGCAGCCGGAACGCCACTGATCGGCACGTGCACATCATAGCTTCAACGGCCCAACCTGCTGACCCTCGGGCCGCCTACCGGGGGCTGGCCGCGTCGGGAATCAATTCCAGATCGTGTGGTGTTGAGGTTTGTCATGAGCGCGACCCAGCCGCTGCTGCGGCCCTACCGGATGGGTCAGCTGGAGCTGGCCAACCGGATCGTGATGGCGCCGTTAACCCGTTCGCGCGCAACCGATCCCGATCTGGTGCCGACCCGACTACATGTGGACTACTATTCCCAGCGTGCATCGGCAGGTCTGATCATCACCGAAGGCACCTGGATCAGTCGGCAAGCCATCGGATGGCATGACGTGCCGGGGCTGTTCACCGACGCGCAGGTGCGCGGGTGGGCCGAGGTCACCGACGCCGTCCATCGTGCGGGGGGTGTGATCTTCGCCCAGCTCTGGCACACCGGCGCTCTGTCGCACCCCGAACTGCTCGGCGGCGCAGCGCCATTGGCGCCGTCAGCGGTCAACCCGCAGTTGCATTCGCCCACGGCCGTCGGCAACAAGCCGACCGTCGTGCCGCGAGCCATGTCCAAAGCCGACATTCGGGCGACCATCGGCGATTTCGCCGCTGCAGCCGGCAACGCAGTGCGGGCCGGATTCGACGGCGTTCAGCTGCAAGCCGGGTTCAACTACCTGATCAGCCAGTTCCTGAACCCAGCCACCAACCTGCGCGACGACGAGTACGGCGGCTCCATCGAAAACCGGGCGCGGATTCTCTTCGACATCCTTGACGCCGTTGCCGAGCGTATTGACATCGGCCGTGTCGGTGTCAAGGCGGGGCCGGCCTGGGGCGAGCGAGGTGCATTCCGTTCCACCGCAGACACATTGGCGACGGGTGAATATGTCGCCGAAGGCCTGAACACCTACCCGCTTGCGCACTGGCTGCTGATGGGCGCGATGGCCGACCTCGGCGGCGGTCCTTTGGCCTCATTGCAGGGTGACGGGATGTTCGCCCACTTCCGTCCCCGATACCGCGGCACGCTCATCGCCAACGTCGGCATGACCCGCGAACGGGGCAATCAGCTCATCACAGAGGGGTCGGTCGACCTGGTCGCGTTCGGTGAGCCGTTCATCGCCAACCCCGATCTGCCGGCGCGCTTCGCCGCCCTTGCGCCAATCGAACAATCCGATCGCGCTTCGCACTACACGCCCGGCGCGCGAGGCTACACAGACTATCCCACCTACCAACCGCAGATCGTGGGGAGGAACTGAACGGTCGGGCCGCGACGAAATCGACGCCGGCAAAAGCGATTCCGGCTGTCTGTTCGTTACGCCGCTGCCACTTTGCGCCGCCGGACACCGGCGACCGGTATTGGGCTGTTGCTCACCACGCTTAACCCGCCAAGGCGCCGCCACGAGCGGATAGCGTTGCGCGTGACTTCCAGGATCCGGGCCGCTCCGGCTTCCCCGTTTGCCAATCTGTGTGCGCGCAGGGCGTTGCCCGTCACCGCATCCAAGGTGTCCCAATCGTCGGTCTCAACAAGTGCGCTCGATTGGTATGCGGCCCGGATGGCATAGAGTTCGGCGCCCTGTGACGTCTCACTGACGGCGCGGGCAGCGCGCGCGGCCCTGTCCCAGTCGGCGATCGGCGGCGTGTCCCCAGGGGCAAGCTTGCGATGTAGCTCGGCGATCGCGGTGATCGCTTCGGTCGCCGCGCCGTCGGTGTATCTGACGACGCCCCACGGTGGGCTGATCAGCAGCTTGGTTACCCAGATGTGCATGACGTCATCGACGACATCGGCGGTTCCTACCGTCAGCCAACCGAGGTCGAGTACCACAAGGCTGTCCTCGGGTGACAAGTAACCGTCCGGTCCGGCCAGCAAGTCATTGCACAACTGAACGAACGAGGCCAGCGGGCGCGCTGATGTCGCGGGAAAGTCGGTGATCTGCTCATCGCCGTTGATGTATGAAATCGCGTTCATGGCACACCCTTTGCCGGATCCCGGCTGGTGGGAGCCCCTGGCTAGTCGCAACGGATGAGTGATGCGGTCAAGGTCCATTTGAGTTGCTTCCTAAGCGTTTTCGAACGTAACGGCCCGGAGTCGGAGATGGATATCGTATGGCAAGGCAATTCGTTAACGGTCGCGACACGACGACAGCCGTGCCGTTGGGCATGCGGGAGCCGGCTCGGTTGGGGGCGACTCAAATCAAAACTCAGAGCTCATCTGAGAAGTCGGCAGTGAGCCAGCGGTCGGGGCGGACGGTGAACAGCACGGTGTTCTGACCCTCCATGCTGCGGACGAACGCGCGTCCGGCTTCCTCGCCGAGGTAACGGATGGCGATGGCTTCTCGCACCTCCACCGGTGTGGGCGTGGTGTCGACGACGGTGCCCTCCACGACCACGTATTGGTACGGCGGCTCCTCGTTCTGGACGACCAGCGTCACGGCGCCGGCCCGCTCGATGAGCTTGGACTTGCGCGCGCCCGCGCCGGTGTTGATCCGAATGTGCCCGCCAGGCGTGTAGTCATACCACATCGGGACACTGGCCGGCGGGCGGCCGTCGGCGGCCACGGACAGCACGGCCACATGCTTCGCTGCAAGGAACTCTTGACGCTCGGTCTCGGTGAAAGCTTTCATACGCGGCTCAACGCGTGGAGTCGGCGAGGCTATTCCGCCGTTTCCCGGCGGGATGTGCCATTACTTGTCCAAAGCGAGGATCAGCTTGCCGGTGTTTTCTCCGCGGAACAGCCGCAGCAGCGTCCCAGGAAAGTCACCGATATCGCCGTGCTCGATGTGCTCGTGCGACCGCAGTTCGCCGGAATTGAGCCACTTCGCCAGTTGCGCAACGCCGTCCGGGTAACGATTGGCGTAGTCGAAGATGACAAAGCCGGTCATGGATGCACGCGCGACCAGCAACTGCATGTAGTTGGACGGTCCCCGCGGACTGTCGTTGTACTGCGACACCGCACCGCAGAGGACGATACGAGCGCCGCCGGCGAGTCGGTTCAGGGCGGCTTCCAGCGTTGCACCGCCGACATTGTCGAAAAAGACATCGACGCGGTCGGGTGCGTGGGTCTTCAGCTCGGCGCGCAGGTCGGCGCTCTTGTAGTCGATTGCGGCGTCGAAACCGACGTCCTCGACGAGCCAGCGGCACTTTTGCTCGCCGCCGGCGATACCGACGGCTCGGCAACCCTTGATCCGCGCGATCTGTCCCACGATGCTGCCCACCGAACCGGCCGCGCCGGACACCAGCACGGTTTGGCCCGGTTCAGGTCTTCCGACGTCGAGCAATCCGAAATAGGCGGTCAGACCGCTGATGCCGAGAACCCCCAGATGCACGGTAGCCGGTGCCACGGTGGTGTCGATTTTGTTCACGTCCGCGCCGTTGGACAGTGCAAAACTCTGGACGCCGAAGATCCCGGACACCTCGTCCCCTACCGCGAATCCGGGATGGCGTGATTCGACGACGTGCCCGACGCCGAGCGCCCGCATCACCTCGCCGATCTCCACCGGCGGCACATACGAGCGGCCGGCGTTCATCCAGGTGCGCATTGCCGGATCGATCGATAGATAGTCGACCTTGACGACGAATTCGCCCTCGGAGGCAACGGGTCTGGGCTCCTCAACGATCGTCCAGTCGGCGGCCTTCGGCAACTCCACTGGACGCGCGGCCAGCCGGCATTGGGTGTTCACAGCGTTCACGAGGCGGTCTCCGGGTCTGGTGAGGTGACACGACAACTTTGCGCGGCGCACTGCAGTGCGGCCCGACCGGCCGGGTCTTCGGCAGTTACCGGTATCGCCGCGACGGTGTCTGCCCCGGCTTCACGATAAGCGCGCAGCCGGGCGCTGACCTGATCCGGAGTACCGACTGCGGCCAACTGCTCGGCCAGCTCGAGGGGAATCGCCGCAGCCAACTCCGACCGGCGCGCGCCGCTGCGGGCCCGCTTGACGAGTTCGGCGGACCCGAGCTCGCAGAACATCTCGCCGTAGCCGGGTGGGGCAAGGTAAACGGTCAGCTGATTGGCTAACTGCCGTAGTGCGGCCGCACCGGGTTGGACGGCGACCGGTACCCACACCGTCAGGTGCGGCGACGGGCGACCCGCCGCCGCGCCGTGATGGTCGAGCTGTTGGCGCACCTGCGCGACCCGCTGCGGCGACGCCAGATTGAGCACCACCTCGTCGGCGAGCCGCGCCGCGAGCCGCGTCATGATCGGGCCGAACGCGCCGACTCCTATGCGGGTGTCCGGGAGCGGGTGCCGCAGCCGAAATCCGTGGCTGCGGACAAAGCGCCCGCCATAGTCGGCGCGCTCGCCACGCAGGATCGGCCGGAGGCATTGGATTGTTTCGCGCATGCGCGCTGCACTGTGCGACCACTCGCGGTCATGCCACCCTCCCACGATGATTGGGCTGGAGGCGCCCAGCGCGACGTCGACCTGACAGCCGGTGAGGGTCGCCACCGAGCTGGCTCCCAACGCGATCGCTGCCGGGTTTCGCACGCTGATCGGCAACGGTCCCACGTTCAGCCGTAATTCCGGTGCGCGCATACCGATCGCGGTGGCTAAAGCGAAGGCGTCGAAGCTCACCATTTCGCCGATCCACAGTCCGGTCAGTCCAGCCTCGGCGGCGGCCGTGGCGATGTCCAGCGCCTCCTCGTCGGGCCGGTCCAGCCAAAACGGCAGCACCACTTCGATCGGCGCCCTCACAGCATTGCCGCCTCGGTGGCCTGGCCGAGCAGGATGCGGCCGGGCAGCTCGCGCGATGCCTCATTCACCTGGAAGTGCGCGGTGGCGGTGAAGGCGTCGCGAAAGCGCCGCTGCAATGGTGCGCCGTCGTAGATGGCGCTGCCCCCGGCGAGGTCATACATCGTGCGCACCACGTCGGCCGAGACGCGCACCCCGTGCGTGGCGGCCAGCCGTATTCGCGCGCGCGCCTCCAACGGAACGCTAGGTCCGTCCTGACTTGCCTGCCACGCCGTGTCGATGGCCTGGTAGTACCCCGCCCGCGCAGCTTCCAATGCCGACTCGGCAGAGGCGACCGCCGCCTGGATAGTGGACCGCTCGGCAAGCGTGCGACTGGCTGCGACGCCCTTTTTGGTGCCGGCGAGGTCGACGAAATTGTCGATCGCCGCACGCGCGTTTCCCATCGCGGCCGCGGTGATGCACGCGGCGAAGAATCCGAACGGCGGGAATCGGTACAGCGGCCGGTCGATCACCGGCCCGTCGAATATCGAGACCACCCGCTCATTCGGGACAAAAACCTCGTCGGCGACGGTGTCGTGACTGCCGGTGCCACGGAGGCCGAGGGTGTGCCAGGTGTCCAGGATCTGTAGCTGCTCGGTCGGCAACGCCACCACGGCCGGGCGATCCTCGAGGACGCAGCCGGCGAACAGTACGTCGGCGTGGGTAATGCCGCTGCAGAATGCCCACCGCCCCGACACCACGACGCCGCCGGGCACGCGACGGGCCTTGCCCTGCGGCGCCCACACGCCGGCGGCCACGCCGCGTCCGTCGCCAAACAGCTCGTCACGGCTCACCGGCGGCAGATAGGCAACCAGCAGGCTGCTGGTGATCGCGATCGACACGCACCAGCCCGCCGACGCGTCGCCGCGCGCCACCTCCTCGGCGCAGCGCAGTGCCGTGCCGGCAGGAAGCTCCAGAGCGTCGACCTCCACCGGCGCCCCCGCTCGCAGCAGACCCGAATCTCGCAGGGCGCTCACCAGTTCGGCGGGAAGTCTGCGTTCGGAGTCGATTTGATCTGCCATGCCACGTGCTGAATCGGCGATCTCGCGGGCCCGCAACACAACGGGCATGGTGGCGACTTCGGTGTTCTGCATACTGCCTCACTTTGCGCAGACGAGCTGGGTGGTTCAATTATCTTACCGCATGCGGTTCAGATTATGAACCGGTAGATTATGAGAACCATGGACTACCCCGACCTGTCCCACCGCTTCCAAGGCGAGTCCGTTGCCCGGGCGCTGGAGGTCGTCGGCGAACGTTGGACACTGCTGATCCTGCGCGAGATGTTCTTTGGGGTCCGCCGTTTTGGCCAGTTGGCTCGTAACCTGCAGATTCCGCGGCCCACGCTGTCGTCACGCCTACGCACCCTCGTCGAAAACGGGCTGCTGGAAAAGGTGCCCTACGCGCGGGATCCCGACCGTCACGAATACCGGCTGACCGCCTCCGGCCGAGACCTGTTCGCCGCGATCGTGGTGCTCATGCAGTGGGGCGATCAACACCTTTCGCAGCCCAAGGGTCCGCCGATCGTGTTGCGTCACCAGCCATGCGGGCACATCGCCGACCCGGTCCTGGTGTGCTCGCACTGCCACAAGAAGATCACCGCACGCAACGTCACCCCCGAGCCCGGACCCGGCTTCCGGACCGAGCAGCCCGCGCTCACCGGTACGCCGCTCAGGCGACCCGAAAAACCGGATAAAGATCGACGATCCGCTCGAACTCGGTAAGCGGCGCGTGACGGTCGACCGGGAAAAACGGGCGCGCCCCGGCCGCCACTTCGAGGTATCGACGCAAGATCGCGGCGCGGTTATCGGACAGGTCCTCTACCAAAGACACGTCTTCGGGTCGACCGCGTCGCAATACCGCATGGCCATCGGCCCGCAGGTTGCGCGCCCAATTCGTCTTCTGGCCGAGCATGGCCACCAGATAGCGCTCGCCCTGGTAGTCGGCGACGACCACCGGGAACGAAATCATCCGCCCCGACTTATGACCACGCACTTCCAGTGTGGCGGCTCCGCCAGGTCCGATGCCGGCCGCAAAACTCAAGGCGCCCAAACGGTTTCCGATGCGCGCCGTCCACCCGGGACGGCCGCCACGATACTGCCATCGTTGGATCGAACTTATGACACCACGCAGCATGTCTTCACACTACTGCGGGCTCGCTGACCGACGAACGGTTACATCTGCGCCCAAACGATTTTCGTCTGCAGGTAAGTCTCAATGCCGGCCTTGCCTGATTCATAGCCCCAGCCGGATTGCTTGTAGCCGCCGAACGGCATCGAGTGGTCGAACTGCATCTGACAGTTCAGGCCCACGGTGCCGGCCTTCAGCCGCTTGGCCAACCGGTGTGCACGGCCCAGGTCGTCGGTCCAGGTGGTGGCGGCCAGCCCGTAGGTGCTGTTGTTGGCCAGCGCGATGGCTTCGTCCTCGTCGTCAAACGGCAGGATCGTGACCACCGGCCCGAAGATCTCCTCCTGGAACAGCCGGCTGGAATCGGGGTCGACGTTCGTGACGACCGTCGGGTGCACGAAGTACCCCTTGCGGTCGAGGCGATGCCCGCCGGTAACGAGCTCCACGCCGTCAGACTTGCCCTGGTCGAGATAACCCAGCACGCGGGTGAGCTGCTTCTGGCTGATCAGCGGACCGACCATGGCGCCCTCGTCCTTGGGACCACCCAGCTGCATGACGTTGGCCATGTTGGCGATGCCCTCGACGACCCGCTCGTAGACACCGCGCTGGGCGAAGATGCGTGACCCGCACACGCAGGCCTGGCCGGAATGGATGAAAGTGCCGAACGACGCCATCGGAATTGCCGAGTCCAGATTGGCGTCGTCGAAAATCACTACCGGGGACTTGCCGCCGAGCTCCAGCGTGACCTTGTTGAGGTTGCTGTCCGCCGCGGCGTGCACGATCGCCCGGCCGACCTCGGTCGACCCGGTGAACGCGACCTTCTCGACGTCGGGGTGCGCAGTGATGGCCGCACCGGCGGTGTGGCCGTAGCCGTTGACCAGGTTGACGACGCCGTCGGGTACGCCGGCCTCGGCCAGGATCCGATCCAGCACCAGCGCCGAAAGCGGTGTCTCCTCAGCGGGTTTGACGACGCTGCTGCAACCGGCGGCCAGCGACGGCGCGAGCTTGGCGCAGAAATTGAACACCGGGCCGTTCCACGGGAAGATCAGCCCGACCACGCCGTAGGGCTCTCGCAGGGTGTAGGTGTGCATGTGCGAGTCGACGCCGGTCAGGCCCCCCGTATTCACGTCACGCGCGATGCCGTCGATCTTCGTGCACCACCCGGCGTAGTAGCGAAACCACTCGGATCCAACCTTGGTGATGATCTGCGCCTGAGCCGGCGGGATGCCGGCGTTGAGCGATTCGAGCTCCGCGAGGATGTCCGCATTTTCATCGATCAGATCGGCGACCCGCCACAACACCTTGGCCCTGTCGTAATCGGGCAGGCCCGACCACACCCCCGACTCGGCCGTCGCCTTCGCACGGGCGACCGCGTCGTTGATCGCTTCGGGGCCGCAATCGGTGAACTCAGTGATCTGCTCTTCGGTGGCGGGGTCGATGATCGGAATCACGTCGCCGGTGCCGGGTCGCTTACGGATGTCCTCCAGCACAGCCTGCACCGTCATAGACGTAGCCCTTTCGCCTCGCTGCGACTCTATCTCTGTAGAGATGGAGTCATGAGTCTAGCTCAGAGCCCACGCGGTACACGAGAGAGGTCCCGAGCCGCAGGGCCCGGTACGGCGTTACTTCCAGGCGAAGACCGGTTGCTCCAGCTCGTCGACCGGATCGTGGCGCCCCTCCAGGCATAGCCAGCGCAGTTGCAGCAGCACAGCACCTGTCGGTGCGTGGATAAGGTCGTTGCCCAGCGGTATCTGCACCACCGGCCGTGGGCTTTCGGGGATGGTGATGAATCGCGGCGAGTCCTCGCGCTGCAGTTGGTGGAGTCCCACGCGGTATACCGCCACGACCTCGTCGGGCGCCGGTCGAGGGTCGAGCCGTCCGCCGCCCCAGATCACGACCGGGGTGATGACGTATCCGGATCGAGTCGGATAGTCGTCAAGCATGCCCAACACGGTCGGATCGACCAGTTCGACGCCAACCTCCTCGGCCAGCTCCCGCAGTGCTGCGTCGACCGCGCTTTCCCCCGGGTCCACACGACCGCCGGGAAGTGCCCACTGCGCCGCGTGTGAGTTGAGACGCGAGGCCCTGCGGCACAACAGGAACGCGGCGCCGCCCGATACGTTCGTCATGCGGCCGTCGAGGCCGGCCTCGGGCATCGGGCGTCCGGCGATCCAGTCGTCCACCGGTGCCGGATCAATCCTGTCCTCCCCGACCTCTGAGTCGACGAGCAGCACCGCGACGGCCGCGTGCCGCTTCGTCGGGTCGGCGACGACGCGACGGTCATGGTCCGCCAAATGGACCCTGATCTGCTCGCGCAGCACGTCGTCATATCGGATCGGCATCTCCCGAGCCTAGGCGCAGCGGCGCGGTCTCGAATTCCAATGTGCTAGCAGAAGAGCTGATTAACTGGTCGAGATGGCTGACATCACCGAGGTGATCCGCGCTGACCATGACTGGTTCCGCGAACGGTTCGCCAAGCTGGACGATCTGCGAGCGCAGACGTCGATCGACCATGCCGCACTCGAGCGCGTATGGCGTCCCCTTGGCGAGAAGCTTGACCTGCACGCCTACATCGAAGAGAAGATCTTCTATCCGCAGCTGCTCAAGCGCGGCGCGGACGATCCCGAAGGCGAGACGCTCGACGCCATCGGCGATCACAACGACATTCGCGATGGAGTGCGCGCCGCGAACGCGGCGACCGTCGGCACCGACCAATGGTGGGCGGCGGTCGGCCAAACCCGCAAGGCCAACGACGACCATATGAGCGAAGAGGAACGGGAAGGACTTTCAGACTTCCACCGCCATGCCCCCGTCGGCCTTCGTGAATCGCTCGGGCGACAGTACAGCGAGTTCATGGCCCAACATCGCACCACCAAGGGAATACCAATCATCGACCGCGATCCGCAACGCTACGTCGAGGAACTCGAGAACACCTCGCCGTCCCAACGCACGGACTACTCGCTGCGCATCGGCAGCCTGAAAGGCGAATGATCCGGAGCACCATGCCGTACGCATCGACGTCCTCGGCGCATACGCCTTGCCCGGCAGATAAAGAAGTTCGGCGTGCATGCACGCCGAACTTGCCGATCGTCAGCGACTCACTGCCGAGTCGCTGACAATCGCACCCTTTATCTAGTTATCCACGAACCGCTTACTCGGGGCGGTCTAGCCGTGGCCGGAGCCGCAGCCGACGCCCGGAAGACAGCCGACACCACCCGGCACGCCACCCGGACCCGCGAACTGTCCGCCGGAGCCACAGCCAACGCCGGGGACGCAGCCCTGCCCACCGGGACCGCCACCGGGGCCGGTGAATTGGCCGCCGGAGCCGCAGTTGCCATTCGCGTCACACCCACCGCCGCCTGGATCTTGCTTGAAGACCACATGCGTCGGTGCCGTGCCGGTCATCGCCGGGCCGGCTGCGAAAGCTTCAGCTGACGCCACAGGCGTAACAGCAATCGCCGCAGCAACAGCTCCACCAATTACCAGCGGTTTCATCAGACTCAATTTCGCTAACATGCGCGTCGTGTACCCACTTCCACATATGTGCAAAACATCAATATCGAAAATAGCTTACGCAGCCCTGGAGGCGATTTCGGTCTTCAGCGAGCGGGCCCGTCGAAGCTTCAGTCTCGGTGGTTCACGATGTTGATCACGTTGCCGTCCGGGGCCCGGACGAAGAACCGGCGCAGGCCCCATGCCTCTGTACTCAATGGATGCACGATGTCGTAGCCGAGTTTCCGAGCCTCCGCGTAGGCAGCGTCGATGTCGTCCGTGCAGACGGAAATCACCGAGTCTTCAGCGGCGGTCTCATCCCGCGTTACGAGCTGAACGACCGCCCTGCGGTCGGCCGAGGTATACCGGGCCACCCAACCCATGTTGAACTCCTCGTTGGTCAGTCCGAGGTAGTCGGCGTAGAAGCTCTTGGCCGCCTCAATATCGGCCCCTCGAAGGTTGGCCATCACTTTTGTAG
>NZ_DATMLH010000081.1:0-11250 GCF_035570115.1 Mycobacterium sp.
GTTGGAACTAATTGCCAACCGGCGACCAGAGATATAATATCGTGAGCTAGTTTCGATTTCCCAACCCCGGGCGGAGGGTCCAGTCGATGGAGGAGAGCCGCATCGTTGCAAGCCCTTGAAGAAATAGCTGTCACGTCGCCGGCGATGAATCTGCTTGAGCCGCAGGGCACTTCGCGCCTGGCGGAGTTCGGTACGTCGGTGACGATCGTAGAGCACCGGCCGGTGATCCGGCGGCTCACGCCGCCAAGGAAAGGAGATGATTCAGACGGAAACGGCAATGCGCACGGCTGTGAGGTTGTGCACTTGGGCGCGCGCCGAGATCGCCCTTCCGGCACGACCGCCGCAAGTATAGCGGCGCTAAACTCCACCGCCGGAAGCGCATTCGGTGACCCTAGGGGGCGCAGCCAGCGCAGTGGGCAGGCCAGCGACGGATGCAACCGTGCCGAAAACGGCTGTATCGCCATGGTTCCGCACTCTATGTTTGCCAGCAGGCTCCGCAAGCGGCCGGCGCCTACCCGGACGGCAGGTGTTCGGTGGCCGGCCAAAGCCCCGTCTTTCATTTGTGTCAAAGTTATTTAATCTGGATAAAACAGCGCTACCCTTATCGCGTCGAGTACCGCCGCGGTTCCTAGGCGGTTTCGCCAAAGATCAAGCATGCCAGAGAAAGTCGGTTACCATACCGAAGCGGGGGAGCCCTACGAGACCCGTTTTGAGACAGCTCGGACAGAAAACTATTGACTTGAGACGGGTCGCTGCATAATGTGGTCCCGCACACCTCACACCCAGGTGTGTGGTCCCGCACACATCTGCTCGGAGCTGGACCCGACGAATGAGCGAGATGGATAGGGATAGGGGAGATGGATACGGTGCGGCTGACCTATTCGCGTCTCACCGGTCTGCGGCCGGCAAGAGCGCTGAGTGAGCCAGGACAGACCCCGTTTCTCTCCTGCATCTTCGGGCTTGAGGCGGTCATTCCAACCGGCAGCCAGCAAAGTAATAGGGGCCGCTAGTGGTCTCGACTATCCCGCTAGTCGGGCTAACCAAGCCGCTGCAAAAGCCGCTGCGCGAGGTCGGCGGTTTCATGGCGCTGGCGCTGGACACCTTCGTCCAAGCCTTGCGCCCGCCGTTCTTCTGGCGTGAGTGCCTCGAGCAGTGCTGGTTCGTCGCTCGGGTTGCGACCATCCCGGCCATCGCGCAATCAATAGCTTTCAACGGGATGGTCGTCTACCTCTTCGGCGTCGCGGCGGTCTCGTTCGGCGCCGGCGACATCAACGGCGCGGGCTCGGGACTTGCCACGGTAGGGCAGATCGGGCCGGTTGCCACGGTGTTTGTCCTCAGTGGTGCCGCCGCCACGGCGATGTGTGCCGACCTGGGTGCGCGCACCATCCGGGAGGAGATCGACGCCATGAGGGTGTTGGGCATCAACCCGGTCCACCGATTGGTGGTGCCCCGGGTGGTCGCGCTCATCATCACCGGCATGTTGATCAACGGCTTGGTGATCATCTCCGGGTTGTGCGCCGACTATGCCTTTAGCATCTACGCGTTGAACGGCAATCCCGGTGCGTTTGCTACGAGCGTGACGCTGCTGACCAACCTTCCTACGGTGGTGGTCAGCTTTATCAAAGCCTCAATTTTTGGGATGCTCGCCGGCTTGATCGCCTGTTATAAGGGATTAACCGCGGGTGGGGGTCCGCAGGGCGTTGGTAGCGCGGTCAACGAAACCGTGGTGTACACATTTGTATCGCTGCTGATTGTGAACGTGATAGTGAGTGTCATCACCGCGACCACGACGTTGGCGACATGACCGGCGACGTCAGGACGGTGGTCAACGCCCGGTTTCCGCGGGCGGCGCGTAGCGCGCGGAACGCGGCGCGCGAATGGGGTCGCCTCGGCGAGCAAACCGCGTTTTATGTCGAGGCTCTCGTCAACATTCGTCAGGCTCTCATCCGATACAAGGCGGAAACGCTGCGCGTCCTCTCGGAGATGAGCCTGGGTGTCGGCGCGCTGGCCTTGATCGGCGGCGAGGTGGTGATCCTCGCGGTTTTGACGGGGGCTTCCGCGGCCGTCGTCGGCATTTTCGGCTACGTCCAGGCGAGCAGCCTCGGGGTGGGTGCGATCGCGGGGTTTTTCTCCGCCTATGCCAACGTGCGCCTGTCGCTGCCGCTCATCATTGCAAACGGCCTGGCGGCCACCATCGGCGCCGGCGCCACCGCGCAATTGGGCGCGATGCGGATCAGCGAGGAGATCGACGCGTTGGAGGTCATCGGCATCCGCTCCATCCCCTACCTGGTGTCGACCCGGGTGCTGGGGGGTCTGCTGGTGGTGCCCCCGTTGTATTGCGTGACCTTTGTCGGGTCGGTACTTATCACGCGGACCGTCACGATTCTGGCCTATCACCAGGGGGCCGGCGGCTTTGATCACTGGTTCAACACGTTTTTGCTGCCGCGGGATGTGCTGGTGTCGGGGCTGGAGTGCACCGTGCAGGCGGTCATCGTCATGCTGATCCATACCTATTACGGCTACACCGCCTCGGGTGGGCCCGCCGGCGTTGGTGAGGCGGTGGGGCGTGCGGTGCGGGCGTCCATCTTCGTGTCCATCACCATCACGTTCGTGCTGGCACTGGTCCTCTACGGGAAGTCGGGCGACTTCCACCTGTCGGGATAGGTGGCGATGAGACACGAGAGACGCATACATCCGGGATGGTGGGCGCTGCTGCTGGTGGTGGCGATCATCGGGTCCATTCCGCTGACCGTGATGGCCTTCAGGCGAGACTTCACGTCCTACGCGAAGGTCACCCTGGTATCGGATCGGGCGGGTCTGGTGATGGACGCCAACTCGGTGGTGAAGTACCGCGGCGTGGAGGTCGGCCGAGTGGCCTCGATCCAGCCGAAAAATGGGGCGACTCTTCAGCTCGAGGTGCAGTCGAGCCAGCTGCGCTATATTCCGGCTAACGTCGACGTCCAGATCAGCGCGCCGACGGTGTTCGGCGCCAAATATGTCGATCTGCGCCCCCCCAGCGAGCCGA
The DNA here is from genome assembly GCF_035570115.1 of Mycobacterium sp. Classification (GTDB taxonomy): domain Bacteria; phylum Actinomycetota; class Actinomycetes; order Mycobacteriales; family Mycobacteriaceae; genus Mycobacterium. The sequence continues at coordinate 3,026 of NZ_DATMLH010000081.1, forward strand.
GTCGCCAGCGGCTGGCGTCGGGGGCTGTGTTGAGCACGAACAAGGTGAGCATCGAAGCGAACACGATCCTCGAGGACCTGGTCACGGTGCTGAACCAGATCGATCCCGCCAAAATCAACGCGGTGATCTCGGCGTTGGCCGAGGGGTTTCGCGGGAAGGGCGAAGCGATCGGCCAAGCCATCACCGACTTCAATCAGGTGCTGCTGGCGGTCAATCCCCGTACCGAGTTGATCCGGGCCGACTGGCGCGCGTTCAAGGGGTTCAACGACGCCTACGGCGCCGCGGCGCAGAACCTGATGGCCACGCTGGACGCTACGAGTACGGCCAGTACCGCGATCACCAAGAATGCGAAAGATTTTGATTACCTACTGCTCTCCCTGAGCGGAGCAGCCGAGAGCGGTTACAAACTGCTGACCCCGACCAAGGACAACCTTGCCCATTTGCTCAACGTGCTCGAGCCGACGACGCGGTTGCTGATGAAATACAACCCGGAATTGACCTGCACGTTCCTCGGCGCCAAGCTCATCATGGACCGGGGTTTCGCCGAGGCCTTCACCTACAATGGACGGTCGTTCATCGCCGACGCCGGGATCCTGTTTGGCGACGATGCGTACCGGTATCCGGACAACCTGCCCGTCATGGACATCAAGGGCGGCCCGGGCGGAACGCCTAGCTGCGGTTCGCTGCCCGACGTGGCAAAGAATTACCCGCAGCGGTATATGGTCACCAACTCCGGGTTCGGCAATGGCATGGACGTGCGGCCCAACCCCGCTATCGGCTACCCGGGCTACACCCTTTATTCCCCGTCCACCCGTGGGACACCGCTGCCGCCGACGATGAAAGATCAGGGTGGTCCCGCCCCAGGTCCGACGCCCTACCCGGGCGCGCCACCCTACGGCGGGAAGCTATACGCCCCGGACGGTACGCCGCTGTTCCCGGGCTTGCCGCCAGCGCCTCCGCCCGGCCGCCCCAAAGACCCGGGCATGGGCAAGCCGCCGGCGGGTTCGGAGCCGTTCGTTCCGCCCTACCCGGGGGTTCCACCGAAGCCCCGTTAGCAGCAACCCAACCCGCGTCCCAGAAAGCGCGTCCCAGAAAGGTCGACATTGCGCGAGAACTTCCGAGGCATCGTGGTGCGCTTCGCCATCTATGCCGCCGTGTGTTTGGTGGGTATCGCTGTGGTGTTCGCCGTGTTCGCCCAGGTCCGCTTCGAAAAGGCGAACACCTACAACGCCGTGTTCGCCAATGTGTCGGGGTTGCGGGAAAACAACTTCGTGCGCATCGCGGGTGTGGAGGTCGGCAAGGTTAAAAAGGTCGCCGTTCAGCCCGATTCCACCGTGCGCGTGCAGTTCACCGCGGATGAGTCGGTGGTGCTGACCGAGGGCAGCAGGGCAGTCGTTCGCTACGACGACCTGTTCGGTGGCAGATTCTTGTTGCTGGAGGAGGGTGCGGGCGGAGTCAAGAGGCTCGGTGCGGGGGCGACCATCCCGCTGGGCCGGACCCAGCCGGCGTTGGACCTGGACGCGTTGATCGGGGGCTTGCGGCCGGTGTTTCGCGCGCTGAACCCCGATCAGATCAACACGATCAGCGGCCAGTTGATCCAGGCGCTGCAGGGCCAGGGCCCGACGGTCGGCTCGGTGTTGACCCAGGCCGCGGCGGTGAGCAACACGCTGGCTGATCGGGATCGGTTGTTCGGCTCGCTGATCACCAACTTGAACACCGTGCTGGGTTCGCTGGGCGACCAGGATGGTCAGCTCGCCAAGGCCGTCGACTCGCTGTCCACACTGATGACCACTCTGCAAGAACGCAAACAGGACGTCGCCTTGGGTTTCAGGGGCGTCGAGAGAATCTATGCGGCGGGCGTCGAGGTGCTGACCAGGGCCCGCACGCCGCTGAAAAAGGTGGTCGATCAGACCGACCGCGTCGCCGGGACCCTGCTGGCCGACAAAGACTTTCTCGACAACCTGATCAATACGCTGCCCGACGACTATCGCATCATCGGCAGGGAAGGCCTCTACGGAGACTTCTTCACCTTCTATCTATGCGACCTGATCGTGAAGCTGAACGGCAAGACCGGGCAACCGGTCTACATCAACCTGGCCAGCCAGCGCTCGGGGAGGTGCACCCCGAAATGAGACGCCTCTACATGCGCCTCTTCGACATGAGGCAGTTCTCCGAACGCAACCCGTATGTGGTGGGTGCGATCGGTATCGGCGTGCTGTTCGCGGTGATTCTTTTGGCGGTGAACTACGACAAGGTGCCGTTTTTGACCGGCGACAAGGAGTACGCGGCGTACTTCGCCGAGGCGGGCGGTTTGGAGACCAACGGCGTCGTGGAGGTTTCGGGCGCCCGGGTCGGGAAGGTGGCCAGCATCGCCCTGGATGGATCGCGGGTGTTGGTCAAGTTCCGCGTTCCCGGCGAGCTGCGGCTTGGCGAGCGCACCGAGGCCGCGGTCAAAGTGAAGAACTTCCTGGGTACCAAGGTCATCGAGCTCACGCCGCGCGGAGAGGGTCGGCTCAGCGGGCCGATCCCGCTGGAGCGGACCACGCCGGCCTACCAGCTGCCCGATGTGTTGGGCGATCTTTCGGCCACCGTCACCAAATTGAACACCGACCAGCTGTCCAACGCGCTGTCGGTGGTGGCCGGCGAATTCCAAGGCACTCCACCGGAGGTGAAGGCCGCGATGCAGGGTGTGGCGCGGTTCTCCCAGACACTGGATGAGCGCGACAAGGAGCTGCGAAACCTCCTGAGCAACGCCAATAAGGTCACCGGCGTGTTGGCCAAGCGCAGCGACGAGATCGTCAAACTCGTCGGCGACACCGATTCGCTGCTGGTCGCGCTGAAAGCCCAAAGCAGTTTTCTGGACAGGTTTTTCGTCGACAACGCCCGCATCGCCCGCGCGTTGGGAAGAGTCGTCGACGACAACCACGCCACGCTGCGGCCCGCGCTGGAGAAGCTCAACGGGGTGCTGGAGATCCTCAACAATCGCAAGGGGCGCATCCAGGAGGCCATCAAGGGGCTCGACAGCTTTGCGCTGGCGCTGGGCGAAGCGGTTGCCTCGGGCCCGTTCTTCAAGGCCTACCTGGTCAACCTGGTGCCTGGACAGTTCATCCAGCCGTTCATCGACTCCGCGTTCCACGACCTGGGGATCGATCCCGCGACCCAGTTGCCCTCGCAGCTCACCGACCCGCTGACCGGTCAGCCGGCCACACCGCCACTGCCGCTGCCCTACCCGCGCACCGGCCAGGGCGGCGACCCGCGCCTGCACATTCCCGACGCCATCACCGGCAACCCCGGTGACGTGCCGTGCAGTGCGCCGGGCAGGCCCGGAGCACCGGGCTGCTATCCGCTGCGGCAGGAACCCCCGGCGCCGCCGCCGGGCGGCGCGCCGCCGGGGCCACCGGCACAAGGTCCCGGACCGGGTAACGCGTCCACCGGGCCCGTCCAGCAGGGGGCGCCCGGGCAGCTACCACCCAACCAACCACCGGTGCTCGCGCCGCGCGAGTCCTTCGGTCCGCGGCCGGGGCCGGCGCAACCCGGTCAGGGGGGCCAACGGTGAATTCACCTAAGACGAGGATTGTCCTGGTTGCGGTGCTGGTAGTGGCGCTGCTGGGTGGGGTGGGCGCGCTGATGCGGTCGTCGAGCGGGCGCACGCATGTCGTCGGATACTTCGACAACGCCAACGACATTTTCGTCGGCGACGCCGTGGTGATCCTCGGCGTGGCGGTCGGCAAGATCGACAAGATCGAACCGCAGCCCGACCGCGTCAAGATCTCGTTCTCCTATGACGACAAATACAAGGTGCCCGCCGACGCCAAAGCGGTGGTGCTGTCGCCGAACCTGGTGACGATTCGGGAACTTCAGCTGACCCCGGCCTACACCGGCGGGCCGGTGATGCCCAACGGCGCGGTGCTTCCGCTGGCACGCACCGCCGTCCCGATGGAGTGGGACGACCTTCGTGCGCAGCTGGAGAAGCTCACCGAGATCCTGCAGCCCACGCAACCGGGCGGGGTCAGCACGCTGGGATCGTTCGTCAATACCGCGGCAGCCAACTTGCGCGGCCAGGGCCCAGATATCCGGGAAGCCGTTGTCAAGCTGTCACAGGCGGTTTCGGCGCTCGCTGACCACAGCGGCGACCTGTACGGCACGTTCAAAAACCTGGCCGCTTTGGTGTCGGCGCTGCATGACAGCGGCGGCCTTTTGCGCCACCTGAACCAGAACCTGGCCGCGGTCACCGAGCTGTTGGCCAACGACCACAACGAGGTCGCCGACACGTTCAATGCGGACAACGAGGAGGCCGCCAGGATCACGGCCTTTCTGGACGACAACCGCGAGACGCTGGGCATTACGTCGGACAAGGCCGCGGAGCTGTCCAACGCGGTGACCGAGAGCCTCGACGACATCAAGCAAGCCCTGCACATTGGCCCCAACGTGTTCCAGAACGTATTGAACATCTATCAACCCGCCCAAAGCGCATACACCGGCGCGCTGGCGCTGCAGAACTTCGCCAATCCGCTGCAGTTCTTGTGTTCGGGTGTGCAGGCGGCATCGAGGTTGGGCGCTGCGCAGTCTGCCAAGCTGTGTGTGCAATACATGGCCCCGATCCTCAAGAACCGTCAGGTCAACTGGCTGCCGCTGGGATTGAACCCGTTCGTCGGGGCCGCGGCGCGTCCTAACGAAGTGACCTACAGCGAGGACTTCCTGCGGCCCGACTACATCCCGCCGCCCGGGCCGCCGCCCACCGAGGCGTTCCGTACGGTGCCCCCGCCGCCCAACGGGCCGCTGCCACCGGCCAATCAGATCTTCAACTTCTTCGGCAACGGGATGATCAACACCAACGCGCCCTATGTGCCGGCCAAGCCGGCCAACCCGCTGCCCGTCGATCCGGCCACCGGGCTGCGCTCAATGATGCTGCCCGGCAGCCTGGATAACCAGAACGTAGGAGGTGGGCATTGACCCGACGCAGCTACCGGCGTCGCTGCGGCGGCGCGGTGCTGGTGATCGCGCTGGTGGTGGCGACGGTTTCCGTGGTCTCCGGCTGCGGCGCCCTGCGAAACTTCCACGGTGCCAACTCGTTGCCGCTGCCGGGCAGGGTCGGTGTCGGCCCGGGCTCCTACACCATCGCGGCGCAGATGCCCGATGTGCAGAACCTCAAGGAGAATTCCCGGGTCCAGTTCAACGATGTGCTGATCGGTAACGTGGCCAAGGTCGAACGCCAAGGCTGGCATGCGCTGGTCACCATGAGCATCGAACCCGACGCCGTGCTGCCGGCCAATGCCACCGTCACGGTCGGTCAGACCAGCCTGCTGGGCACCTTGCACGTCGAACTGGCGACGCCCCCCGGCGTGGAGGCGAAGGGCAAGCTGCACAACGGATCAGTGATCCCGCTGTCGTCGGCGAGTGCCTACCCGTCCACCGAGCAGACGCTGGGCGCGGTGTCGCTGGTGCTCAACGGCGGCGGTCTGGGTCAGCTTCAAGACATCACCGCGACGTTGAGCACCGCCTTCACCGGTCGCGAAAAAGACCTCAGAAGCCTGATCACGCAACTGGATAAATTCACCGCCTACCTCAACGACCAAAAAGATGACATTATCGGTGCGCTGGACAGCCTCAACAACCTGGTCGGTCAAGTCGCCGAGCAGAAGCCGGTCCTGGACAAGGCGCTGAAAACCATCCCGGCCGCGCTATCCATTCTGAAGGACGAACGGGGAAAAATCGCCGACGCCCTACTGATCGGTCCCAAGACGGGCGCCCTTGCCGCTGACGCGCTCGAGCCGACCAAGGAGAATTTGATCAAAGAGATCGGCGATCTGGGTCCGGTGGAAAAATCGCTGGCCGACTCCGGGCTGGCGCTGACCCGCGGTCTGGACTATCTCACCGTGCCGCTGTTCTCCAAACCGCCGGTGGCCAAATGGATCCGGGGCGACTACGGGAACCTCTCGGCCATCTTCGACTTGACGATGAGCCGGCTTGATTCGGGACTTTTCACCGGCACCCGCTGGGAGGGCAACCTGACCGAGCTGGAGATGCAGTGGGGTCGCACCCTTGGGGTGATGCCCAGCCCGTACACCGCGCGCAACCCGCTGGTTGCTCCCTATCAATTCGACCAGGGGCCCTGACATGCGTTTACATCGGCGGACGATTATCACCCTGGCGATCTTTTCGGCGATCTCTGTGATCGCTGCCGGGCTTGTTGGTTTGTACTACGCGAACCTGCCGGCTGCCTACCTCGGAATCGGTCGGTACACGGTGCGAATGCAGCTGGATCGGGCGGGGGAGCTGTACCGCGCGGGCAACGTCACCTATCGGGGTGTGGAGGTCGGCCGGGTGTCGAAGGTGCACCTCACCGACACCGGCGTGGAGGCGGTGCTCTCGCTGAAGTCGGGTATTCATATCCCCGCCGATCTCACCGCGCACGTGCACAGTGCGTCGGCGATCGGTGAGCAGTACGTGGATTTGATCCCGCGCAGCGCGACGGGGCCGATGCTCAAGAACAACGATGTGATCCCCCAGGACCGCACGACCATTCCGCCGAACGTTAATTCGTTGTTGGCGGCGGTCAGTCGCGGTTTGAACGCAATCCCGCACGACAACCTCAAGACGGTGGTCGACGAGTCGTATGTGGCCGTCGGTGGGCTGGGTCCGGAGTTGTCCCGGTTGTTCGGCGGTGGCGCGAAGCTGGCGACCGAGGCGCGCCAGAACCTGGATGCGATCACCACCTTGATCGACGAGCCCAAGGCGGTCTTCGATAGCCAGATCGACACCGCGGACTCGATCCAGGCCTGGGCCGCCCACCTGGCCAACGTCACCAAGCAGATTCAGACCGTCGAACAAAACAACGGCGCTCTGTCGGGATCGATTCAAAAGCTGGGCCCACTTTTCGCGTCGTTACGCGACGTGGCCGATCGACTCGAGCCGACGCTGCCGGGAGTGGTGTCCAATCTGGACAAGGTCGGCGATGTCGCGCTGACCTACCGGGACAACGTTGAGGCGTTGCTGGCCGAGGTGCCGCAGGTGGTGGCCGACTCGCAGGCGGGCCAGCTCGGCGACATGGACTTGAAGCGACCCTACCGCGGTATTTACCTGGACTTTAACTTGAATCTCAACTGGCCGCCGCCGTGCACCACCGGGTTTTTCCCGGTTCAGCAGCAGCGCTCGCCGGCCTTCGAGGACACCCCGGCGCGGCCGCCGGGCCTGGTCTATTGCCGGATACCGCAGGATTCGCCCTTCAACGCGGTGCGGGGCGCGCGCAACTATCCGTGCGAGACCCGGCCGGGCAAGCGGGCGCCGACGGTCAAGCAGTGTGAAAGCGACAAGCCCTATATTCCGCTCAACGATGGCTTCAACTGGAAGGGCGACCCGAACGCGACGTTGACCGGGCAGGGCGTCCCCCAGTTCGACCCCGGCGAGCCGATACCCGCGGGCTTCCCCGGCGGGCCGCCCGCCCCACCGGAGCAGGCACCCGGGCAGGCACCGGCACCGGCGGCGCCGCCGCCGGTCGCGGCAGCCCAATATGATCCGGCCACCGGCGAGTATGTTGGACCGGACGGCCAGAGGTACAAACAACCCACCCTGTCTGGCGGTCTCAAGGAGCGAACATGGCAGCAGATGCTGACGCCCCCGACGGGGAACTGAGCAAGACCGCGGCGAAAACACCCTCACCGGCAGCGCCGGACCACACCGATGACAGTTCACCGGTATCCCCGGAGGACAGCGGGTCGACGACAGCCGCGGAGTCCGAGGCGGCGGATGGCGATGCCGACGAGGCCGAGGACTACGACGCCGCGGTCGAGGACGAGGATGAGGACGCCTCGGAAGACGCGGCGCCGGCCGAGGGGCCGGCGTCGCAGGTGCGGCTGGCAACGATGGTCGGGTTGGCTGTCGTTCTGGCCCTGGTGGCGACCGTGGGGTGGCTGGGATTCCGGGCATATCAATCGCAGCAGGCCCAAGAGCAGCGGCAGCTGTTCCTTCAGGTCGGGCGGCAGTGCGCGCTGAATCTGACGACGATCGACTGGCAGCACGCCGACGCCGATGTTCAGCGTGTTCTGGATTCGGCGACGGGTCAGTTCTACGACCAGTTCTCCAAACGCAAGCAACCTTTCATCGAGGTGCTCAAGAAGGCGCAGTCGAAGTCGGTGGGAACCATCACCGAAGCGGGCCTGGAATCCGACTCGGGTGACAAAGCACAGGTACTGGTCGCCGCGTCCATCAAGACCTCCAATCTCGGC
>NZ_DATMLH010000082.1:0-12607 GCF_035570115.1 Mycobacterium sp.
AGAAGCCCTCGCTGTTAGTCGAGGCGCTACGCGGAGACGAAGTCGTCGGGGCCATTGCGATGAATATGAACAAGGCGATCCTCGGATATCAGCGTTCGCTGGCGGCTTCCCCGGCGGCCCAGTGACATTGTGTATTGAGACGCGCATACTCATAATATTGGTTGCAACCGACACCGTCAGCGAGGACCGGCATCATGACGACTACCCAGGATAAGACCGCAGGGGGCACCGCCGCCCTGCCTGCAGGGGGGTTAGTCGAGGTCCACAACCCCGCCGACCAGAGCCTGGTCGGCACCGTGCCCGACCAGTCCGCGGACGAGGTGCGCGCACTCGCCGATCAACTGCGCGCGGCCCAACCTGGCTGGGAGGCGCTAGGACCGCAAGGCCGTGCGGTTCATCTGCGGCGGTGGCTGGATTGGATCGTCGACAACCAAGACCGCATCCTTGGCCTGGTGCATCGCGAGGCCGGCAAGTCCTGGGGGGATGCGCAGCTTGAGCTGCTGGTCTGCATGGAAGTCATCAACTACTACACCAAACACGGCGCCGAATTCCTGGCCGAGGAAACCCGCCGCCCGCACGGACCGGCGTCGGCAACCAAGAATCTGCGGATCCGCTACCGACCGTACGAACTCGTCGGCGTGATCACGCCGTGGAACTATCCGCTGGGGATGCCGATGCTCGACGTGCCGCAGGCGCTGATGGCCGGGGCGGCCGTGCTGACCAAACCATCCGAGGAAACCCCGCTGGGCTGGGCCGAAGTCGTGCGCGGCTGGAACGAGGAGATCGGCGCTCCACCCGTGCTGGGTTGTGTGACGGGCCGGGGCGATACCGGTAAGGCGGTCGTGGACGTCGTCGACATGGTGCAGTTCACCGGCTCCACCAAGACCGGCCGCCAGATCGGCATCCACTGCGCGGAACGGCTGATCCCGGTCAGTCTCGAACTGGGCGGGAAAGACGCGATGATCGTGCTGTCCGATGCACCGCTGCAACGGACCGTCCGCGGAGCAATCTGGGCCGGACTGTTCAACTCGGGCCAGTCATGCGTCGCCGTGGAACGGATCTACGTCGAGGATTCGGTGTATGACGAGTTCACGTCACGGCTTGTCGACGAGGTGAACAAGCTCCGCCAGGGCCATGATGCGGCGGGTAGCTTTTCCGCCGACATCGGAGCGCTGGCAAACGAGGCCCAGATGGCGATTGTCGAGCGCCAGGTCGACGACGCGCTGACTCGCGGGGCGCGCATCCTCACGGGCGGAAAGCGAGCCGAACGGGGGTTGTTCTATCCGCCGACTGTGCTGGTGGATGTCGACCACACGATGGCTTGTATGCGCGAGGAGACGTTTGGGCCGCTGCTGCCGATCATGAAGGTGTCGAGCGAAGACGAAGCGATCGCCCTGGCCAACGACAGTAGCTACGGATTGGGCGCCAGCGTCTGGACGGCGAGCAAGGAGCGCGCCGAGCGGGTCGGCAGGCGGATCGAAGCCGGCGGCGTCAACATCAACAACGCGATGATGCACGTCTTCCAGTTTCCGCTGCCGATGGGCGGCTGGAAGGAATCTGGTCTGGGTCACCGAATGGGCGGACCCGACGGCATCCGGAAGTACTGTCGCGCGCAGGCGGTGGTCAGCGAGAAGGTGAGCCTGCCGACCGAAACACATTGGTACCCCTACTCACCACGCAAGGCTCGGATCTCCGGGGCGGTGCTTCGGCTGCTCGAAATGCACGACTGGCGTCGTCGGCTGGGTCGCCGCCCAAAGAGGTGATCGTGTCGACGTGAGGTTTGGCCCAGGATCTCGAATGTCTCAGGCGTCGGTGGCGAGCGCCGAGATCCCCGCGAGGACGGCCGCCAGTCCCGCCTCGTAGTCGCGGAGTTCGTTGTCGTGGCTGTCGTCCGACGATGCGCGGTCCGCGGGCGAACCCGCGAGCATGCGCGCGCGGCCGATGAGTTCTGGCAACCCCGGCGTGCGGTGCTGTCGCGCCGCCTGGTGCTGGACGAACCCGGTCGTGTAGGACGCCAGCACCTGGTAGGCGGTGTGGATCTGACGGTCATCCAGGCCGAGCCCGACCAGGGCTGCCAGTACCCGCTCCAGTAGGTGCAACGCCGCACTGCCCGGCACTGGCTGACCCGCCACGATCTGCACCAGCTCCGGATGGCCAACCAGCACTTCGTAGGTTGCCCGAAAGATGTAGGCGATCTCGCCCTGTGGGTTCGGGGTGTCGGGTACGTCGATGGCGCCCAGCAGCCGGTCGGCGAAGAGCCCGAGCAGCTCGTCCTTGGTGCGTACATAGCCGTAGATCGAGGTCACGGCCACCCCGCACTCCCGTGCCAGGCGCCGCATCGTCACCGCCTCGACACCGCCGGAGTCGATGAGCCGCGCGACGGCGTCGACGAGATCATCCACTATCAGCCGACCTGACGCGACGGCACGGAGGCGTGGTGGCATGAGCCGATCATACGGATTCCCTAACGCGTACCGAGCATGTACGATCTGATTTCGAACATGTTCGGTACGCGTTCTGCCACATCAAGCATGTCCGGCTTGCGTATCTGTTTCTCATCGGAAGAGGGGTATTGGATGGCGTGGTCGAACACGGTTTCACCCGAAGATGACCGCCTTCATTCGCGCAACGCAGATCCATGGTGGAACGAAAGCTCGTTCACCACGTTCCGGGTACCGGAACGCAAGCTATTCGGCATCCTGTACCACTACATGCGGCCCAATCAGAACACCGCGATGGCCGGCCCGTGGTTCGTCGACCCCAGTGGTGACGAGATGTCCACCTGCCTCTACAACGGGTTCGACTGGCATATGCCACTGCCTGACGGCGCCGACATGTTCGACTTCACCCTGGAGAACAGCTACTCGGTGCAGACCCTCACGCCGCAAATGAGCTACCGGCACACGTACAGCGCCCCCGGTTGCCAGTTCGACCTGACATATCGCGCCGATCGGACACCGGTGGCGATGCGGTCCGCGGGTGAGCGCGTCAATGTCGGCATGCGCGATTTCGTACAGGATGTGGCAGCCAAGCACACCGGCCACTATGAGCAGACCGGCGTGATGGAGGGCGTACTGGAAATTGAGGGTGAGCGCATCATCGTCACGGACGCGGCGGTGATCAAGGACCGGACCTGGGGGCCCCGCCGCATTCTCATCGGGCAGCACAAGCCGCGTGGTTCCTACACGTTCGCCCGCGCAGACCGCGACAACTCCTTTCAGGCGTTCGCTATGAGCGCGGAGCCATGGGAGCGGGATCCCCTGGTGGGCGCGGCAGACCCTGTGGCACACGGTTTTTACGTAAAGGACGGCGTACTGGGTCACCTGGTCAGCGGAACGCGGACCGTGTTGGAACGCCACAGCGACGGCCGTCCGGTCCGCGAGTGCATCGACGCGGTGGACGAGCACGGCCGGCGCCTTCACGCCACCGGAGAGGTCGTCACGTTGCTGAAGTGGCATTCGCCCTACGGCGGGGTGATGACCTACTGGTGTTACGAGAACTGGACGTTCGACGGCCACGACGATGCACCGGGCGAACTACAGGATTGGATGATGGGCAGGCAATTCGCGTCCTGGATGCGTTCCGGGGATGACCGGGTGCTGCGCGTCGACGCCCCGCTGAGCCATGTCTGACGCCGACCGGTCCGCGCTCGCCCGCAGGCTCGAAGCCTTTCTCGCGCAGCGGCTTCCGGATGTCCACTCGGTATCGGTCGGCGACCTGGTAACTCTGCCGGGCGGCTATAGCCGACAGATGACGCGGTTCACCGCGGTGCTCGATGGCCGGCCGCGCACCCTGGTACTGCGGGCCGACGCCGACGACGGCTCCGCGCCGATCGAGACCGACCGGGCGCTGGAGTGGGAGCTCTTGAGCGCGCTCACGGGTCAGGGTGGCGCACCGATGCCCGACGCGATTTACGCCGACCCGACCGGTGAGGAACTGGGAAGCAAGGCCATCATCCTCGACTTCGTGGCCGGCGGCCCATTCCTGTCGCGGGTCAGGGCCGGCGCGCAGGTCGAGATTGCCGACCATGGCCGTGCCCTATGCGATTTGGCTGCCGATATCCACGGCGTCGACATCGCGAATTTGCCGCCAAGCGTGCGCCATCCGGCGGATTGGGACGCCTACGTCGACGAGCTGATCGAGCTGTGGCGGCAGACCGAGATGGACCTGAGCGAATCCATCCCGATGCTGCGCTACGTCGCGGCCTGGCTGCAACGTAACCGGCCACCGGAGGTACCTATGACGCTGGTGCACGGGGAGTTTCAGCCCGGGAACGTGATGCTGGGGCCCAATGACCGACTGGTGGCAGTGGACTGGGAATTCGCCCACATCGGGGATCCGAGAGAGGATCTCGGCTGGGCACTGTGGGTCGAATCGATACAACCGCCAGCTCTGATCGGCGGCGATCCGGAGGGATTCTGCGCGAGATACCGAGAAAGAACCGGACTCAGCAGGCACCAGGTCAGCCCCCGGACCGTCTCATACTTCTCCATCGTCTCTGCGATCCGCGTGTTCGCGGGTCTGCTGCGGACCCAGCAGACCTACGTCGAAGGCGCCAACAACGATTTACGCACGGCGTTTCTCCTCAACGCCAACATCACCGCGTTCGAAGGCTGGTTCAGCGCCACCCGAGCACTCGAAGCGGCTGTCGCAGTAGAGGCTTCGGCATGATCGCCCGTCCGAGCGCCCGGCAACTGCTGATTACCGTGCGGACCGAACTCCAGACCTCGGTGCGGGCCGCCCTCGCCAATGACGACGTGCTGGCCAGGCTCGACATGATCGACTCGATTCTGGCGAGCGTGATCCTGCGCGCCGACGACGAAGCCGCCTGGATTCGTGAGGAGATCATGGCGATCACCGCAGCGGCAGAGGCCGTCGTCGCCGCAGGGGCCGATGCCGACGGGGGCGTCGCCGAGGCGCTGGGAACGCTGCGCTCGCATCCCGCCCGCGGTGACCGGCTTCCCGATCTGCATGACGAGTACAACCTCGCCGGCGAGGTGCTCTCGCGGGCGATCGAGGCCGCATCGCGGATGGGCGGAGCGCTGCGCGCCACCGTCGAAGGTGTGCTCGAGGACCGGCTGCGACGGGAAGTGTTGATCCGCGGCGACTTCTCGCTGGCCGGACGCATCTGACCAACCTTCTCGACAGCGGATGACCGGCGAGACGTTCCATCGAGCCCATGCCGGCGTTCAGTATGAGCGCGGCAGCCCCAGAGAATGTTCGGCCACGAAGTTCAGGATCATCTCCTTGGAGACCGGTCCCATGTTGAGCATGCGCACCAGCCAGAAGTAGGGCGCAAGCTGGTACTCGTAGGTGACGCCGTTGCCGCCGTGAACGGAAACGGCCGCGTCAAGCGCTTCCAGGCCGGCTGTGGCCCCAAGATATTTCGCCATGTTGGCCAACTCGCCGACCTCAGCTCCTGAGTCGTGGAGTTCGCAGGCGCGGTCGGTCACCAACTGGGCAGCTTGCAGGTGGATGTGCGCGGCGGCCAACGGATGGGCGATCGCCTGATGCGCACCGATCGGCTGGCCCCATACCCGCCGCTGGTTGGCGTACGCAACCGCTTTCCGCAGCGCGTAGTGTCCCACCCCGGTGCAAATTGAACTGGTCAAGATTCGCTCGGTGTTGAGTCCGGTGAAAGCCACCGCTAACCCTTTGTTCTCTGGACCGACCAAGTTCGCGGCCGGAACTTCGACATCATCGAAGAAGACCTGATGGCTCTTGTCCGGCTGGTTCATCACCGTCCGGATCGGCGTCCACGACAAGCCAGGCGTATCGGTGTTGACCATAAAGACCGACAGGCGTCCGCGCCCGGTGTGTTCGTCGACCGTGGTACGTGCCACGACCATCACCCACTGTGCCGACTCCATACCGGTGATGAACACCTTCTGGCCGTTGATGACATAGCGCTCGCCCTTGCGGCGGGCCACCGTGGAGATCCGGTGGGCGTTCGACCCGGCATCGGGCTCGGTAATCGCGAACGACAAACGTGTTTCGCCGCCGGCCACCCCCGGCAGCCACCGGGACTTCTGCTCGTCACTGGCGCTGCGATTCAGAATGGTTCCGGTGACTCCTGCCGAGAACAGCATCGCCTGTAGCGGACACCCACCAAGAGCGGTTTCCTGAACGACAATCGCGAGCTCGCGCAGCCCAAGTCCCCCGCCACCGTACTTCTCGGGCAGATGCACACCCAGGTAACCCTTGCTGCCCAGCGCATCCCAGAGTTCCCCGCAATTCGCGCCATCGTCGACCTGTTGCTGGTAATAGTCGGGCCCAAACGAATCGACGATGCCGCGGACCGCATCGCGAATCGCTTGTTCCTCTTGGCCGAGTGTGAACATGGCGCCAGTGTCAGCGGCCATCGATCTTCACCCCCATCACCGACACATCATCGGGGTCGCCTAGGCGGACAACTCAGCAGCCTCCGAGGAGGCCGTCACCTCGTGATAGTCACTCGGGTCGAACTCGCGAAGCCGTTCCCAGTAGTCGACGTACTTCCACGGACTGCTCACAACGATGCGGCCGGCATCATTGCGGTAGTAGGTCGTCATCCCCTTGTGCGACCAGATGCAGTGCGCCAAGGCTTCATCGAGCTCTTCGTTGTAGCGTTCGAACACGCCACAATCCACCTCGACCGCGGCGGCTTTGTTGACCGCCAGATGTCGGATCGCCTGCATGATGTAGCGGACCTGAAATTCGGTGGCGTGGATCGCACTTCCGCCATGGCCGGCGTTGGTGTTCGGACCGTTGACGATAAAGAAGTTCGGAAAGTCCGGGACGGTCACCCCAAGGTATGCCTGGGCATCGTCGACACCCCACCGCTCGCGCAGCGTCGTGCCGGATTTTCCGACGATGTCCATCGGCCAGAGGAACTGCAGAACCTTGAAGCCGGTTGCCAGCACGATCACGTCGGACGGTACTTCAACTCCGGACCGGGTCACGACATTGTCACCGCTCACCTTGGCTACAGCTTCGGTCAGCAGCGTGACATCGTCGCGGCACATCGTCTGGTACCAGCGATTGTCGATTAACGGGCGCTTACCGTAAGGCGGATACTCCGGCAGGCACGCATCAAGCAAATCGGTTCGGTCGCCAAGCTGCCGCGTGATGTACTTGGTCAGAAATACCCGGTGGCGATCGTTGGCCTCGTTGACAGCGCGTTCCGGATGGGGCCAGTTCGGATCGATCTGCAGCGCCGAGTGCAGCCGGTCGCTGAAGTTCCAGAACGAGCGAAGCCGATACCACTGAATGTAGAAGGGGACCTCTTTCATCAAGAAGCGAACCGTTTCTTTGACCGCGCGATGGTAGTTCGGATGTGGCAACGCCCATTGCTTCGATCGTTGAAAGACGTTCACGTGCCTAGCGGTATCGACGATAGACGGCACCACTTGCATCGCGCTGGCGCCAGTCCCGATCACGGCGACATGCTTGTCGGTCAGGTCGACCGAGGTATCCCACGCCGCGGTATGCATCACCGGTCCGGGGAATTCGTCCAGTCCCGGGATGGGCGGAATCGATGGCCGGTTCACCATGCCTACGGCGCTGACCAAGATGTCGGCCGTAAGCGACTCCACGTCACCGTCGGAGTCTCTGATGTCGATCTGCCATGTCGCGTTGGTGGTTTCGTATCGTGCACACACCACCTCGGTGTTGAATCGGATGTGCCGCTTGACATCGAATTCGGAAGCGACCCGCTGGATATAGCCCTCGACCTCGTTCCGCTTGGCGAAGTAGGTCGTGATGTCCGGATTGGGCGCAAACGAGAAAGCGTACAGATGACCGGGCGTGTCCACGCCACAGCCGGGATAGACGTTTTCCAGCCAGGTGCCACCCAGATCTTCGTCTTTTTCCAGCACTACGAAGTTGACACCGGCCGCCGCAAGTTTCGTTGCCATGCAAAGCCCGGACAAGCCCGCTCCGATGATGACGACGCGAAAGTCCCCGGGGATCGACTCGGCGGGTATCTCGACGTCGCGTGAGATGAAACCCATTTCCTCGGAGAGTAGTTCGCCGTATTCGACCGGCACATCTTCCACCATCGCGCAGCTGAGCATGCGCGTCACCTCGTCCGGGGAGGGAGTGACCGGTTGGATTCGCCCTTCATAAAACGCGACGACTGCCTCTAGCGCCGACGCCCGTACCTCTGCCTGAAGTTCGACTGAGAGACCGCCGGAGTCGTTGTCGTCCAACGGCTTTCCTGGCACCGGTCGATAAGGCGGGCGAGTCCATTTGCTGTCACCGGTGAGATGCTGCAAGACAAGCAGCAACGTCGGGATGTTGGCATCTTCAAGCGCTACCTGAAGGTTCTCAAACCAGTTGGGAATCCTCTCCCAGGGCGCCGACACGGCAGTGGTCATAAGCGTTCCTCCGCCTCCGACCTTCGAGTCACGACACGCCCGCGGCCCGCGCCGGACGGCGAACCTTCCTGGCATCGTGTCATCAACCGGCCTTTTTGAACTATCGCGTCTCAATATACGGCAGATCTCGGGGTAAGCGCAACATCTCCCGCGCGATGATCACCGGAGAATTCGTTCGCCGTCGGCACCATCATGGCTGATGGCGACACTCTGAGCTGGTGAATCGCGTTCGCTAATACGACTGGTGACCGCCGCATGCGGAGAACGATCGTGCACATAGACGCTGACCGCCCGAACGCTCCGGCTGGCGCCGGAGGCGCAGCACGCTGGGTCCGCCGATCTCGTCCGTCCATTGGCGGTCAATCACAGACATTTTAGCCACTCGATTTGCGCCGACGCCGCTGCGGCGCACCGGACTTGCGCTGCGGCGTTTCTGGAGCCACATACCCTAACCGCAACAGCCGCACGGCTTCTTCGGCGATCTGGTCGGACGTTATCTTTTCATTCGGTCGGTACCACCGCGACACCCAAAGAATCATCCCGAGGATTAAACGTGTGGTGATGATCGGGTCTGCCTTCTCGATGTAGCCTGCCTCCATATTGGCCTCGACCACAGAAAGCCACATCTTTTCAAATCGGCGACTCCAGCTGTGCCATCGCTGAAGGACATCCTTGGGCAAGTCGCCGCCACCGAAGAATACCGGCATCGAGTAACGCATCTGTACCGCCGCATCCGCTTGCAGGCGGACCAGCTCTGTCAGGCATTCGGCGGGATCGGCGATATCAGCGATCGCGGCCCGGACTTTCTCTTCGATTTCACGCGTGTTGCGTTCGAAGAGGACACCCACAAGGTCTTGTTTGGTGGCAACGGTGCGATACAGCGTCGCGCGCGAGACCGACAGCTTCTCGGCGGTATCCACGACCGATACCGCCTCATATCCGCCCTCGTAGAACAACTCCGCCACCGCGTCGGCGACCGCATCACGGTCGATTGTCAGCCGTGGCCGGCCACGAGGGCGGCCATTCGTCGCGCCATTGTCACTTTTCGACACCGGGCTCCTCTACATTCGTACCCAGTTTAGAGGCTACATGTCGCACAATGTGACCTCAGGTTGGCGAACCCATCATGAAAACACGAACATGCCGGTTAGCAGCCCGAACAGGCCTAAGCAATAACCCTCGAAAAGACCGCGCAACACGCGCGGGGCCATTTTCAGCTCCATGAAGTACAAGCCGACCAGCCGAACCTTGAAGACCG
Source organism: Mycobacterium sp. (assembly GCF_035570115.1). GTDB lineage: Bacteria > Actinomycetota > Actinomycetes > Mycobacteriales > Mycobacteriaceae > Mycobacterium. The sequence continues at coordinate 9,616 of NZ_DATMLH010000082.1, forward strand.
CGACGGCGAAGATCACCAGGCTGGCCGGCAGGTGGTGACCCGCGCCGGCTCCGTGGTTGGTGCCTAATGCCCACGACACAATGGTCAGCGCGCACAGCAAAACCCAGATCAGCGAGGCGTTTGTCCTTACCACCGATCTCATGCTCACCTCACCAGGAAGACCAAGGGGAAGATGACGATCCACAGCAGATCGACCATGTGCCAAAAGCACGCGCCGCCTTCAAAGAAGGCGATATGTGTCTTGGTCGGCTCCGGTTTGCTGGCCAAGGTCGAGAGGACCGTCAGCACGATCAACCCAATGATCACATGAGCCAGGTGAAGCCCGGTGAGCACGAAATAGTACATGAAAAACTCATTTGTGCTCGGGGTGATTCCGGCCGCGATCTTTTCGTGGTACTCAAAGGCCTTGATCGCAACAAAGCACGAGCCCACCAGCACACCGCCCAGGGTCAAACGCCGGGCCAGGTAACGCAGTTCGGGACGACGCAAAGCTCGCGTCGCAAACACCACGAGAATCGAGCTTGTCAGCAAAACAAGTGTGTTCGTCGCGCCAAGCGCTCGATTGAGCGCCCCCTGGGACTCGGCGAACAGCTCCGGGTGATTGCCCCGCTGATGCAGATACACCGTGAACAGGACAGTGAACACCATCATGTCGCCGAACAGCAGCACCCAAATGCCGGGCTCGCCGGGCACATGACGTTGGGAGGCGGGTGACGAGTCAAGGCCGGAACCGTCGGCGGCACGCGCCGAATCGACCATATTGGTCATCTACACGCCCTTTGCCATGTGTGCAAGATGCCCCATCTTTGAGATAATTCGTCTCAATAGTAAGTGCAAGCGCGCGGTTCGTCAACGAACATCGCTATCGTGAACGATCGCTCACAATCGAATTGATTTTGTTGCACTCGATCTCGTAGCGTGTGGATGGGTCATGGTCCTGGCGCCACCCGGCGGCGCCGGACCTTGCGGAGCAGCCACATTGTCCGCGGGCTCCGCATTGCGCACCCTGGAAGGGGCGGATTGAGGTGGATCGCGTCCTGTTTGAGGTCGACAAAGGTGTCGCCCTGATCACCGTCAACGACCCCGACCGGCGCAACGCCGTCACCGACGAAATTTCCGCCGGATTGCGCTTCGCGGTCACGGATGCGCAAAAGGATCCGCACGTCCATGCCGTGGTCGTCACCGGTGCGGGCAAGGCATTCTGCGCGGGCGCCGATCTGAGCGCCCTCAGCGCCGCTGCCGAGGACCGGCTACGCCAGCTCTACGACGGGTTCATCGCCGTCGCCGACTGCACGCTGCCGACGGTCGCCGCGGTCAATGGGCCGGCTGTCGGCGCCGGGCTCAACCTGGCACTGGCTTGCGATGTGCGGATCGCGGGACCCGCGGCGCTGTTCGATGCCCGCTTCCAAAAGCTCGGCATCCATCCCGGCGGAGGCATGACGTGGATGCTGCAGCGCGCCGTCGGACCGCAGTTGGCGCGCGCTGCGTTGTTGTTCGGGATGCGCCTTGACGCCGACGCCGCCGTCAGACACGGCCTAGCGCTCGAGGTCGCCGATGATCCTGTGGCGGCCGCTCGGGAGCTCGCCGCCGGTCCAGCATCGGCGCCGCGGGAAGTCGTGATCGCGACGAAGGCCACCATGCGGGCCACCGGCAGCCCGGGCAGTGTCGACACCGAACTGCACGCGGCCGCCCTTCGTGCCGAGTTGGGGCCACAGGCCACGTCGATTCAGGCACCGGCCTTCGCGGAGCGGCTCGCCATGGCGCGCCGCAAGTAATCGTTCACCAGGCGGCGGCGTTCATGCCAGCGCCACCGAAAGACTAAGCGTCACTAGAGATCCGCTCGCCTTGCCGCTGATGCAGCTGGGTGCAGAGCTCGATCATGGTCTGGAAGACCTCGGGCTGTTCTTCGGGCTCCATGATCGCGGGCGCCAGATCGCTCGGAGCGATGTAATCGGCACCGGCTTCCACCCAGGGCTGCAACTGGGCGGCGACTTCTTCCGGTGTTCCGATGAGCCAGGACTTTTCGATCATCTCCGGTGTCACGCGGGCGACCACGTCGTCAACCTCGGTCCGGCTCATTTGATGCGGCAGCATCTTCAGCGCGTAATGCCAGTCCTCGGGAAAGATGAGATCGATTCCCTCGGCTTTCCACGCGCCGTGGTGCAGCCGGCCGAAAGCTGCGGTCATCCACTTGGTGATCGGATTTGAGAGGAGGCGCTCACGCTGGTCGTCGTTGCGATAGATGACGACGAACGGCCAGAAGCCACAGGTGAAGGCCTCCGGATCGCGTCCCTTGCGCTCGAGTTGCTCGCGTATTTCACGCACTTGCGCGCCCCATTGATCGGGGCTGACGAAGGCGCTGGGGACCATGCTGATGAATCCGTCAGCATGGGACGTGGCGATGTCGATCAGCTGCGGGCCACCACCAAGCGCCCAGAGTTTGGGAACCTTCGGGAAATGACCGCCGATCCAGGCGCCCTCGTAGGTCCAGTGTTTGCCTTCGTGGCTGATTAGGCCGTCGGATGCAAGCAGCTTACGCACGATCACGAAGATGTCCTCCATGCGTGCCAAGCCCTGGGAGCGCTTCCAGCCGAACGGCTTACACTGCTTGAGCTCGCCGGCCGCGAACTGGAGTGCGACATCGGCAGGGGTCGCCGAGGCCAGCGTCAGCATCTGCTGGAGCAGCTCGGCCGGACCGTTGCGAACCGCATCCAGCGTGGTGGTGATGTTCAGCCGACTGGTTGCGTTTGCGGCCAGCAGCGCCACCATGGCTGCGTTGTAATACGAGTCGCAATCGCTGCTCACCCGCGCCATCGGTGTGACGTCGGTTCGCCACAGCGCCTGCGGCACGAAGCTCACCAGCTGATCCCAGGTCTGGAACCAATCAACGACGCCGGTGGCTTCCAGTTGGCTGGCCAACTCGGCGCCGGCCTGTGGCGGCAGGTACCGGCTGGGCCAGTAATTCACGCCGACTTCAACCGTCTTGGACATG
>NZ_DATMLH010000083.1:0-22861 GCF_035570115.1 Mycobacterium sp.
GGACTCAGTCGGCCACGTCGTAGACGTCTTCGGCGGGTGCGGCCAGCAGCCGCTGCGCCAGGTCGGCCTTGAGCTGGTCGAGGCGCGCCTCTTCCGCCTGGCTGCGGTCGGATTTGCCTGCGAGGTTGATGAATTCGGCGCTGACGAAGCCTTTACGCAGTAGCAAGGTCGCCGTGCGCCCGGCGATGATGACTTGGAAGACGAAGCTTTGCAGCAGCCGGCCGCGGTCGGGTCGCGCCAGGGCCAGGTCGACCGTGTAGCGGCCGTCGGTCACCGCTCGGGTCACGGCTTCGAAGCCGTCGCGCGCCCCGGGTCCCCGGAAGGCGGTGCGGATGACGATCGAGCGCCGTTGCGGCGGTTGGTTCGGGGACAACGCCGCGAATGCCCGCTGCATCACTTTGAACGCATTGGCCACACCCGCCGGCGAGTATGGCCCGGCGTAGCACAGCATGTCGGTGTAGGAAAACTCGAGCAGCTGCCCGCGTTCCTCCACCAGGATCGTCTCGTCCACCTCGCTGACTGTAAGCCCGCATGGGTACGCAGATCGCCCAACCATCCGGTTGGTATATCTTGGGCGGCAGAGTCCCCACCCCGCCGGAGGTCATCCATGGGTAGCGCCGTCAAGTATCAGCGCACGCTGTTCGAGCCCGAGCATGAATTGTTCCGTGAGTCCTACCGGGCGTTCCTGGAACGTCACGTGGCCCCCTACCACGACGAATGGGAGAAGGCGAAGATTGTCGACCGTGGGGTGTGGTTGGAGGCCGGTAAGCAGGGCTTCCTGGGCATGGCGGTCCCCGAAGAGTACGGCGGCGGTGGTGACCCCGACTTCCGCTACAACACGATCATCGTCGAGGAGACCGTCGCCGGTCGCTTCAGCGGCATCGGGTTCAGCCTGCACAACGACGTCGTCGCGCCCTATTTGCTGCGCCTGGCCAACGAGGAGCAAAGGCAGCGCTGGCTGCCCAAGTTCTGCACCGGCGAGCTGATCACCGCGATCGCCATGACCGAGCCGGGCACCGGCAGCGACTTACAGGGCATCAAAACCCGCGCGGTCAAGCAGGGCGACCACTACGTACTCAACGGGTCGAAGACGTTCATCACCAATGGCATCAACTCCGACCTGGTGATCGTGGTGGCCCAGACTGATCCGGACAAAGGCGCGCAAGGCTTTTCCCTTATCGCCGTGGAGCGCGGCATGGAAGGCTTCGAGCGCGGCCGGCATTTGGACAAAATCGGCTTGGAGGCCCAGGACACCGCTGAGCTGTCGTTCTCCGACGTCAAAGTTCCCGCCGAGAATCTGCTCGGCGAAGAGGGCATGGGCTTCATCTACCTGATGCAAAACCTGCCGCAGGAACGCATTTCGATTGCCATCATGGCGGCCGCAGCCATGGAGGCCGTCTTGGAGCAAACTCTGCAATACACGAAGGAGCGCAAGGCTTTCGGCAGGCCGGTCGGAAGTTTTCAGAACAGCCGATTTTTGCTGGCCGAGTTGGCGACCGAGGCCACTGCGGTGCGCATCATGGTCGACGAGTTCATCCGCCTGCACCTCGACGAGAAGCTGACTGCCGAGCAGGCTGCGATGGCGAAGTGGTATTCGACCGAGAAGCAAGTGCACCTGATCGATCGCTGCCTGCAACTGCACGGTGGCTACGGCTACATGCGCGAATACACAGTTGCGCGTGCCTATCTCGATGCGCGGGTGCAGACGATCTACGGCGGGACCACCGAAATCATGAAGGAAATCATCGGTCGCAGCATGGGCGTCTAGGCGAGGCCATTCGGTCCAGCCTGGGCGGCGACGTAGCTCTGATTGAGACATTCCGCCGTGTGCCGGCGGGCCTCGGCGAGCGCGTGTTGCGCCCGTCCGCGTGGTGACAGCAGTGACGCTGCCGTCGTGATCAGCAGGATGACGATGATCAGCGTCAACGACAGCGGTGTGCTCAGTTCTGCGACGCGGACCGGGTTGCCGCCGTTGATGAACGGAATGTTGTTGTCGTGCAGGGCCTGCAGCATCAGGTTCACACCGATGAAAGCCAAGATCGCCGCGAGACCGTAGGACAGGTACACCAACCGGTCGAGCAGACCGTCGATCAAGAAATACCACTGCCGTAGGCCCAACAACGACAACGCGGTCGCCGAGAACACCAGGTAGACGTTCTGGGACAGGCCGAACAGCGCTGGGATCGAGTCGAATGCGAACAATATGTCCGCCCCGCCCACCGCCAGCATGACCAGCAACATCGGTGTCATCACCCGCCGGCCGTGCTCGACGCTGAGCAACCGGTCGCCGTCATAGTCCTTGGAGGTGCGCACCAACCGTCTGGCGATGCGGATAAGCACCGTGTCCGTATCGCCGCGTTTCGATTCCGACGATTTTGCGAGGTTGGTCGCCATGATGAGCAAGACGATCGCGAATAGGTAAAACGCCCAGTTGAAAATTGTGATCAGAGCGGCGCCGATAAGGATGAATCCGGTGCGCGCGGCCAGCGCCAATACAATGCCGAATAACAACACTTTTTGCTGGGCGATCCGCGGTACAGCGAAGCGGCTCACGATGAATAAAAAGATGAACAGATTGTCGATAGAGAGAGCTTCATTACTGACATAACAGGCGAAATATTCGACGCTCATCGATATCCCGCCAAAAGCCCAGACGCCAAGGCCGAACATGATCGCAATTCCGAGGTAGCTGGCCGACCACACCACCGCTTCGCGCAACGTCGGGGTGTTGGCGCGGCGGACGTTGAACACGTAGTCGAACAGGACCAGCCCCGCGATTAGGGCAACGATCAGAGACCAGACCGGTCCGGAAGCACCCAATTTCCGCTGCCTTTCCGTGTGCCACATCGCCACGGGGACCACCCCGGTATCGGGGACCGTAACGCAGAATCGGATGGGTCGAATGCGACACCCCAGCAACGTTGTGGACATCATTTCGCCCTCGACGGGTTACGGTTCCGTAGGGTCTTGGATAATGACTCCGCAAATGTCGTCGGCTCGACCGCAGTTGTGCCAGCCCGCCGTGCGGTCGAAACTAGCCACAGACTGCGGGTGGGGCGGCCGCTGGGAGGTGTGATGGCAGGGCAGCAAGGTCGATCGGGCACCGTCATTGGGCGCGCGGTGCTCGGTCTGGTGGCACTGGCGACAGCCTTGGGAGTGTGCACGGCATTATTGGCACCCGTCGCGTCGGCATCCCCACTGGGCGAGGCCGACGACGCGATGACCGCGGCGTGGAAGGCCGCCGGCGCCGACAATTCGGATCTCGGCGCCAAACAGGGTGAGGCGTACGCCGCCGGCGCAGGATTCGCCCAGGACTTCGTGCACGGCAAGATGTTCTTCACGCCGGCTACCGGCCCCAGGTCGATGATGGGCGCCATCCTGGACAAGTACGAGGCCCTCGGTGGCCCGGCGGCCAGCGACCTGGGCTTTCCCACGATGAACGAAGCACGCGGGCTGGCAGGCCCCGACAGCCGGGTCAGCACCTTCTCGGCCAGCGACAAGCCGCTGATCTACTGGACCGCCGAGCACGGCGCGTTCGTCGTGCGCGGGGCGATCAACGCCGCGTGGGACAAACTGGGCAGCTCCGGTGGCGCTCTCGGCGTCCCGGTCAGCGACGAAACCTACGACGGCGAAGTCGCCACCCAGGCCTTCAGCGGCGGCAAGGTGTCATGGAACAGGCTGACCAAAGCGTTCTCCACCGCTCCGCCCAATCTGGCGAGCCAGCTCACCGATCTGCAGGCACCCATCGATCCGACCGCGGCCATCAACATGGCGTGGCGCGCATCAGGCGGCCCCTCGGGCCCGTTGGGTGCCAAACAAGGCGATCAGTATCCGGTGGGTAGTGACGGGCTGGGCCAAAACTTCACCGGCGGCAAGGTCTTCTTCAGCCCGGCCACCGGAGCCAACGCCGTCGAGAGTGACATTCTGGCGAAATACGAGTCGCTGGGCGGCCCGGGCGGCAGCACGCTCGGCTTCCCGATCGCCAATGAGGCCGAGGGCGGTCTCAAGCCGGCCAGCCGGGTGAGCGCGTTTGCCGCCAACGACAATCCGGTGATCTTCTGGACGCCCGACCACGGCGCGTTTGTGATTCGCGGCGCCATCAAGGCCGCGTGGGACAAACTCCTCGGACCGACCGGCAAACTGGGTGCACCGGTCGGCGATCAGACGACGAATAAGGACGTGATCACGCAGAAGTTCGCCGGTGGCCAAATCGCCTGGAATCAAGCGAAGAACACGTTCAGCACCCAACCAGCGAACTTGGCGTCGGCATTGTCCGGCCTGCAGGTGCCCGGGCAGAAGATGCCGGCCGGTTCGGCGTCGACCCCCGGCAGGGGGAGCCTGCTGAACTGGCATCGATTGTGGTTGCCAGTCGGCGTCGCCGTGGCGCTGCTGCTGCTGCTGGTTGGGCTGGCCTTGCTGGTGGCCGCGAGAGGGCGCCCACGCCGCGCCGCCGGGCTTAAGACCGAAGCCGCCGGACCTGGCGGTGGTGACGACACCGGCTATGAGGCCGTCACCGAGTCTGTTTCACGGTGGCCACCGAATGCCGACGGCAATCTCGAGTCGTCGACCTTGTCTGACGGCTACCGGGCGCCGCGTCCGCGGACCGTGCGGCTGCCCAGTCAGCCGGCCGGCGACTGGATGTCACCAGGGCGTGCCGATTTGGTCGACGAGCCGCTGGTCAACCAAATCGGAGATTCTGCCGAGTTTTCCGACTTGGACGAAGACTTGGTCGAGCACCTCGACGAGCACCTCGACGAACACTTGGTCGAGCACCTCGACGAGCCCTTTGACGAGGATCCCGACGCGGTGGACACAGCTCCGACGCGGATCCCAACACCGGGCGAAGTGCGAAGCGGGCGACATGCCGCCGCGGACGCCGAAGCCGAGACCACTCATTTCGCTGCGGCTACGCCAATTGCGCCCGGTCAGTTGGCGATTCACCTTCCGATGGAGGATCCGTACCGGGTCCCCGACGGATACCCCGTTAAGGCCAATGCCAGCTTCGGCCTCTACTACATGCCCGACAGCGAACTATACGAGGACACGTTCGCCGAAATCTGGTTCGCCACCGAAGAAATCGCGAAAGCCAACGGGTTCACCAAGGCCGAGTAGCCAACTGGACCGCGGTAGTTAGATCTTGCGGATCACCGTGACGACCTTGCCGAGCACGGCGGCGTCGTTGCCCGGGATCGGGTCGAAGGCCGGGTTGTGCGGCATCAGCCAAACCTGACCACCGGTGCGCTTGAAAGTCTTGACGGTGGCCTCCCCGTCGATCATCGCTGCCACGATGTCGCCGTTGTCGGCCACGTTCTGCTGACGGACCACGACCCAGTCGTCGTCGCAAATCGCGGCGTCGACCATCGAGTCACCGACCACCTTGAGCAAGAACAGCGCCCCCTCGCCGACGAGTTCGCGGGGCAGCGGGAAGACGTCCTCGACGGCTTCCTCGGCAAGAATCGGGCCGCCCGCCGCGATGCGTCCTAAAACAGGAACATACGTGGGTTCCGGCAATGCATCCGAGCCCGAGACGTCGGTGAGGACCGTCGGCCTCGCGGCGTCGTCGGCGCCGCGAACATCAACAGCGCGTGGGCGGTTCGGGTCACGGCGGAGATACCCCTTGCGCTCGAGTGTGCGCAACTGGTGAGCCACCGAGGACGTCGACGTCAGCCCTACCGCATCACCGATTTCCCGGATGCTCGGCGGATACCCGCGACTGGTGACCGAAGCGCGGATCACGTCCAGAATCGTGCGTTGGCGCTCTGTGAGCCCTGAATCCCCAGATCGCGCACCGCGCTGAGGGTCGGCGCCGGGTGTATCGCTGTCGCTCATACGGACGAATGTAGCCGCATCCAGCCCCGATATCAAACATGTGTTCGAGGCGTGTCGCGATGTTGCCCCTGTTACGGCTGCGAAAGTTGTCGGTGGGGTGCTTTACCGTCTGCTTCGTGTGCAACAGTTCGATCACATGTTCGGAATTCGAACACACTATCGATTATGCTTCGAACAAGTGATCGAGAACTAGCCGACTGGAGGAACGCACATGATGCCCATCGAAACGATCTCGCCGAGCGCGCCGATCCGGTGCCGGCCGGTCCGGGTGCGACCGGCAGGCCGTCGTGGTCGGCCCGGAAGCCGGGGTCCGCAGCCGTCGAGACCGGTCGCTGCGCCCCCGCGTTACCGGGGTACCGGAGTGTTGATGTCGACGGCGCCACATCGGCCACGTCCGATCACGCCGGCGACCACGGTTGCGCTGGCCCTGCTCGCGGCGCTGATCACCGTGTGGCTGGGGCTGGTGGCGCACTTCGGTGGCATGCTGCATGGCGGCTCTGACCAGGCGGCGGGCCACATGCCCGACCAGCTCGCTGTGGTGCGGGTCGAGCCCGGGGAGACGCTCCAGCACTTGGCCGCCAGGGTCGCACCCGATGCGCCGACCGGTCAGGTCACCGCACGCATCCGCGAGCTCAACGATCTCGACTCCGCGACGGTGACCGCCGGCCAGACGCTCATCGCCCCGGTGGGCTGACGGCTCCGCCGTGCAGCGCCGAAACCCGCATGGCTCAATGGTCATCGGCGAATGCCGTGACGGTCGCGGATATCGGGCACGACCTCCGCTGACGCTAGGCCCGCGGGGGAGTGCGCAGGTACGCTCGGGGTGGTCTCAGACATCCCGTTGTCGGCGCGGCGAAGGAGCGGTCATGCACTGTCCGTTCTGCCGCCATCCCGATTCCCGGGTGGTCGACTCACGCGAGACCGACGAGGGTCAGGCCATCCGGCGCCGCAGGTCGTGCCCGGAGTGCGGGCGGCGATTCACCACTGTGGAGACCGCGGTGCTGGCGGTCGTCAAGCGCAGCGGTGTCACCGAACCCTTTAGCCGCGAGAAGGTGATCAGCGGTGTGCGTCGGGCCTGCCAGGGCCGCCAAGTCGACGACGATGCGCTGAACCTGTTGGCCCAGCAGGTCGAAGACGCGGTGCGGGCCAGCGGATCACCGGAAGTCCCCAGCCACGAGGTCGGCCTTGCGATCCTCGGTCCGCTGCGAGATCTCGACGAGGTGGCCTATCTGCGATTCGCCTCGGTGTACCGGTCCTTTTCGTCTGCAGACGATTTCGAGCGCGAGATCGAGGCGCTGCGCGCTCACCGCGAAGTGTCCGCGTCCGGTTGACCGGTCCGCCGAGAGCCTGCATTGAGTCAGCTGCGCGCGGGTAGTGTCGGGCCGTGACCCGAGTTCTGCGAACCCAGGTCTGCGTTGCCGGTGGCGGTCCGGCGGGCCTGATCCATGCTCTATTGCTGGCCCGCGCCGGAGTACAGGTTGTTGTCTTGGAGAAGCACAACGACTTCCTGCGCGACTTTCGCGGCGACACTGTGCATCCGAGCACGTTGCGGATCATGGACGAACTGGGCTTCATCGATGAGTTCCTGCGTCTGCCCCACACCCAGATCACGCGACTTGCCTTCGACACCGACGGCTCGCTTCGCACCTTCGGCAACTTCAGCGCGCTCAAATGGCTCGGCTTCAAACAGCCCTACGTCGCGTTGATGCCGCAGTGGGACTTCCTGGACTTTCTCGCCGAAAAGGCAAGTGCCTATCCGGAGTTCACCCTGATCCGTAACGCGGAGGTCAAAGATCTGATCTTCGACGGCGATCGGGTCGTCGGGGTGCGGACGCCGGAGTTGGAGGTGCGTGCCGAGTTAGTCGTGGGCGCCGACGGGCGCGCGTCGGTAGTGCGGGCCGCGGCGGGCTTGGAGATCGCCAGCGCGGCTTCTCCGATGGATGTCTTGTGGTTTCGACTGAAGTGGCGTCCGGGCGACCCGCAAGAGCTCTACGGGATCCTCCGCAAGGGCATGCTGATGGCCATGATCTACCGGGGTGACTACTGGCAGGTCGCACATCTCGTGCCGAAGGGGCAGAATCCCCGAGACGGCTCACTCGACGCATTCAAAGCGCGTCTGGCGTCCGTGTCGCCGAACTTGCGTGACCATGTCAACGACCTACATTCTTGGGACGACACCAGCCAACTCGATGTGCGGGTGGATCGGCTCAAGATGTGGTGGCGTACGGGCATGCTGTGCATAGGCGATGCGGCGCATGCCATGTCGCCGGCCGGGGGAGTCGGTATCAATCTCGCTGTTGCCGACGCGGTGGCAGCGGCCAACATTCTCTGTGGCCCGCTGCGCGAAGGTCGGTTGACCGATGCCGACCTCGCCAAGGTGCAACGCCGACGCGAGCTACCCGCCCGGATCATCCAGGCCGGTCAGGTGCTCATCCAGGACAAGGCCGTCGAACCGTTTTTGACCGGCGACCTGTCGCCGGTCCATATCCCGAAGATCGTTGGCTGGGGCCCGCTGCAGTTCATCCCGCCGATCATCGTCGGTCGGGGCTTCCGCCCCGAGCATGTCCGCACGCCGGACATCCACGCTCACTAGGCTGGCCGAATGGCGCCTGACCTGCACCCCAACCTGCAAGAGCTCGCTCCGCTGCTCGGCGTATGGGCGGGTCGTGGTTCCGGGGAATACCCCACCATCGAGCCGTTCGACTACCTGGAAGAGGTCACCTTCTCCCATGTGGGGAAGCCGTTTTTGGTGTACGGGCAAAAGACCAGGGCCGCAACGGATGGGACGCCCCTGCATGCCGAGACGGGCTACCTTCGGGTACCGCGGCCCGGTCAGGTCGAACTGGTGCTCGCACACCCAAGCGGCATCACCGAAATCGAGGTGGGCACATACACTGCCGACGGCACGACGATCGAAATCGAGATGACCACCTCGGACGTCGGTCTGACACCGACCGCCAAGGAGGTGACTGCCCTTGGCCGCCGCTTCCGAGTCGACGGCGACGAGCTGTCGTATTCGCTGCGGATGGGCGCGGTCGGACAACCGGTGCAACACCATCTCGCCGCGGTGTTGCACCGAAAGGACTGAAGGGAACAACAACGCGGATATCGAAAACGCGGTCTAACCAACGTGATCCAGCGTCGAAGCATTGATGGCCGACGATTCCGACGGTCTTGTTGTGACGGTCAACCTGGACGGTTAGACGAGGTGCGTGACACCGTCGTCGACGGCGCGACCGGCAACCCGAACCCAGCCCTGCGGGCTCCAGGTGGTCTGGATTACCGATCCCTTGCCCTGGGTGATGGTCAAGTCGCGGCTGAGGTATTCGGTCATCCGCATGGCGGCGGATCCGGTCGCTTCGTCTTCCGTCACACCGAGATTGGCCACGAATACCCGAGAGCGCAGTGCTCCGGCGGGCTCGTCGATCCATGTCCACAGGTAATGCGCCACATCGTCGGAGAAGTCACCAGGATCGGCGGCCGCGAGGTCATCGAGTGATTCGAGATCGTGAATGGCAAACTCCGGTGCCCATTCCGATCGGGCGCTGATGACGGTGATGTCGTCGTCGTAGCTCACCTGGACAATGCCTGCGGGCACCTGCAGCGTGCGGATCGGCGTACCGCTGGCACGCAGCCACCACGAAGCCCCGACGGTCGGGTGGCCGGCGAATGGCAATTCGGTCAGCGGGGTGTAGATGCGAGCGTGCGCCGTGGTGGATCCGGCGCTGGGTAAATCGATGAAAACTGTTTCACTGTAACCTAATTGGGTCGCCAGGCGCTGGCGATACCCAGGCGCCACGGTGGCGGCGTCAACCACGCCCAGTGGGTTGCCGAAGTTGCCGTGCGCATCGGTGAAAACGCGCAACACCGTGACATCGATGCTCATGAAATCGACTGTACGGGCTCGGGTTGAGGCGAGGATCAGGTGGCGCTGCGTTCGTCGGCGCCCATCGCCTCCAACACGGCGGCACGGGTGTCGACCGGCCCGGAGACGGTTTGTGCCCCGCCGCCGCTGCGGAGCAGCTCGCGAAGGACGGCCTGGTCGTATTCGGCGGGCTCGGTGGTATCGATGAAGCGCTCGACGACCTCGATGAACCGGTCGGGATCGTCGTGGAACGGGAAATGCCCGGAGCGCTCGAAAATCTCCAAACGGGAACCCGGCATCGCGGCGTGCGCCATCCGGGCGTGGCTGACGGGAACAACGACATCGTCTGTGCCCCAGATGATTTGCACCGGAACGGACTGGGTCAAATAACATCGGTCGAGCATGGTGACCATCTGACCACGCCAGTCCACCACCGCCCGTAGTGTCCGGGTGAACGCCGCCGACGCCATCGGCTCCGGTAGGTCGGCCAGCACCCGCAACACGTCCGGGAGGTCGTGGCCCACACCGGTTGATCCCAACATCAGGCCGGCCGCGCGTCCGAAGAGCTGCAGAGCCGGCAGCACCAACGGCAGCCGCAGCAGCGCCAGCGCCTCGCTGCCCATCGGCAACGACGCCAGCCTCAGCACGATGTTGACGTCCTTGGTGACGCCGCCGGCGCCGACCAGGATCAGCCGCTCGACCAGGTGCGGGAACTGGTAAGCGAACTGCATCGCCACCCCGCCACCCAGCGAATGGCCGACCACGGTGACCCGCTCGATGTCGAGGACGGACAGCAGATCGCGCATCCCATTGGCGTAGGCCGCGATCGAGTAGTCCGCGCGTGGCTTGTCCGACTGTCCGTGGCCCAACAGGTCGACGGCGATCACCGTGAACCGCTGTGCCAGCTTGGCCTGAACGGTCTCCCAGGTGGTGGAGTTGTCACCGATCCCGTGAATCAGCAGGATGACCGGACCCGAGCCGGCGATCCGGAACGCGCGCCGGTAGCCGTGCACCGTCCGAAACTGCAGCGAAGGGACAACTTCCCGCACCGAGCGCAGGTTGGGCTTCCGCTGAGTCATGTCGCCAACTTCGCTGTCGGGCCCAGGAGGGGCGCTCAGGTCGAATCGTCGTCGTCGAACTTTTTCTCGGCCTGCTGAGCGAGGAATCGCTCGAACTCTGCCCCGAGTTCGTCGCCGCTCGGCAGATCCTCATCCCGCGTCAGCAGCGACCTGTTCTCCTGAGCGGCAATGAAGGCATCGTACTGTCGCTCCAGCGCAGCCACCACTTGAGCGACCTCCGAGCTGGCCTCAACCTGCTCGTCGACCTTGGCTTGGATATCGACCGCCGCGTCTTCCAGCGCCTTCAGCGGGAACTGGAGCGACCCGGTCTTGGCGACCTGCGCCAGCAACGCCTGGGCGGCCGACGGATAGTCCGTCTGCGCCAAGTAGTGCGGGACATGCACGGTGAAGCCGACCACTTCGTGGCCGTGCTGAGCCATCCGGTATTCCAGCAGGTTCGACGCGCTGCCGGGCACCTGGACCTCGGAGATCCACGGCGTGAAGTCGGAGATCAGCTCACGGTTGTTGGAATGCGCCGTCATCGTCACCGGTCGCGTGTGTGGGACGGCCATCGGGATGGTGCCCAGGCCGATGGTCTGCCGGACACCCAGACGCTCGGCCAGCAGCCGCACCGCGGTGATGAACCGCTCCCACTTCAGGTCCGGCTCCATGCCGGACAGCAGCAAAAACGGTGTCCCGACACTGTCATGCATGGCGTAGAGGCTGAGCTCGGGATCGTCGTAGTGGGTGAAGTGATCGGTCTTGAACGTCATCAGCGGCCGCCGTGACCGATAGTCGAGCAGTTCGTCGATCGCGAACGAGGCCACCAGTTCGGTGTCCAGCGTGTCCTTGAGGTGGCCGGCGGCCAGCCGGATCGCATGACCGGCGTCGGAAAAGCCTTCCAAAGCGTGCACCAAGACCGGGCCACGGCCATCTAACGACGACAACTGCGGCGCCGGGAACTCGAGCTCGTACATGCCGTTCTGCTCGGGCTGGTAACGCTGGTTTTTCTGGGGGTCTCTGTCGGGGGGCTGGTTGTCGCCCATCGCTGTTGCCTCCTCGCACGGTGCGGTGTGGCGCACTGTGTCAGATAGTGTCTCTCAATTCGGCCGCCTACGGATACCGGCCCCGCCGCCGGATCGCATGCCTGTTTGTTGGGCAACGCGGTCGCTTCCGGCCGCATTCCACCCAGGCGCCCGTTTCGCGGAAGGCCGAATTCGCCAGGTGGGCGCCGCTCTGCGTCGCCTGCACCCGCCCCATCGGGCATGATCGACAGCGATGCGCATTCTGGCAGCGATGGGCTCGACCCTCGGCCTTGCCTCGTTATTGGCGGCCTGTGGGCACCAGTCACCGGCTGCACCGCCTGCCAGCAAACCCAAACAAGCCGTCGTTGAGGCCGCGAAGCAGGTCGTCGCAGGACCGGTGAACCCTGATCCGCGGGTGGGCGCGGTTTTCCTCGGCGGCGGCGGTCTGCACACCTGCACCGGCTCGGTGTTGCACTCGGCGGCAGGCGATCTGGTGCTGACCGCCGCGCATTGCCTAGGCGCCGGCCCGGCGACCTTCGTTCCCGGTTACGCCGGCAACGCCGCGCCGGCCGATCTCTGGTCCATGGATGTGGTGTACCTGGATCCGCGGTGGGTAGCCACCAAGGATCCGCGGGCCGACTACGCGATCGCCCGGGTCAGCCGCGCCGACGGCGGATCGGTCGAAGCACAGGTCGGTTCGGCGCTGTCGCTGGGTTCCGCCCCGGCCAAAGGCAGCCGGGTCAACATCGTCGCCTACCCTGCGGGCGTCGGCGGCATGCCGATCGGCTGCCAGGTCAGCACGGGAGTCACCGATGGTGGCTATCCGGAACTGCCGTGCGCAGGCCTGGCGGCGGGCACCAGCGGCGCGCCCTGGATCAGCGGCTCGACGGTCACCGGGGTGATCGGCGGTCTGCACTCCGGCGGCTGCGCGGAGAATCTGTCCTACTCGTCACCGTTCGACCAGCACATCACCGACCTCTTGGCGCGCGCCGAGGCCGATGGCCCGGGCGACGTGCCGCCGACTGCCTTCGACGACGACTGCTGAAGACCGCCCGGCGACGATGCAGGCGGAGCGGCAGAGAAGCAGCCGGGCAGTGCCGGTCAGCTGAACTGACTCAGCGCGCGCACCTTGTTCATCACGTCAAGTGCGGCCACCTTGTAGGCCTCGGAGAACGTTGGATAGTTGAACACGGCGTCGACCAGGTAGTCGACGGTGCCGCCGCAGCCCATCACGGCCTGTCCGATGTGCACCATCTCGGTGGCGTTGCTGCCGAAAATGTGCACCCCGAGCAACTTCAGATCATCGGTGGAAACCAGCAGCTTGAGCATGCCGTAGGAGTCGCCGGCGATCTGGCCGCGGGCCAGTTCGCGATAGCGGGCCACGCCCACCTCATAGGGCACCGCGTCCTTGGTGAGATCAACCTCGCTGGCGCCGACGTAGGAAATCTCGGGGATCGAGTAAATGCCGATCGGCTGCAGTGCGGTCAGGCCGTGGACCGGCTCGCCGAACGCGTGGCAGGCGGCTACCCGGCCCTGGTCCATCGAGGTCGAGGCCAGGGCGGGGAAGCCGATGACGTCGCCGACGGCGTAGATGTGGTCGACCTTGGTCCGGAAGTCCTCATCGACGAAAATCCGTCCACGGTTGTCAGCTTCCAGGCCCGCGTTCTCGAGATCGAGGTTCTCGGTTTGGCCTTGGCGACCGGCCGAATACATCACGGTTTCGGCGGGAATCTTCTTGCCGCTGGCAAGGCTGGTCACGGTCCCTTGCGCGCCCACCTGGACGGTGGTGACCTCCTCGCCGAATCGGAACGTGACCGCGAGGTCGCGCAGGTGGAAACGCAACGCCTCGATGATCTCTGGATCGCAGAAATCCAGCATGGCGTCCCGTTTTTCGACGATGGTGACCTTGGTGCCCAGCGCGGCGAACATCGACGCGTACTCGACGCCGATCACGCCGGCGCCGACCACGACCATCGAGGACGGGATGAATTTGAGGTCGAGGATGCCGTCGGAGTCGAGCACCCGCTGCTCATCGAACTCCACCCCGTCGGGGCGGGCCGGTTTGGTGCCGGTGGCGATGATGATGCGTTCGCCGCTGACCGTGGTGCGCTCACCGCGGGAATGGTCTTCGACCAGCAGGGTGTGTTCGTCGCGGAACCGGCCCTGCCCGGGAATCAGATCGACCCGGTTGCGCATCAGCTGATTGCGCACCACGTCGGCTTGCTTGCCGATGACATGCTGGGTTCGCGAGAGCAGATCAGCCGGTGTGATCTTGTCCTTGACCCGATAGCTGGCGCCGTACAGCTCGCGCTGGTTCATCCCGGTCAGGTACACAACCGCCTCGCGCAACGTCTTCGACGGGATCGTGCCGGTGTTGACGCAGACCCCGCCCAGCATCTGCCGCTGCTCGACGACCGCGACCGATTTGCCCAGCTTGGCCGCGGCGATGGCGGCCTTCTGCCCGCCGGGACCTGAACCGATGACGACCATCTCGTATTCCAGCATCGAACCCATGAGGAAACATCTACGCCGGTTCCCGGCCGCGCGCACGCCGAGCCAGGCGACGGACATGTGAACAATCTGTTCCGCGTTTCCCCTACGCCTGCCCAGTCGGCCGACGGTTGTCCCCAGCGGCGAGTTTGTCCACAGCGCACGCGCGGCGCGGTCCGCGCCGCCGGCGGGCTGACGGTGCCGATTGCCAGCGTGTGCGTCATGACCAAGCAGCGACCTGACTTTGAACTGAATCGCCCCGGCGCGATGATCGCCGCGCTCCCGGCCGTGCTGGGCTTCGTGCCGGAGAAATCGTTGGTGCTGATATCGATCGACGACGGCGAACTGGGATCGGTGATGCGGGTCGACCTGTCCGAGGCGCTCGCCGACCGGATCGGGCCGCTCGCGGAGGTGGCCTCGGCCGCCGGCCCCGAGGCGGCCATCGCGGTCATCGTCGACGCCGACGGCGCCGGCTGCCCGATGTGCAACGAGGAGTACCGCGACCTGTGTGCGACGCTCACCGAAGCGCTGTCGCAGCGCGACATCGTGCTGTGGGCCGCACACGTGGTGGACCGGGTGGCGGCCGGGGGTCGCTGGCACTGCGTGGACGGCTGCGGTGCGGGCGGTGTCGTCGATGACCCCTCCGCGTCGCCGCTGGCGGTGGCGGCGGTGCTCGACGGCCGCCGCCTGTATGCGCGGCGCGCTGACCTGCAGGCAGTCATCGCGGTCGACGAGCGGGCCGGCAGCGCGACGCTGGCTGATCTGATCGGCACGCACGCCGCATCACGGGACGCCGCACACCGTACCGATCCGGCCGCGTGCGTTCGCCGCGACGTCGAGGACGCCATGGCTGCCGCCGCTCGTGTCGGCGAGGGACAACAGCTCTGCGATGCGGAGCTGGCCAGCCTGGCCTGCGCGCTGGCCGACGTGGAGGTGCGTGACACGCTGTATGCCCTGGCCGTCGGCCAGAGCGCGGGGGAGGCCGAGTCGTTGTGGGCGCTGCTGTCGCGCAGCCTGCCTGCGCCGTGGCGGGTGGAGGCCTTGGTGTTGGTCGCGTTCAGTGCCTATGTCCGCGGCGACGGCCCGCTGGCCGGGGTGTCGCTGGAGGCCGCGCTGCGCTGCCAACCCGGCCACCGGATGGCAGGCATGCTCGATACGGCCCTGCAATCGGGCCTTCGGCCCGAGCACATTCGCGAATTGGCTGTCACCGGATACCGGCTGGCCCAGCGGCTCGGTGTGCGGCTGCCGCCTCGTCGGACATTCGGCCGACGAGCCGTCTGAGGAATGACGCCGTGTGCTAGACCTTTTCGACCTTCACGGCGTGCGCCATCTCATGCGGCAGGCTCACATTTTCGTGACCCGGAATCACGATCGTCACGCCGCCGGCCGGGTTGGTTTCGACGGTCACGCGGGCGTTGGGAACCACGCCGGCGTCCTTGAGACGGGTGATCAGGTCGATGTCGCCCTGCACGTGCTCGGTGAGCTGACGCACCACGACTGCGACGGGCGATCCGGCCGGCAACTCCGTTAACCGCACCAGGTTGGGCTTCTCGCCGCCGAACCCGGGCCCGACGCCCAAATCCAACAGCCCCGGAATCGGGTTGCCGAACGGCGAGGTCGTTGGGTTGTCGAGGACTTGCACGAGCCGACGCTCGACGTCTTCGCTCATCACGTGCTCCCACCGGCAAGCCTCGGCGTGCACTTCTTCCCAGGGCAATCCGATGACATCGACTAACAGCCGCTCGGCGAGCCGGTGCTTGCGCATCACGGAGACGGCCAGTGCGCGGCCCTTGTCGGTGAGCTCGAGATGGCGGTCGCCGGCCACGTGCAGCAGCCCGTCGCGCTCCATTCGCGATACGGTCTGGCTGACCGTGGGTCCGCTCTGGTCAAGCCGTTCGGCGATCCGGGCACGCAGCGGAGTAACGCCCTCTTCCTCGAGGTCGTAGATCGTCCGCAGGTACATCTCCGTGGTATCTACCAGGTCGTTCATTCCGCACCCTCCATTGCCGCTGAGTCTACGTGTCCAGCTGCGTGAATGGTCCGCTAACACTCCAGCACGCAGTATGCCCGCCACGGGCGTGGCGGGCATACTGCTTCGTGTTGATCTTGGTCGTCAGCTGGCGTAGGACCGCAGTCGGTCTGCCCGATCACCGTTGCGCAGCTTCACCATAACCTCGCGCTCGATTTGGCGAACCCGCTCGCGGGACAGGCCGAACAACTTGCCGATCTGGTCAAGCGTGCGGGGCTGTCCGTCGTCGAGCCCGAAGCGCAACCGGATCACTTGGTGCTCACGCTCGTCGAGGGTGGCCAGCACGGTGCGGATGTCGGTGTGCAGCAGCTCGGCGATCACCGCGTTCTCCGCGGACATCGCTTCGGCGTCCTCGATGAAGTCGCCCAGCGGCGCCTCCTCCTCGGAGCCGACCGGCATGTCGAGGCTCACCGGGTCGCGGCTGTGCTCCAGCAGGTCGTTGATCTTCTCGACCGGGATGCCGGACTCGGCAGCGAGTTCCTCGTCCGTGGCTTCCCGGCCGAGATTCTGGTGCATCTCGCGCTTGATTCGCGCCAGCTTGTTTACCTGCTCAACCAGGTGAACCGGCAGCCGGATGGTGCGGCTCTGGTCGGCCATACCCCTGGTGATCGCCTGTCGGATCCACCAGGTCGCGTAGGTCGAAAACTTGAATCCCTTTGCGTAGTCGAACTTTTCCATCGCACGGATCAGACCCAGATTGCCTTCCTGGATGAGGTCCAGCAGCGGCATCCCACGGCCTGTGTAGCGCTTCGCCAGCGACACGACCAACCGCAAGTTGGCTTCTAGCAGGTGTCCTCGTGCGGCTTCGCCGTCACGGACCACCATCGCCAGCTCGCGCTTGCGGTTCTCGCCGAGGCGCTTGCGGGTCTCGAGCAGATGCTGGGCGTAAAGGCCGGTCTCGATGCGCTTGGCAAGTTCGACTTCATCGGCGGCATTGAGCAACGCCGTCTTGCCGATGCCGTTCAGATACACCCGCACCAGGTCCGCGGCTGGGCTCTGAGCATCCAGATCGCTGTCAACCCGGCTGGTGGTGGCATTTGCCATGGCGGCCTCCTGATAGGCGTGAGCTGTCATGGGATATAACGACGGACTGGGGTAAGGAGTTCCCACTGGGTGGCCATCTCACACCCGTTGACGTGCGCGAATGTCGGCGCGTTCTGAGAATGTGCTGAGAAATAGTGCCCGCGAACGGCTATTCGGAACTGTCAGCGCCGTCGGATGGTGATTCCGCTTGCGGCGCTGGGCGACTGTAGCGCTCGAGCGCCGGGCGTTCGGCGGTGGGGAACAGCGGGGTGCGCCGTCCGACGCCGTCGAATCGCCGGGGTTCGTCGGCGCGGCGCGGCGGTCGGTCGTTGGCGATCAGCACCGCCATCCAGGGCAACGGGATCGACGCGGCAAGGATCAGAAGTGACACCAGACCGTTGTGCCACATGCCATAGGCGACGGCGGCCAGTATTAGCGCCGGAATCCGGAAGGCCATCAGCGTCAGGTATTTCCGCACTCGCTGGCGATGCTGCACGTCGTATGCCGGTTCGTCGGCCGTGATCAGTACCTGCCGGCCGTCGTCGTCGAAACCCAGCTCAGTGCCGCGCTTCATTTCTCCACTGTTCCACACTTCGGGGACCCCGTCGAAGCCGATTCCGGCACAATATGAAACATGCAGACCCAGACGATCGAGCGCACCGAGACCGACGAACGCGTCGACGACGGGACCGACAGCGATACTCCCAAGTACTTCCACTACGTCAAGAAGGACAAGATCGCGCAGAGTGCCGTGATGGGCACGCATGTCGTGGCGCTGTGTGGCGAGGTGTTCCCGGTGACGAAGGCGGCTAAGCCGGGCTCGCCGGTATGCCCGGACTGCAAGCGGATCTACGAGACGCTCAAGAAGAGCTGACCCGATCGACGCCGACGTGGGGCGGCTCGTCGGCTGCGCCGTCGGTGTCGTCGCGGCTCTCGGCCATGGTGCGTGATATCAGCCAGCGCCGCAACCGGTGGGCGTGGGTGCGGGGGGCCGGCCACTCCTCCTGAATGGCGGCGTTGAACTCCGCGCCCAGCATGATGGCGAAGCCGGCGAAGAAGGCGAACAGCAGAAACGCGATCGGTGTGGCCAGCGCGCCATAGGTGTAGCCGGTGCCGGTGATCCACCAGAGGTAGATTCGCAGCCCCAGCGTCGCGATCAGGAAGGTCACACTGGCCAGCGCCGCCCCGAAGATCAGCCGATGCGACGGCAGCGGTTCGGGCAACGCCACCCGATAAAGGATCACCACCGTGATGATCAGGCCGGTGATCAACGCCGGGTAGTAGCCGTAGGCCAACACATCCTGCAAACCGTCGGGGATGAGTTGGGCAAGCTTGCGCGGACCGTGCACCATCAGCGGGGCGGTGACGATCAGAAAGAGCAGCATCACCACGTACAAGAGCAACGCGAACAACCGCTGACGCACCGGATGGCGCAGC
Organism: Mycobacterium sp.; assembly: GCF_035570115.1. Taxonomy (GTDB): domain Bacteria; phylum Actinomycetota; class Actinomycetes; order Mycobacteriales; family Mycobacteriaceae; genus Mycobacterium. The sequence goes on from NZ_DATMLH010000083.1 coordinate 18,757, forward strand.
GGGGTCTGGTCGTGGGCCTCGACCACCGAATCGACGAACGCCGAAATCGCCGATGATCCGGCCCACAGAGAAATCAAGAACCCCAGGGACACCACTTCACCGCGGGCACCTCGATCGATGTCGGCGATCGTCGGCTCGATGATCTCGTGCACCACGCTCGGGGAGAAAACCTTGTTCGACATCGACACCAGGCGCTGTTCGATCACGGACATCGTGTCCGGCCCGAACAACGGGGCTACGTAAGCGAGACTTCCCAGCATCCCCAACAACAGCGGCGGCAGTGACAGCGCCGACCAGAAGGCGGCCTGCGCAGACTCGGAGAAGATCGAGTCGTCCCAGCTTTTCGACAACGCCCGCTTGGTGATGCGCCAGACGTGATGGCGCGAAGGCTTCACTGCTCGGTCGGTCATGACCCGTTCAGGATTCCCGACGAATGGTCATCCCGCCAGGATCGCTGGTGGCGAGTCGTGTTTTAAGACTGCAGCGGAGCGGCGCTGACGTGAAGCACGGCCGACAGCTCGACCAGCTTGGCCTCGTGCTCGTTCGCGTGGTGCTGGCAGAAGAGGAGTTCCGCGCCGGAGGGCAGCTTGGCGCGCACACGGGCGGCGGCGCCGCATCGGTCGCATCGATCAGCCCTGGTTAACTCTGGAGTGGTCAGGGTCGCGTTCATGGCTACTCCTTCTGGCCGTAATCCACTGTCTCAGATATCAACGCGTTTGGCCGTCTTCACCACGCGTTTACCCGCTGTGTCGTTTCTCACGTCTGTGCGTTTGGCGCTCCGGGCAGGATGGCGGTATGAGCCACCGTCCGGCGGTGCTGGTGCACCTATGTCCCTCTGACGAGTGGTCGTCCGCCACGGTTCGAGGCGAAGTACGCCCCGAGTCGCTTGCCAGCGTCGGATTTGTCCATCTGTCCAGGCCGGAGCAGGTACACCTGCCGGCTAATCGTCTTTACCGCGATCGCCACGACCTGGTGCTGCTGCACATCGATCCGGACCGTCTGGACTCACCCATTCGGTGGGAACCAGGAGTGGCAACGGATCCGGAGTCGATGCTGTTCCCGCACTTGTACGGAGCACTGCCGGTCGCTGCTGTGATCAGCGTCACTAGCTACCGGCCGGGCGCTGACGGCAGCTTCCCGCCGATCGGTGACTCGGCTGTCGAGTAGGCGTCGGCTTCGATCTCCACCAACAGGTCGGGCGCGATGAGGGCGGCTACCTCCACCATGGTGGCCGCGGGGCGGATCTCACCCAAAACCTCGGAATGGACCGCCGCGACCTCGCGCCAACGGGATATATCGGTCACATAGATGCGAGTGCGGACCACGTCGCTGAGCGTCGCTCCCGCCTGATTGAGGGCGACCTCGATGCGCCGCAACGCTTCTCGGGTCTGGGCGCCGATGTCATCAACAGGCCCAGGGCCGGTTGTGCCGGCTACGACGATGTGTGGGCCGACTCGGACCGCCCGCGAATAGCCCACAGTCGACTCGAAATCGGTCCCGGACGAGACAAGGATGCGGCTGCCTGACATTCGGCCAAGCTAAGCCAGCCGAATCGGTTGCGCAGCCGAATTTCGTCTCGGGCAGCCTCACGCCCAAACTTTGACGGACCAATCCGTCTGGGCTTCGGAATTGATGAGGACGCCCAGTTCATCTCGGATGAGGTCGCGTGGCCAGGCTAGTTCATAATCACCACTGTTACCCACAAGAGTTATCGTGCCAGCGGTATCCACACACCGAGTGCAACGGGGGAATCGCCAATCCCTACCTACTCGATGCGAACGAGGCCACTTGGGCGTTTGTTGCGGTTTACAGCGTTGGCTGCGTTAAGAATCTGCTGGTCAGAGAGTTGGCGGCGTTGGCTTCAATAGGCCGCTGACGAGACTACTGCGGACCGACTGCGGACGCTGCGCCGAAGCCATCGCCGGAGAGAGAGAAGGCACTGGGCTGTGCAAGGCGGGCGCTGAGCGCCTAAGGGGTCACCCTCACCCCTCCCGCATGCTCCGAGGCGGGGACATCGCGAAGAACCGTCTAACCCCGAGCGGAACGTGACTATGAGCAGGTCTGAGCTGCCAGAATGTTGTGGTGAGCGATGGGCGAGTTCGCTACGCACGCAACGGCGACGTTCACCTGGCATACCGGGTGCTGGGCGACGGCGAGATTCCACTTGTGGTCGTGCCGGGTTGGGTGAGCAATGTCGATCTTTACGACGACCCGGCGTATCCGTTCGCGCCGCTGGTCGAACGACTGGCACGGGAGACCCGCCTGATCTTGTGGGACAAACGCGGCACGGGACTATCTGATCCGGTCGATCGGGTGCCGACGCTCGATGAACGCATGGACGATCTTCACGCCGTCCTCGCCTCGGCGGGAGTCGAGTGTCCGGCGCTTCTCGGTGTATCCGAAGGTGGCCCGATGAGCATTTTGTTCGCCGCAACCTTCCCTGATCAGGTCCGGTCAATGGTGCTCTACGGGACAGCCGCACGGTTCTCGCAGGATCTGCCTGACTTCCCCTGGGGCTTTCCACCCGGCTTTGTGGAACAAGATGGCGTCGAGGCGTTCGACGAGCACTGGGGCGAGGGCATAACGGCGGACGCAATGTTCGGCGAGGCCGCTGACTCACCCGGCGTACGCGACATGATGGGACGGTACGAACGAGCCAGCGCCAGCCCGGCCATGGCTGCAATGCTAATGAAGGCATTCGCCGCAATCGACGTACGCGACATTCTGGATACCGTTCAGACCACCACACTCGTCCTAGCCCGACCCGGCGACCAAGTTGCCCCGGTCGAAGCCGCCGAGGCGTTGGCCGTCAAGCTGCCCAACGCCGAGTTCCGAGCACTGCCGCCGGGACCTCACGCGACCTTTGACAGCGCCCTTGCCACCGAGGCACTCGGCTTCGTGTGCGGACCAGTGAATGCGCCAGTCAGCGAACGTGTGTTGTGTACGGTGCTATTCACCGACATCGTCGGCTCCACTGAGCAACTGAGCAGCCAAGGTGATTCTGGGTGGCGGCTTCAACTCGACGTGCACGATCAGGTGGTTGATCGATCGTTATCGAAGTACGGTGGGCGACGCGCCAAACACACTGGCGATGGAATCTTCGCACTATTCGATGGCCCTACGAAAGCGACTCGGTGTGCGTTGGATTTGGTGCCTGCATTGGCCGCTCGTGGCATCCGCATCCGCGCCGGTGTGCACATCGGCGAATGTGAGCGGCGCGGCGACGAGTGGAGCGGACTGGCCGTTCATACCGGAGCCCGCGTCGGAGCCATGGCGGGAACCGGCGAAGTGCTGACCAGCCGGACAGTGCGGGACCTCTCGGCGGGTTCAGGTCTGCGCTTTGAAAGCCTGGGTGCTCATCGCCTTAAGGGGCTGCCGGAAGACACGGAAGTCTTTCGGGTCACTTACAAATAGATGTTCCGCTAAACACGCTCATCCGCACTCGCGGAAAGTACTCGGTAAACCGTCGCCCTACTTACCCCGTCAGAGTATCAATCGGGAGTGTCGCTCAGTCCAGGTAGTCGCGCAGGACCTGCGAGCGGCTGGGGTGGCGCAACTTCGACATCGTCTTCGACTCGATCTGGCGGATCCGCTCGCGGGTGACGCCGTAAACCTGGCCGATCTCGTCGAGCGTCCGGGGCTGCCCGTCGGTCAACCCGAACCGCAGCCGCACCACGCCGGCTTCGCGCTCCGACAGCGTCTCCAGTACCGACTGCAGCTGATCCTGTAGCAGCGTGAACGACACGGCGTCGACCGCCACCACCGCCTCGCTGTCCTCGATGAAGTCGCCAAGCTGGCTGTCGCCCTCGTCGCCGATGGTCTGGTCCAACGAGATCGGCTCGCGGGCGTACTGCTGGATCTCCAGCACCTTCTCCGGGGTGATATCCATTTCTTTGGCCAGCTCCTCCGGCGTGGGTTCACGGCCCAGATCCTGGAGCAGCTCGCGCTGAATACGGCCCAGCTTATTGATCACCTCGACCATGTGCACCGGGATGCGGATGGTGCGGGCCTGGTCGGCCATCGCACGGGTGATCGCCTGACGGATCCACCAGGTGGCGTAGGTGGAGAACTTGTAGCCCTTGGTGTAGTCGAACTTCTCGACCGC
>NZ_DATMLH010000084.1:0-2568 GCF_035570115.1 Mycobacterium sp.
GGGCGCACCTTCAGCCGACGGGCTCCAGGCGGATGACGGGGAATTTCCTGGAGGTGTTCTTCTCGTACTCGTGAGCGTCGGGCCAGTAGGTCGACCAGATGCCGTAGAGCCGTTCCCAGTCAGGTGAGTGCGGCCGGATGACTGTTGTCCGTACTCGCAGGGTGCGGTCGCCGTCCTCGATGGTTGTTTCTCCCGGACCGGCTTCGATGTTGCCGACCCATAGGGGGTCGGTCGGAGCGCCTCCCATGGAGCCGCAGATGAGGAAGGCATGCTCATCAGTGGCGCTGACAAGAGGTGTCACGTATTCCTTGCCGCTGCGGCGACCGGAGTGGTGGAGTAGCACGAGCCGCTTGCCCTCGAAGGGACCGCCGACCGTTCCGTGATTGGCGCGGAAGGCGTTGATTATTTGGTCGTTGAGGTCAGAGCCGTTGTCTGCCATAGCGTTTTTCCTCTCTGTGTCTTCGTTCTTCGGTCTTGTTGTTGGTACTCGGGTGCTAGATCTCAGCCGATCGTGCGTGGAGATACTAAGCGGACTATACCCCGCTTAATGTTCTCACGTAAAGTTCCACCCATGAGAGAGCTGCCACAGGTAGGGGACAAAGCCTCCCGGTGGCCGGACCGATGCGATCCGTAACCGGCGTCAATTACTTTCGGCGGCTGCAGAATTCGTGACTCAGGTGGGCGCGGAGAAGGTCACTATGGATGGCCTGGCCTCCTACTCGGGCCTGGGAAAGGGCACCGTGTTCCGGCACTTCGGCAGTCGCGCGGGAATCTTTCGAGCGCTTCTCGACGAGGAGGAGCGAGAGTTGCAATCGGCGGGGCGGTGCTGTTCTACGTGACCGACGACGACCGTGCCGGCCAGCAAGTCGAGCGGTTGGTTCGTACGGCCGGCTTCGAGCCGGTGAAGGTCGGCGGGCTCGAACAGTCGGGTCGACTCGAGGTTGGCGGCGACCTTCACGATCTCGTAGTCGGTCCCGCAGAGGCGCTGTCATTGATCGGTGGGAACTGATCGCTTCACCGCTCCGGCAGGAGAATCTGTAGCCGATGATGCGACTCGTATGTGACACATGACTCGACTCATCACAATGGTGGAGCTAAGGGGACTCGAACCCCTCTCTTGACCAGGGAAAACGCCGTCTCAGCTGCGGTTTCGTTCCGTCTCGGTCCGGTTCAGTCCCGCTCGTTACCTGCGGTTTCGCTTTCGGGTCTTGACGGCGTCAAGAGGGCGACGTTCTACTGCCGCATGTGGGATGCGCCGCCGATGTACCACACCTGGCCGTTGATCCATTCCGCGTCGTCGGACAGGAGGAAGGCGATGACGGCGGCCAGGTCGGCGGGGCGCCCGAGGCGGGTGGTTTTGGCGGCGATGAGGAACATCTGCTGCAACTGCTGGTCATTCTGGCGTTCCTGAGTTTCGCCCATCACCAGACCAGGCATCACAGCGTTGCACCGGATGCCTTTGGCGCCCCAGTTGTTGGCGACGTGGCGGGTCAGCTGATTGACCGCGGCCTTGGTGGCGTTGTACGCAATGTGCATGGGATCGGTACCCAGGGACCCCCCGGATGAGGTGTTGACGATGCTGCCGGCCCCTTGTTTGAGCAGGTGCGGTAGGACTGCGCGGGTGGTGCGGACGTAGCCGAGCAGGTTGACGTCCAGGGTCCGGTGCCAGACGTCGAGGTCGGTGTCGAGCACGGTGGTGTCGCGCCCCAAGTTGTTATCGGAGAGGTCGGCGCCGACGTTGTGCAGCCCGTGAATTGGGCCGAATGCGTCGATGGTGCAGTCGACCAGGTACTGGATGGATTGTTCGTGGGCGAGGTCGAATTCGACGGCGATGGCGCGACCGCCGGCCGTGGTGATGCGTTCGACGGTGGCCTTCGCCCCGGTGATGTTGATGTCACCGACGGTGACAAACGCTCCTTCGCTGGCGAGACGTTCGGCGGTGCCGGCGCCGATACCGGTGGCTCCGCCCGCGACGATGAAGGTCTTGCCGTCCAGTCCGCGCATGTCTCTCCTGTGGGTGTGGGGTCGGATCTCAGATTCAGCAGTGGGCGACGCCGAGGTCGACCGAAACCGCCGACGCGGTAACGAATCTCGATTCGTCGGAGGCGAGCCAGGCAACGGCGTCCGCGACGTCTTCGGGTTGGGCGATTCCTTCGGGAAGTAGCGGTTTGTGCATGCCCTGCAGATGCGGGTAACTGTCGGCGGCGGTTTGAAGGGCTTCTCGCATACGGCCGGTGCCCATCGGGGTGGCGACCGCGCCCGGGTGCAGGCTGTTCACCCGGATGTGGTGGCGTCCGAGTTCGGCGGCGAACGCGCGTGCCATTCCGGTGATGGCGTGCTTGCTGGCGGTGTAGTGGACCATGAAGGCCTGCATCTTCACTCCGGCCGCGGATCCGATGAGGATGATCGAGCCTCCATGGCCGCCGTCGATGATGTGGTGTGTTCCGGCCATGACGGTGTTCCAGGTGCCGACGACGTTGGTGTCGATGGTGTCTTGGAAATCTTGTGCGCTGATCTGGTCCCACGTTGCGGGGCAGCAGATTCCGGCGTTGGCGACGATGACGTCGA
>NZ_DATMLH010000085.1:0-27248 GCF_035570115.1 Mycobacterium sp.
CTGGGGCGGGATGGTCTATATCGTCGCGACGCTGGCAACCTTGGCTTGGATGGCGGCGAGCGGGCCCCGATTGGACGGCCGCCAGCGCGCACGCGCCTCGGTTACGAATAACCCCACTCAAAACTGAGCCTATATAGGCAATCTGCTCATATTTCTCTCAGGAACGCGGGTCTGGGCTAGGGTATTTGAGGCCGCTGACCGGGCACTAAGGCCGAGACTGCTTCACTATGGACTGGCTATATTGTTGTGGTACAAGACTTTCCAGTCTTCAACGGCGGCCCGAGGGCAAGGACCACACCAGATTTCCGCCCAAATGTCGCGAGGCTGGATTCTCAGATAGAACCCAGGCTGGGTTCGAGCTCGGCTGCGCAGGCTCTCGCCGCGCTAGACGAAGGTCGCGCGACGAGCCGAGGCTAAGAACCGATGATCCCGTCGATGTCATGCGCCATGGCAACGTCCTTGTCGGTGATACCGCCCTCGGAGTGTGTCACCAAAGCGAAAGTCACTGTCCGCCAGCGGATATCGATATCGGGATGATGATCCTTGGCTTCCGCGTGCTCGCCCACCCGGCGCACCGCGTCGATACCGTCGAGAAAGGACGGGAACTTGACCGACCGGCGCAGTGCGCCCTCCGCGCGTTGCCAGCCCTTCAGGTCAGGCAGTGCGGCGTCTACTTGCTCATCCGTTAACACAGCCATATCCCCGACCCTACCGGTATAGGCCACCAGGGTTTCCTGGTAAATCAGGGTCCCGGTTGGTGCCCTGTTATGCGTAGCGGTTTTGGCGACTCAATGTGCCTGAGGCGGACAAACTGGACGCAGCGCAAGCCAGCCGTTACTAGCGCCTCGGCCGTTTCACGGGCCTTTCGACTTCGCCAGCGTCTTCGGTGACAGCCTCACCGCGACCGCGACCGGCGCCAACTTCATGTTCGACATCGTGCCGTCACTGTTCTGACGACCTAAGCGCAGAAAGCCCCGGCCATTTGGCCGGGGCTTTCTGTATGGCTGGGAGGCCGGGCGATGTGCGAGCACGGAGGTGGTATCCGCTAACACAGCCATCCGTCGGCCGTATACCGTCACCCCGATGCCGAACCAGATCGTGGTCGCCGGGGCCGTCATCGCCGAATCCATGGTGCTGGTCGCGCAACGCCTTCGGCCGCCCGAATTGGCGGGCCGCTGGGAATTACCCGGGGGCAAGGTCGCGCCGGGTGAGACCGAGCCCGGGGCACTGGCCCGTGAATTGGCCGAGGAGCTGGGCGTCGAAGTCGCGGTCGGCGAACGTCTCGGCGATGACATCGCCCTTGATGCAACGACAACGCTGCGTGCCTACCAGGTCAGCCTGATTCGGGGCGAGCCTCATCCCCACGACCACGGTGCGTTGCGCTGGGTGTCGGCGGCGCAGCTGCACCACATCGACTGGGTGCCCGCTGATCGGGGATTCTTGGCAGCGCTGACTCGAATCCTGTGACGCGGAGCACGTCACGGCCGCTCGGTTTCGCGATCGGTCGCTTACGCTGCCAGAATCACCGACGTGGATTTCCGCAATGTCGCCATCGTCGCCCACGTCGACCATGGCAAGACCACGCTGGTCGACGCGATGCTGCGGCAGTCCGGTGCGTTGCACGAACGCGGTGATCTGCAGGACCGCGTGATGGACAGCGGCGACCTGGAGCGCGAAAAGGGCATCACGATCCTGGCCAAGAACACCGCCGTCCATCGGCATCACCCGGACGGCAGCGTCACCGTCATCAATGTGATCGACACGCCGGGGCACGCCGACTTCGGCGGCGAGGTGGAGCGCGGGCTGTCGATGGTGGACGGCGTGCTGCTGCTGGTCGACGCCTCCGAAGGTCCGCTGCCGCAGACCCGGTTCGTGCTGCGCAAGGCGTTGGCCGCGCATTTGCCGGTGATCCTGGTCGTCAACAAGACCGACCGGCCCGACGCCCGGATTGCCGAGGTCGTGAGCGACAGCCACGACCTGCTACTCGACGTCGCGTCCGATCTCGACGACGACGCGGCCAAGGCCGCCGAGCACGCGCTCGGTCTGCCGACGCTGTACGCGTCCGGGCGCGCCGGCATCGCGAGCACCGAGGCGCCGGCCGACGGTGCGGTGCCCGCGGGCGACAACCTCGACCCGCTGTTCGACGTGCTGATGGAACACATCCCGCCGCCGATCGGGGACCCAGAAGCGCCGCTACAGGCGTTGGTGACCAACCTGGACGCGTCGGCGTTCCTCGGCCGGCTCGCCTTGGTCCGGATCTATAAGGGCAAGCTGCGCAAGGGCCACCAGGTGGCGTGGATGCGCGAGGTGGACGGGTTGCCCGTCATCACCAACGCCAAGATCACCGAGCTGCTCGCGACCGAGGGCGTCGAGCGCACCGCCACCGACGAGGCGATCGCCGGCGACATCGTGGCCGTGGCGGGGCTGCCCGAGATCATGATCGGCGACACGCTGGCCGATCCCGACCATGCCCACGCGCTGCCGCGCATCACCGTGGACGAGCCGGCCATCTCGGTGACCATCGGGACCAACACCTCCCCGCTGGCGGGAAAGGTCTCGGGGCACAAGCTGACCGCGCGGATGGTCCGCAACCGGCTGGACACCGAGCTGGTCGGCAACGTTTCCATCCGGGTCGTCGACATCGACAGGCCCGACGCCTGGGAGGTGCAGGGCCGTGGCGAGCTCGCGCTGGCGGTGCTGGTCGAGCAGATGCGCCGGGAGGGGTTCGAGCTCACGGTCGGCAAGCCGCAAGTCGTGACCAAGACCATCGACGGCAAGCTGCACGAACCCTTCGAGGCGATGACGATCGACTGCCCCGAGGAGTTCGTCGGGGTGATCACCCAGTTGATGGCCGGCCGTAAGGGCCGCATGGAGGAGATGACCAACCATGCGGCGGGCTGGGTGCGGATGGACTTCATCGTGCCCAGCCGGGGCCTGATCGGTTTCCGCACCGATTTTCTGACCCTCACTCGCGGCACCGGCATCGCCAACGCCGTGTTCGACGGCTACCGACCGTGGGCCGGCGAGATCCGGGCCCGGCACACCGGGTCGCTAGTGTCTGACCGGACCGGCGTGATCACCCCGTTTGCCCTGATCCAGTTGACCGACCGGGGCCAGTTCTTCGTCGAGCCTGGCCAGGAGACCTACGAGGGAATGGTCGTCGGGATCAACCCACGCCCAGAGGATCTTGACATCAATGTCACCCGCGAGAAGAAACTGACCAACATGCGGTCCTCGACCGCGGACGTCTTCGAGACGTTGGCCAAGCCGCTCGAGCTCGACCTGGAGCAGGCCATGGAGTTCTGTGCAAACGACGAATGCGTCGAGGTGACGCCGGAGATCGTCCGGGTCCGCAAGAACGACCTGGACGCCACCACCCGGGCGCGCAGCAAGGCGCGGGCCAAAGCCCGCGGTTAGCCCGGGCCTAGCAGCGGTTGATCAACCGCTGCGTCCCGATACCCTGTTGGGCGTGCCGAAACGAGCCCGCCGCGCCTGGTTAACCATCGGCGTGCTGGTTTCGACGCTGGCGCTGGCGGGCTGCGCCGTTAGTCCGCCGCCGGCCCCGCAGAGCACCGAGACCACCCGGAGCACCGCGCCGCCGCCCATGCGGAAGACGCAGATCATCGTGGGCATCGACGCGATCGGTGCCGGGTTCAACCCGCATCTGTTGACCGACCTTTCCGCGGTCAACGCGGCAATCGGTGCGCTCGTGCTGCCCAGCACGTTCCGTCCGATTTCCGATCCGGCCACGCCGACCGGATCCCGATGGGAAATGGACCCGACGCTGCTGGTGTCCGCTGATGTGACCAACGACAACCCGTTCACGGTGACCTACAAAATCCGGCCGGAGGCACAGTGGACGGATAACGCTCCCATCGCCGCCGACGACTTCTGGTACCTGTGGCGGCAGATGGTCAGCCAGCCCGGTGTGGTCGATCCGGCCGGCTACGACCTGATCACCGGTGTGCAGTCGATCGACGGCGGCAAGCAGGCGGTCGTCACGTTCTCCCGGCCATACCCTGCGTGGCGCGAGCTGTTCAGCAACATTCTGCCCGCGCACATCGTCAAGGATGTGCCGGGCGGTTTCCCGGCCGGGCTGGCCAGCGCCCTGCCGGTCACCGGCGGACAGTTCCGGGTGGAAAACATCGACCCGCAGCGCGACGAAATCCTGCTCGCCCGCAACGATCGCTATTGGGGGCCGCCGGCCAAGCCGGATCTGATCCTGTTCCGGCGGGCCGGGGCGCCGGCCGCGCTGGCCGATTCGGTCCGCAACGGCGACACTCAGGTTGCCCAAGTACACGGTGGCTCAGCAGCTTTCGCGCAGTTGTCGGCCATCCCGGATGTGCGTACCGCCCGGATCATGACGCCGCGAGTCATGCAGCTCACGCTGCGCGCCAACGAACCCAAGCTGGCCGACTCCGCGGTTCGCAAGGCGATTCTGGGCATGCTCGACGTTGACTTGCTCGCCGCCGTGGGCGCCGGCAGCGACAACACCGTCAGCCTGGACCAGGCGCAGATACGCTCACCCAGCGACCCCGGCTACGTGCCGACCGCACCGCCCGCGCTGACCAGAACGGAGGCGTTGGGGTTGCTGGAAGCATCCGGATACCAAATCGAGAACGACACGTCGGCGTCGGTCACTCCGCCACCGCCGGCGCCCTCGGCGCCGCCCCGTACCGGGCCACCAGAGATCACCCGGGGCCGCATCAGCAAGGACGGCAAGCAGCTGTCGCTGATCATCGGCGTCGCGGCGAACGACCCGACGTCGGTGGCGGTGGCCAACACCGCCGCCGACCAACTGCGCAATGTCGGTATCGCCGCAACCATTTTGGCGCTTGATCCGGTGGCGCTATACCGCGACGCATTGGTCAACAACCGGGTGGACGCCCTTGTCGGTTGGCGCGAGGCCGGCGGGAACTTGGCGACGCTGTTGGCCTCCCGCTACAGCTGCCCGGCCTTGGAGGCGACGGCGGTCTCGACGGCGACGGCCCCGACGGCCTCATCCGACCCGTCGGTGACGGCCCGAGCGAATCCTGCGACCACGGCGGCTCCAACGTCGACTGCGCCCAGCCGGGCACAGGAACCAGGAGCGCTGGTGCAGGCCCCGTCCAACCTCACCGGCATCTGCGATCACGGCATCCAATCGAATATCGATGCCGCACTGGCCGGGACCGAGAACATCAACGACGTGGTCAACTCGGTCGAGCCGCGGCTGTGGAACATGTCCACCGTGCTGCCGATCCTCCAGGACACCACGATCGTCGCGGCCGGCCCCAGCGTGCTCAATGTGAGCCTCTCAGGTTCGGTGCCCGTCGGGATCGTCGGCGACGCTGGACAATGGGTCAAAGCCGCGCAGTAGCGCGGAGCGTGCGTGTGGGCTGCGGGCTGGCGCGGCTGCCCGCAGCGACTAGCGTCAGCGGGTCAGTACCGGCGCGGCGAGGGCGACGACGGTGTCGACGATGTGCGCGATTTGGCGCTTGTTCGGTGGGGCCCCGGTCAGCAGCAGCTGTTGGTTGATCAGCGCTGGGCCGACGCGCGCGGTGTAGGGCGTGAGCACGGCGGCATTGATCTCGCCGTTGGCCACGCCTGCCTGCAGGATCGATTCGATGATCCGCAGGCGGGGCGCCACGACGGCGTCGGCGAATATGGAACGCAATTCCGGCTCGTGGATGAGCTGATTCATGATGGCCAGGCTCGGAAATGCAGTCTTGCCGGAAAGCACATCGCAGTGCGCAGTGAAGACGGACAGCAGGTTCTCCCGCGCCGATCGGTCGGTACGCGGCTCCGGGTGTGGCGGTAGCGCGTAGCGCAGTGCCGCCTGGACCAGGTCGTGTTTGGAGGACCAGCGCCGATACAACGCGGCCTTGCCGGTCCGGGCCCGCGCGGCGATCCCTTCCATGGTCAGACCGCCGTAGCCGACCGCGGCCAGCTCCGCCAGCGTGGCGTCGTAGAGCGCGTCCTCGAGTTCCTTGCCCCGGCGGCGAGTGCGGATTGCCTTTGGCATGGAGATGGACTGCTGTGCCATGCGTTGATAGTAGCCACCGGCGTTTCTTTTGGCGAAACGTCGGCTTTGCCCGCCCACCGATTCTGGCTGCGGCCCACCGGGTTACGTCTTCGCTACCCGGCTCCTTCGCTGCGCACCACACCGGTATGGTGCGTCCATGCAGGAGACGCCGCGGTTGTTGTTCGTACACGCCCACCCGGACGACGAAAGCATCACCAATGGCGCCACCATCGCCCACTACGCGGCCCGCGGCGCTGAGGTGCACGTCGTCACCTGCACTCTCGGCGAAGAAGGCGAGGTCATTGGCGACCGTTGGGCGCAACTTGCCGTCGATCAGGCGGACCAACTCGGCGGCTACCGTATCGGCGAACTCACCGCGGCGCTGCACGCCCTGGGTGTCGACGCGCCGATCTTTCTCGGCGGGCCGGGGCGCTGGCGGGATTCGGGCATGGCGGGCACCGAACCGCGCGGCCGACCGGGTTCTCAGCGGTTCAAGGATGCCGACGAACGCGAAGCCGTCGGCGCGCTGGTCGACGTCATTCGCACATTGCGTCCGCACGTCGTGGTGACCTACGACGCCAACGGCGGATACGGGCATCCCGACCACGTGCAGGCCCATGTCGTCACCACGGCGGCGGTGGCCGCGGCTGGCACCGATGACTACCCGGGCACGCCATGGACGGTGCCGAAGTTCTACTGGACGGTCATCGCCCGGAGCGCGTTCATGGCAGGTTGGGAGGCGCTCGGCCCTGACGACTTAGGGCCAGAATGGGTGATCCCGCCCGCTGATGGCGAGCATGCCGGCCTTGGCTACTCCGACGATGAGATCGACGCGGTCGTCGAGGACTTGGACGCGCTGCCGGCCAAGAGGGCGGCGCTGGCCGCCCACGCCACCCAGCTGATCGTCGGCCCCACCGGCCGAGCTCTCGCGTTGTCGAATAACTTCGCGCTGCCGATCGTCGGCCAGGAGCACTATATTTTGGCTGGCGGCCTCGCGGGTGATCGCGATCAGCGAGGCTGGGAGACCGATCTCCTCGCCGGACTCGACCTCGCCGGGTCCGCCGCGCGGTAGGCTTCCGACCAAGCAAGCGCCGCGAGGACCAGGGAGGAAAAGTATGGATCCGGATCTGGACTACAACCAGCAACACTGGCAGGACCGACTGGACAGCTTCCAGTGGGAGCTCATGTCCATCGTTTCGCAGCTGGACAGCGTCCCGACCTGACCGCCACCAAGCCGCGCGTCGGCCAGATCGACGACGCCGGCGCTACGGACCCCTCCATCCGAATCGTCATTCTGGCGTTACTCGCCCTCGACGGGATTCTCTCCGCGGTCGCCGGCGCGCTGCTGCTCCCGGCCTACCTCGGTTCAATCCCATTTCCCATCAGCCCGTTGATCAGCGGTCTTGTGAACGCGGCCCTGGTCTGGGCCGCCGGCCGATGGACCACGTCGGCGAGGCTGGCCGCCTTGCCGCTGTGGACCTGGCTGTTGACGGTCGCTGCGATGGCCATGGGCGGTCCTGGCGGCGACGTCATCTTCGGTGGCCGAGGTGTGCTGGCTTACGGCCCATTTCTGCTGCTCGCGGTCGGTGCGGCACCGCCGTTGTGGGTACTGTGGCAGCGCCGAGCCGAACCCTGACGAGTCACACGACCAGGCTCTCCGCAGAAAGAGGGCAGGGCCCGCCAGCGCGCAACTGGACGCTACTGTTGCGCCTATGGCACGCGTCGGGGATGCGAACGGTTGCTGCGCGCGGATGAAATCTGGGTGGACGGGAGTTACACCAACGTGCCACTGACTACGGGCGACGAATCAACCCTGCTGCCCAACCCGTCGGTGCCGCCGCGGGCGAGTGCATCCGCGATGCGGCGGGTGCTGCGCCGGGCCCGCGACGGGGTTGCGCTGAACGCGGACGAGGCGGCGGTCGCCATGACTGCCCGTGGCGAGGATCTGGCCGACCTGTGCCGCAGCGCTGCGCGGGTGCGCGATGCTGGTCTGGAATCGGCGGGACGACGCGGCGCTGCCGGACGGCTGCCGGTCAGCTATTCGCGCAAGGTGTTCATCCCGGTGACGCATCTGTGCCGCGACAGCTGCCACTACTGCACTTTCGTCACCGTGCCCGGCAAGCTGCGCGCCCAGGGCGCCGGGATGTTTCTGGAGCCCGACGAAATTCTCGATATCGCTCGTCGCGGCGGCGAGCTCGGTTGCAAGGAAGCACTATTCACCCTCGGTGATCGGCCCGAAGATCGGTGGCCGGAGGCGCGCGAGTGGCTGGAGGAACGCGGCTACGACTCCACGTTGTCCTACGTGCGGGCGATGGCGATCCGGGTCCTGGAGGAAACCGGGCTGCTGCCGCACTTGAACCCCGGAGTGATGAGCTGGTCGGAGTTGTCGCGGTTGAAGCCGGTCGCGCCGTCGATGGGGATGATGCTGGAGACGACCTCGCGGCGGCTGTTCGAAACGAAGGGCTTGGCGCACTACGGCAGTCCCGATAAGGATCCCGCGGTTCGGCTGCGCACCTTGACCGACGCGGGCCGGCTGTCGATACCGTTCACCACCGGTCTGCTGGTCGGCATCGGTGAGACGCTCACCGAGCGCGCCGAGACATTGCATGCTATTCGCAAGTCGCACAAGGAATTCGGTCACGTTCAGGAAGTCATCGTGCAGAACTTCCGTGCCAAAGAACACACGGTGATGGCCTCGACGCCCGACGTCGGTATCGATGACTTCCTGGCCACTGTGGCGGTGGCGCGACTGGTGCTCGGCCCGGGAATGCGCATCCAGGCGCCGCCGAACCTGGTGTCCGGCGACGAGTGCATTGCGTTGATCGCCGCGGGTGTCGACGACTGGGGCGGCGTTTCGCCGCTGACGCCTGACCACGTCAATCCCGAGCGGCCATGGCCCGCGCTCGACGAGCTCGCCGCCATCACCGAACGGGCGGGATACGACTTGGTGGAGCGACTCACCGCTCAGCCCAAGTACGTCCAGGCGGGAGCGGCCTGGATCGATCCGCGAGTTCACAACCACGTTGCGGCGCTGGCCGATCCGGCCACCGGACTGGCTCGCGATGTGAAGCCGGTGGGCATGCCGTGGCAGGAGCCCGACGACGTCGCCTCCTCCGGCCGGGTGGACTTGAACGCCGCGATCGACACCGAAGGCCGCAGCACCGAAGCCCGCAGCGATCTGCTCAGCGCATTCGGGGACTGGGACTCGATCCGATCGCGGGTGCACGAGTTGGCCGCCCGTGCCCCCGAACGCATTGACACCGATGTGCTCGCCGCTTTGAGCGCAGCCGAACGTGACCCTGCGGGCTGCAGCGACGCGGAGTACCTGGCGTTGGCCACCGCTGACGGTCCGGCGCTGGAGGCTGTTGTCGCCCTGGCGGATTCGTTGCGCCGCGAGGTGGTCGGTGATGACGTCACGTTCGTCGTCAACCGCAACATCAACTTCACCAACATCTGTTACACGGGGTGCCGGTTCTGCGCTTTCGCGCAGCGCAAGGGCGACGCCGATGCTTACTCGCTGTCGACGGCCGAGGTCGCCGAACGTGCGTGGGAGGCCCATGTCGCCGGCGCCACCGAGGTATGCATGCAGGGCGGCATTGATCCCGAGCTGCCGGTCACGGGATATGCGGACCTGGTGCGGGCGGTCAAGGCGCGGGTGCCGTCGATGCACGTGCACGCGTTTTCACCGATGGAGATCGCCAACGGTGTAACCAAGAGCGGCTTGAGTATTCGTGAGTGGCTGACCGGCCTGCGTGAGGCCGGCCTGGATACCATCCCGGGCACCGCCGCGGAGATCCTCGACGACGAAGTCCGTTGGGTGCTCACCAAGGGCAAGCTGCCCACCTCGATGTGGATCGAGATCGTGAGCACAGCCCACGAGGTGGGCCTGCGGTCATCCTCGACGATGATGTACGGCCACGTCGACAGCCCGCGGCACTGGGTCGGTCACCTCAACGTATTGCGCGACATTCAGGACCGCACCGGAGGTTTCACCGAGTTCGTGCCACTGCCGTTCGTGCATCAGAACTCGCCGCTGTATCTCGCCGGTGCGGCACGGCCCGGGCCAAGCCACCGCGACAACCGCGCAGTGCATGCGCTGGCGCGGATCATGTTGCACGGCCGTATCTCTCATATCCAGACCAGCTGGGTCAAACTCGGCGTCGAGCGCACGCAGGTGATGCTCAACGGTGGCGCTAACGATTTGGGCGGCACCCTGATGGAAGAGACCATCTCCCGGATGGCCGGCTCCGAATACGGATCGGCCAAGACGGCCTCCGAGTTGATGGCGATCGCCGAGGGCATTGGTCGTCCGGCACGCCAGCGCACCACGACGTATAGTCCGCTCGCGGCTTAGTTGTCGGAGGCGGCGGGTATACCCGATGCCGTGAGGCAACAGATCGACAACGATCGATTCCCCGAGTGGCAGCCGTTCTTAGACGCCGTCCAGCAGCGCCGCCCCGACGCCGGCAGCTGGTGTGAAGCCTGGACAGTCCGCGACATCGTCATCCATCAAGCCGGCAACGCCGAAGAGCTCGCCCGGGTGCTGGGCGCGCACCTGGCCGCCGAGCCGGTTGCCACGCGCGGGTTCGAGGAGCGTGAGGCGCCGTTGCGCGCCATGAACGAAACCGACTTGTGGGCGGCCTTGCACCGAAACATGGCGACGCTGAACGAAGTCGCCGAAGCCGCCGATGACGTTCCGGCCGACACGGACGTGGCGTGGACTGGGCGGACCATGAAGGTGCCCTGGTTCGCCGAGCACATGCGCGAAGAGCTCGTGCTGCACGGCTGGGACATCACCGGCGACGATGCGGCGGCCCAGGCCCGGATGGCGCAGCCCTGGATGACCACCCATAGTGTGCTGGCGGTGGGAAAGCCGCTGTTGGCCAAGGGCGCCAAGCAATTACGGCCCGGCGAGCGAATCGAGGCGCGACTGCGAGTTGCCGACGCCGACGACGTCGTGGTCGATGCGGACACCGACCGCACCACTATCCGGCTGGCCGACCCGGAGGGTCCGGCCACCTTGGAAACCGACGCCGCAACGCGTGTCCTGCTGCTGTGGGGCCGCAGGCCCGCCGACCCATCGCGGATCTGCAGCCGCGTCGGTCCGGAAACCTTGGGCAGGGTGCGCAGTCTGCTGGCCGGCTACTGACCTGTGCGTCTCTACAGCCGGGCCGCCAGCTCGGTGCCCTGCTTGATGGCACGCTTGGCGTCCAGTTCGACAGCGACTGCGGCACCGCCGATGATGTGCGGGTCAATGCCGATACTTCGCAGATCGTCTTCCAGGTCGCGCACCGGCTCCTGGCCCGCGCAGACCACCACGTTGTCCACGGTCAGCAGCTGGGGTCGCTCCCGGTTGGGGCCGAAGCTGATGTGCAGCCCGTCGTCGCTCACCCGCTCGTAGTTGACTCCGGAAAGTTGGTGAACGCCTTTGGCTTTCAACGAAGCTCGGTGTACCCAGCCGCTGGTCTTGCCCAGCCGCTTCCCTTGAATACCGTTCGTGCGCTGCAGCAGATATACCTCACGCACCGGCGGCGTCGGAATCGGACTGGTCAGCGCACCCCGCTGCTCCCACGGGTCGGCCGCACCCCACTCCGCCTTCCACTCTTTTAGGCCTTGCGGTTCATGCCTTGGCGAATCGTCGGTAACCAGGAGCTCACTGACATCGAAACCGATGCCGCCGGCGCCAATCACGGCGACGGTCTTCCCGACCGGTTTGACGCCGGTGATGGCTTCGGCATATGTGAGCACCATCGGATGGTCGATCCCCGGAATGGTCGGAATCCGCGGCACCACGCCGGTCGCCAACACCACGTGGTCGTAGCCGGTCAGCTCGGCCGCCGACACGCGGGTGCCCAACCGAACGGCCACGCCGTGTTTTTCCAGCATCGTCGTGAAATACCGGATGGTTTCGTTGAATTCCTCTTTGCCCGGGATTCGGCGGGCCATGTCGAACTGGCCGCCGATGAAGTCGTTGGCCTCGAACAGCGTTACGTCGTGACCGCGTTGAGCAGCGTTGACCGCCGTCGCCAACCCGGCCGGACCGGCCCCAACCACCGCGACCGACCGAGTGCGCCGGGTCGGAGACAACACCAGCCGCGTTTCGTGGCCGGCGCGTGGATTGAGCAGACAGGACACCGTCTTCTTCACGAACGCGTGGTCCCGGCAGGCCTGATTGCAGGCGATGCAGGTGTTGATCTCATCGTCGCGCGCGGCTTGCGCCTTCAGCACCCACTCCGGGTCCGCCAGCAGCGGCCGGGCCATCGAGATCAGCTGCACGTGGGTGTCGGCCAAGATTTGTTCGGCCGCCTGCGGCATGTTAATTCGGTTGGACGCCACCACGGGGATATTGACGTGTCCGGCGACGGCATGGCTGATGTCGACGAAGGCGCTGTTGGGCACCGATGTGACGATCGTCGGTACTCTCGCCTCGTGCCAGCCGAAGCCGGAGTTGAGCATGGTCGCGCCCGCGGCCTCGACATCGGTTGCCAGCGAGAGCAATTCGTCCCAACTCTGACCGTCCTCGACGTAGTCGGCCATCGACATCCGGTAGCAGATGATGAAATCGGATCCGACAGCCGCCCGGGTGCGATGCACGATCTCGACCGGGAACCGGCGTCTCTTCTCGGGTGTGCCACCCCAGGCGTCGCTGCGCTTGTTAGTCCGCGGGGCCAGGAATTGGTTTATCAAGTACCCTTCACTGCCCATGATTTCGACGCCGTCGTAACCGGCCTCGCGGGCAAGCAGGGCGCAGCGCGCGAAGTCGTCAATCGTGCTCTGCACACCGCGCGACGAGAGCCGGCGTGGCCGGAACGGATTGATCGGCGCCTTGATCGACGATGCACTGACCGAAAGTGGATGGTAGGCATACCGTCCGGCGTGCAGGACCTGCAGCAGAATTTTGCCGCCCGCTTCGTGCACCGCCCCGGTGATGCGACGGTGCCGGCGGGCCTGTGCGGAGGAGACGAGCTCCGCGGCGAGGGGTAGCAACCAGCCGGTCCGGTTGGGTGCATAGCCACCGGTGATGATCAGTCCGACGCCGCCGCGGGCGCGTTCGGCGAAGTACTCGGCGAGGCGGTCGATGTGGTGAGCACGGTCCTCCAGGCCGGTGTGCATCGAACCCATGATCACCCGGTTGCGCAATGTGGTGAACCCGAGGTCCAACGGAGACAACAGGTTTGGATAGGTCATCAAGTCTCCTGCAATGCCGCCGTCACCTCGTCGAGCCAATCGATCGTGCTTTCCTCGGCGCGGATGCCACCGCGCAACACCAGGTACTGATGTAGCGCGCTGCCGCGCAGCGCCGACGGGTCGGGAAACTGTCTCTTCTCGAATCCGCGGTAGGTGTCCAACAGTTGGGCGCGTGCGGCGCGCAGCGCGGATATCTGCACCCGCAGCGCCGCCGGATCGCCGTAAGCGGCGCCGCGCAGCTTGACCGCCACATCACGGGTGCGGTTGTCGCTGAGTGCGCCGCCGCGTCCGGATCTGCCCTGCCCGATAGGCGCGGCGATCCATCGGGCCAGTTCGGCGCGGCCGGTGTCGGAGACGGTGTAGACCTTCTTATCCGGCCGGCCGCGCTGGACGACCAGCTCAGCGGATACCCAGCCGTCGTCTTCCATCGCCCGCAAGGTGCGGTAGATCTGCTGATGTGTGGCGCCCCAGAAGTACCCGATCGAACGGTCGAACCGGTGCGCCAGCTCGTAGCCGGAGCCGGACTGTTCGCACAGCGACACCAAGATCGCGTGGGGTAGCGCCACGCGGGCAGCATAAGCGCCGCGGCGTTACGTATGCAACGAGTTGCAGTGCAGCAGTGCGCATAGCCGCCCGGTACTTGCGTTATATATGCAACGTCTAGTATCAGTAACCAACGGATCCGCATCCGGGAAGCAAAACCATAGGGCACACTTAGGCAGGCTTTCACCGCCACTTTCATCGGCACCGACTAATCCCTGGCGTCCTGCTCAGGGCCTGCGAAGGGCCTCAGAAAGACACAACAACACCCGCATTGAACAGCACATGGAGGAGACCTTCGTGACGTACACGATCGCCGAACCCTGCGTCGACATCAAGGACAAGGCCTGCATCGAGGAATGTCCGGTCGACTGCATTTACGAGGGCGCTCGGATGCTGTACATACACCCCGACGAATGCGTGGACTGTGGTGCCTGCGAGCCGGTCTGCCCGGTCGAGGCGATCTACTACGAAGACGATGTGCCCGAACAGTGGAATCAATACACGCAGATCAACGCGGATTTCTTCGCTGAACTCGGATCCCCCGGGGGCGCGGCAAAGGTCGGCATGACCGAGAACGACCCGCAGGTCGTCAAGGATCTGCCGCCCCAGGGTGAGGACGACTGAGCAGCCTGGTGAACCGCCGACGCCGGTCGGCCCTCTCAGCTGTGTTGCCGGTGTTCCCCTGGGACACCCTGGCCGACGTGACGGCGCTGGCCAAGTCGCACCCGGACGGCATCGTCGACCTGTCCGTCGGCACGCCCGTCGACCCGGTGGCGCCGCTGATCCGCGATGCGCTTGCCGCGGCCAGCGCAGCGGCGGGATACCCCACGACCGCGGGCACCCCGAAACTTCGCCAGTCAGCCGTCGCCGCCCTGGAACGCCGGCACGGCGTCACCGGAGTGAACGAAGCGGCCGTGCTGCCGGTGATCGGAACCAAGGAACTCATCGCTTGGCTGCCCACGCTGCTGGCCTTGAGCGCCGATGACCTGGTCGTGGTGCCCGAGCTGGCCTATCCGACCTACGACGTCGGGGCCCGGCTGGCCGGAACTCGGGTCGTCTACGCCGATTCGCTGAGCCAGCTCGGTCCGCAGTCGCCGGCATTGATGTATGTGAACTCGCCGAGCAATCCGACCGGACAGGTGCTCGGTGTCGATCATTTGCGCAAGGTCGTCGGCTGGGCCCGTGAACGCGGCGCGCTGGTGGCATCGGACGAGTGCTACTTGAGCCTGGGCTGGGATGCCGCGCCGCTCTCGGTATTGCATCCCGCGGTGTGCGACGGCGACCACACCGGCCTGCTGGCCTTGCACTCGCTGTCCAAGAGCTCCTCGCTGGCCGGCTACCGGGCCGGCTTCGTTGCCGGAGACGAAGCCGTTGTCGCCGAGCTGCTGGCGGTGCGCAAACACGCCGGGATGATGGTGCCGACAGCGGTGCAGGCGGCCATGGTCGCCGCGCTCGACGACGACGCGCACGAGCACGAGCAGCGCGACCGCTACCGCCGCCGCCGAGACACCTTGCTACCGGCGTTCCGCTCGGCCGGGTTCACCGTCGACCATTCCGAGGCCGGCCTATATCTATGGGTCACTCGTGGTGAGGCTTGCCGCGACACCGTCGCGTGGCTGGCGCAGCGCGGCATCCTGGTCGCGCCCGGCGAGTTCTACGGCCCGCGCGGCGCCAAGCATGTCCGGGTGGCGTTGACCGCCACCGACGAGCGGATCGCCGCGGCGGCGGCGCGGCTGAGTTCCTAGCGACGAGGAGGAGCGGCGCCGATGAACACGTACGACGTCGAGGCGGTGGACCGGCTGCCCTTCAGCACGCCGGAGAAATCTGAGCGATACCGCACCGAGAACTACGGGGGGGCCGTGGGCCTCAACTGGTACGAAACCGACCCGAGCCTGCAGCTCACGATGGCCTACTACCTGCAGCCAGACGAGTTGGCCGTCGCTGAACCCCACCTGAGGCGGATCGGCGAGTTGATGGGTGGCCCGGTGGCACGGTGGGCCGAGCAGACCGACCGCAATCCACCACGGCTGGAGCGCTACGACCGCTGGGGCCACGACATCAGCCAGGTCGTCCAGCCGACATCGTTCACCGAGTCCAAAAGAGCAGTTCTGGACGCGCAAAAGGCACTGAAAGCCGATGCGAAGCGGACCGGCGTCAACCCGTCGTTGCCGTTGTATGCGGCCAACTATCTGCTCAACCAGGCCGACATCGGAATGGGGTGCGCGCTTGGAACCGGCGGCGGAATGGTCAAATCGCTGGTCGCGGCCTATGCGCCGGCCGACGTTCGGGACCACGTACTTGCCAAGTTCGAGACCGGCGAGTGGGAGGGCGAGACCGCTCAGTTGTTGACCGAGCGTTCGGGCGGCTCCGATCTCGGCGCGCTCGAGACCACGGCTCAACGCGCCCGCGGTGAAAACGAAGGAGCGTGGCTGCTCAACGGATTCAAGTGGTTCGCCTCCAACTGTGACGGGCAGGTGTTCGTCGTGCTGGCCAAGCCCGAGGGTGCGCCGGACTCCGGCCGCGGCGTGGCGAACTTCCTGGTGTTGCGGACCCGCCGGGACGGCTCGCGCAACGGCATTCGCATCCGCCGCCTCAAGGACAAGCTGGGCACCAGGTCGGTGGCCTCCGGCGAGGTGGAGTTCGTCGACGCCGAGGCCTTCCTGCTCTCTGGCGAGCCGAGCGGCGAGGCTCTCGAGGCCGGGCCGTCCGACGGCAAGGGGCTGGGCCGGATGATGGAACTGACCAACGCGGCTCGCCTGGGTATTGCATTGTTCGCCCTCGGCAACGCACGCCGTGCCCTGGTCGAATCGCTCTGCTATGCGCGGCAGCGCCGCGCGTTCGGCGCCGCGTTGCTCGACAAGCCGCTGGTGCGGCGCAAGCTCGCTGAGATGATCGTGGACGTCGAAGCCGCCCAGGCGATGGTTTTCGACGGCACCGGATTCGCCAACCACCGTCAGCCTCGCGCGGTGCGTCAACGCATCGCGGTGCCTGTGACGAAGCTCAAAGTGTGCCGGCTGGGCATCACCATGGCGTCGGACGCTATCGAGTTGCACGGCGGCAACGGATATATCGAAACCTGGCCGGTAGCCCGGTTACTTCGCGACGCGCAGGTCAACACTATTTGGGAAGGCCCTGATAATCTCCTGTGTCTTGATGTACGGCGGGGCATCGAGCGCGCCGACGCCCATCATCCTTTGCTGGAGCGCCTCCACGACGCGGTAACGGTTTCCGACGACGACGAGACAGCACGCCTGCTACGCAGCCGCGTCGACGATCTCGAAGCGGCAATCACGGCCTGGAGCAAGCTTGACGGCGCGGTTGCCGAGGCGCGGCTGTTCCCGCTCACGCGGTTCATCGGTGACGTGTACGGCGGAGCCTTGTTGACCGAGCAGGCCGCCTGGGCGCGGGCCACCCGTCACACCGACCGCAAGGCCCTCGTCGCCCGGTTGTACGCATTGCGTCACCTCTCTGACCAGGGACGTCTTCGCGGCATCGACGCGGAGAGGGACGAGGCGATCGAACGGTTTGACGAATTGGTCGATGGTGCGTTGGTAATCGACTCTTAACAAACTTCCACAGGCCGTCTCGTCCCAGCGCGCGCGATTTGCAGAACGCCCCGTAGGCTTCCGGGCGATGTCAATATTTCGTAAGCGCAGTACGCGTCGGGGGAGTGTCAAGATTCCGTAAAGATGGTCCTGAAGGCCCGGTGAGCAGCGTTCTCGGCGCGCCGATCGACGCAACGCATCGTAGGCTGACGCGGGGTAAGTCAAGACTTCGTAAGAAATCCGCAAGACTGCGTAAGGAATGTGTTAATGGCACAGCCAGTTGACGGACAGAGGATCTCGCCGTCTTTCTCTGACGTGTGTAAAAGGGCCTTCCTCGGAAGGCCGATGATCAACGACCAACTCCAGCACGAGCGTTTGTCCAACCCCGTCGCACTCGGCGTGCTCTCGCCAGACGCCATCTCCTCGACCGCCTACGGTTCTGAGCAGGTCATGATCGAACTGCTCCCGGCGGCCGGAATGGCCGCATTCGCATTGTTACTTCCGATCACCGGTGTGATCTTGCTGATCCTGGTGTTGGTGGCCGCGTCGTATCGCCAGGTGGTGATGGTCTACACCCGTTCCGGCGGTTCTTACGTGGTCGCACGGGAGAACTTCGGACCCAAGATCGCGCAGATCGCCGCGGCATCGCTGTTGATCGATTATGTGGTCACCGTCGCGGTGCAGTGCGCGGCCGGCACGGTAGCCGTGGTGTCCGCGATACCCGTCTTGGGTCCCTACAGCTTGGAAATCACCATCGGCGTTGTCCTCGTCATGTGCTTCGCTAACCTGCGCGGATTGCGGGAAGCCGGAGCTCCTTTCGCGCTGCCGACCTATTTGTTTGTCGGCATGGTCTCGTTGACAATCGTCGTCGGGGTCATCCGGGAATTCTTCGGGGGCCTACCGCTCTACGACCCGGCGCACACCGATGGGGCGGTGGCGGTGCAACACGGCAGCGGTCTGATCATGGGCGCGACGATCCTCATCGTGCTGCGAGCATTCGCCAACGGCGGCTCGTCGCTGACCGGCGTCGAGGCGATTTCCAACACGGTCAACAGCTTCCGCAAGCCCGAAGGTGCCAATGCCCGCAAGGTCCTCACCATCATGGCGTGCATTCTCGCTTTTTTGTTAGCCGGTGTCGCCTGGCTTGCGCACATCACCCACGCCTTTCCCTATGCCAATGGCTATCCGTCGATGCTGTCCGAGATTGCCCGCGCGGTTTTCGGCAACGGGGCGATCGGCAAGGCGCTGTACTTTCTCGTTCAGGCGGCGACAGCCCTGATCCTCTACACCGGTGGCAACACCAGCTTCAACGGCTTTCCCGCGCTCGCGAGCTTCGTTGCCGAGGACAGCTTCCTTCCCCGGCCGTTGATGAAACGGGGCCACCGGCTGGTGTTCTCCAACGGCATCATCACGCTGACCGTGCTGGCGGTGGCACTGCTGATCGGGACGGGCGGATCGCTGAACGCGCTGGTGCCGTTTTACGCGATCGGGGTGTTCACCGGCTTCTCGATGGCCGGCTACGGCATGACCAAACACTGGCTGACCCATCGTGGGCCCGGCTGGCGATCCAAGCTGGTGATCAACCTCTCCGCGGGCATCCTGTCCACGATCGTGGTGGCGATCTTCGCGATCGCCAAGTTCACCGAAGGGGCCTGGCTAGTCGTCATTGTCTTCCCGATTCTGGTCTTCGCGTTGATGCGGCTCAACCGGCAGTATCGCGCCGAAGCCTCGGTATTGGAGACGTCAGTCACCGAGCCTCCCGAGTTGGCAAAGCATGACCGGCAACGGGTGTTCGTCTTCGTGGACAGCGTGGACCTCGCAGAGGTCGAGGCGATGCGCTACGCAAAAGGGCTGCACGCCGACGAGATGGTCGCGGTGCACTTCGTGCTAGACCCGGCTCATGCCGCGCGGTTGCAGCGGCGCTGGCAGCACTTCGGGCACCTCACCGAGTTGCGGTTGGTCGAGTGTCTCGATCGCAACGTGCTCCGGGCCGCGCAAGAGCTGGTTTGCCAAGTCATGCGGGATCATCCGGACACCAAGGTGACGGTGCTGTTGCCGCGTCGAACGTATTCGGCGTTACTGGGCCGGCTGCTGCATGACCGCACCGCCGATAAGATCGCCGGGGTGATCAGCCGGATCCCTGGTGTCAGCGCGCAAATCGTGGCCTACGACATCGCGTCTCGAATCACGCAAGCCCAAGCCACCCGGGCAGTCACACCTCCAGCTCGGCCGAACGTTGCGGATAGCCAGACAGACCTGCCCGAATCGCAAGGGGCCTACGCGAAATGATTTGCGCCCATAGGTCATCGAGTAGGTCGTCGAGTAACCCAGGAAGTGATACGTGGTGACAACACCGGAGCGTACCTCGGGCATCAACCCGTCTTTCGTCGACGGGTGGAAGCGCATCGCACTTGGCAAGCCGCTGACCAGCGAGCAGCTGGAATCGGAGAGATTGTCGAATCCTGTTGCGCTCGGTGCGCTTTCACCTGACGCGATCTCATCGACCGCCTATGGTCCGGAGCAGATCATGATCGAACTGCTCCCGCGCGCCGGGATGGCCGCGTTCGCTCTGTTGCTGCCGATCATCGGCGTCATCTTGTTCATCTTGTTGTTGGTGTCCGCGTCGTATCGCGGGGTTGTGATGACCTACGCGCGGGCCGGCGGCTCTTACATGGTGGCGCGGGATAACTTCGGGCCGCGGTGGGCGCAGGTCGCTGCCGCGGCATTATTGATCGACTACGTGGTCACCGCCGCGGTGCAACCGGCGGCCGGAACGGTGGCCCTGTGTTCGGCGTTACCCGCATTGCACCCCTACCACTTGGAAATCACCATCGGGGCGCTGGTGCTGATCTGTATCTCCAACCTGCGCGGATTGCGGCAGTCGGGCCGGACCTTTGCGATCACGACCTACTCCTTCGTCATCATGATCACGTTGACGATCGTGGTCGGCATTATTCGTGAAATCTTCTGGGGTTTGCCGAAATACAACCCGGCGCACATTGTTGGCGCGGTGCCAGTGCACCAGGGCGGCGGCCTGGTGATGGGTGCCACGGTTCTGGTGGTGCTGCGCGCGTTTGCCAACGGCGGCACGTCGCTGACGGGTGTCGAGGCGATTTCGAACACGGTCAACGTCTTTCGCGCGCCGCAGGGCTATAACGCGCGTCGGGTGCTGACCGTGATGGCCTGCATTCTCGGTTTTTTGTTGGCCGGTGTGGCTTGGCTTGCCTACATCACGCATGCGACCCCGTATGTGGCCGAATACCCGTCGATGCTCTCGGAGATCGCTCGGGCGGTATTCGGCCAGGGGCTGGTCGGGAATATCCTCTACTTCCTGGTCCAGGCGTCCAGCGCGGCGATCCTGTTCACCGGTGCGAACACCGGCTTCAACGGGTTTCCCGCATTGGCGAGTTTCGTAGCCGAGGACCGTTTTCTGCCGCGGCCGCTGACCAAGCGTGGTCATCGCTTGGTGTTCTCCAACGGCATCATCACGCTCACCGTGCTGGCGGCAGCACTGCTGTTGGTGACCCGCGCCTCGGTCAACGCGCTGGTGCCGTTCTTCGCGATCGGCGTGTTCACGGCGTTCGCGATGGCCGGCTTCGGCATGAGTCGACACCATTTCACCCACCGCGATCACGGCTGGCATCGCAAGGTGTTGGTCAACCTGTCCGCGGGGGTCATGTCGGCGATGGTGGTGGGGATCTTTGTGGTGGCCAAGTTCACCGAGGGAGCCTGGCTGGTCGTTCTTGTCTTCCCGATCCTGGTGTACGGCTTGATACGGCTGAACCAGCAATACAGTGCCGAGGCTTCGGTGCTGGAGATGTCGCGCACCGAGCGTCCCGAGTTGGCCAAGTACGCTCGACTGCGGGTGTTCGTTTTCGTGGATTCGGTTGACCTCGCCGAAGTCGAGGCGCTGCGCTACGGAAAGGGGCTGCACGCCGAAGAATTGACCGCGGTGCATTTCGTGGTCGACGCCGATCACGCCGCACAGTTGCAGGAGCGCTGGCAGCACTTTGAGCACGACACCCGACTGAGGGTGATCGACTGCCCCGATCGCCATTTGAGTCGAGCCGCACAAGAGCTGGTCCTGCAGGTGAAGAAGGAACATCCGGACACCAAGGTGACGGTGCTGCTGCCGCGTCGCACGTATTCGGCGATGCTGGGTCGGCTGCTGCATGACCGCACCGCCGACAAGATGGCGCGGGCTGTCAGCCGGATCCAGGGCGCGACCGCAATCATCGTGCCCTACGACGTCGAGTCCCGGATCGCGCGGGTGGACCCGGACGCGTTGGCCGCGCGGGTTGCGCGAGAAACCGCCGAAAGAAAGACGGAGATTCTGCGGGCCGAGGCCGACTAGCTTGCCGACCGGGCACCCGACAGCCACGGTTCAGATTCGGAGATCATCGAACGACGGCTGCAGAATGCAGCTTAGACTTCGGGAAACGCTGAATCTCGGATAGGGAATGTGGGTGTGACAGCATCAGCTGAGGAAGAAATACCGTTTTCTTTTTCGGATCTGTGCAAGCGAATCTTTCTCGGGAAGCCGTTGATCACCGAGGAATTGTCCTCTGAGAGATTGTCGAATCCCGTTGCGCTGGGGGCACTTTCACCGGATGCGATCTCATCGACAGCCTACGGCCCCGAGCAGATTCTGACCGAATTGCTGCCGCAGGCCGGGCTGGCCGCATTCGTCCTGTTGCTTCCCATCATGGGCGTCATCCTGTTGATCCTGGCGCTGGTGGCCGCGTCGTACCGGCAGGTAGTGATGGTCTACACCAAAGCCGGCGGCTCCTACATCGTGGCGCGAGACAACTTCGGGCCGCGGATAGCGCAGGTGGCCGCGGCGGCACTGTTGATCGACTACGTCGTGACCGTAGCGGTGCAAGCGGCCGCGGGCACGGTGGCGGTGGCGTCGGCGCTGCCCGCGCTAGGGCCATACAGCCTGGAGATCACGGTCGCTGTCGTGCTCCTCATCTGCTACGCGAACCTGCGCGGGTTGAAGGAAGCGGGCCTGCCGTTTGCGATTGCAACCTATGCGTTCGTGACCATGGTCGGGCTGATGATCATCGTCGGCGTCGTCCGCCATATCGTCTGGGGCTTGCCGCAATACGATCCCGGCCACGCCGCCGGTTCGGTGCCGGTCCATCAGGGCAGCGGTTTGGTCATGGGTGCCACGATTCTGGTGGTCCTGCGCGCGTTTGCCAACGGCGGCTCGTCGCTGACCGGTGTGGAGGCCATCTCCAACACGGTCAACGTGTTCCGCAAGCCGCAGAGCACCAACGCGCGACGCGTCCTCACCGCAATGGCCTGCATTCTCGGCTTCTTGCTGGCCGGCGTCGGCTACCTCACCTATGCGACGCACGCCGCGCCATATCTCGACGAATACCCGTCGGTGCTGTCGCAGGTGGCCCGCACCGTCTTCGGCAACGGGTTAATCGGCAACGGCATGTACGTCCTGGTCCAAGTGTCGACCGCGGCCATTTTGTATACCGGCGCCAATACCAGTTTCAACGGATTCCCCGCGCTGGCCAGTTTCGTCGCCGACGACCGCTTCCTGCCGCGTCAGCTGATGACACGCGGTTACCGCCTGGTGTTCTCCAACGGCATCATCACGCTCACGGCGCTGTCGGTGGCGTTGCTGGTGGTCAGCGGCGGATCGGTCAACGCGCTGGTGCCGTTCTACGCCATCGGGGTGTTCACCGGCTTCTCGATGGCCGGTTACGGGATGACCAAATACCACCTCACGCATCGTGAACCGGGCTGGCGACGCAAGTTGGCGATCAACCTGTCCGCGGGCATCTTGTCGACCGTCGTGGTGGGCATTTTCGCGATCGCGAAGTTCACCGAGGGCGCCTGGCTGGTCGTCGTCGTCTTCCCCGTGCTGGTCATCGCCCTGATACGCCTCAACCGCGAATACCGGGCCGAGGCCGCGATCCTCGAGGCCTTCCGCACCGACCGCCCGGAGTTGGTGAAGTATTCCCGACATCGCGTCTTCGTCTTGGTCAATTCGCTTGACCTCGCAGTGATCGCTGCGCTGCGCTATGGAAGGGGCCTGCGCGCCGACGAGCTGATCGCGGTGCATTTCATGATCGACGCGCAACATGCTGCGGAATTGCGGGACCGTTGGGATCATTTCGATCTCGACACGCGGCTTCGGGTGGTGGACTGCCCGGACCGACAGATCATCCGAGCCCTCCATGCGCTGGTGGTGAAGGCACAAAGCGAACATCCGAACACCAACGTGACCGTGCTGCTGCCACGCCGAACGTACGCGCCGGTGCTGGGACGACTGCTCCATGACCGCACCGCGGACAAGATCTCCCGTGCTGTCAGCCGGATTCCGGACGCCGCCGCCACGATCGTGCCGTACGACGTGCAGTCGCGGATCCGCGAAGCGTTCCCCGACATCCTGGAAATGCGTATCGCGCGACGGGTGGAGAAGGTCGAGAACCGGATTTGGCAGGGTGAAAACCGGACCGTGGAAGCCTACGAACACCCGGAAGGGTCAGCAACGGTGATCCCGGTGGACAACGTGATTCCGGGGCGCCGCGCCACTGTCGAAGGCCGAGTCAGCCAAATAGAAGACATCGCCAAACGCGGCCGAACGTCTCGGTGGATCGTGGTCGGGGACGACAGCGGCGAGATCCGCATCACGTTCCGGCCCGGGCAGGGCGACGACATCCAGCCGGGGCAGGTGCTGCGGCTCACTGGAAAGGCAAACCAGAGCGGCATCCACGAGGTATCGATGCTCGACCCGACGTATCAGATCATCGAAACTCCCGAGGAGACTTAGACCCGCGGTCCCGCAGCTCCGGCGGCTGAATTTCCCCCACCGGGCGACGTAGGGTGCAACCCGTGCGTATCCACCCCGAAGTCTCGGACGCGCTGGCCGCCGGACGGCCAGTCGTCGCGCTGGAGAGCACGATCATCAGTCATGGCCTGCCGCGTCCGGACAACCTGCGTATCGCGCGCGAGATCGAGGAGGCGGTGCGCTCCGGCGGAGCGGTGCCGGCCACGATTGCGATCATCGGCGGCGAGCCGCACGTCGGTTTGGACGACGGCGCGTTGCGGCGCATTGCGGAGGGCACCGCGGTGGTCAAAGTCAGTGTCCGTGACATCGCGGTGCTCGCGGCGCGGGCCGGGGATGGTGGGACGACGGTCGCCGCGACCGCGCACTTGGCGGCGTCCGCCGGCATCACCGTGTTCGCCACCGGCGGGCTGGGTGGCGTGCATCGCGGCGCGCGCGACAGCTGGGACGAGTCCGCGGATCTGACAACCCTCTCGCACACCGGCGTACTGGTGGTCTGCGCCGGCGTGAAGTCGATCCTCGATGTGGCGGCCACTCTGGAGCGACTGGAGACCCTCAACGTCGGGGTCATCGGCTACCGCACCGACCGGTTTCCCGGCTTCTATCTCGCCGATTCCGGCCACCCGGTGGATTGGCGGGTCGACACGCCGGCACAGGCCGCCGACGTGCTGCGGGCCAGACGCCGGCTGGGCACCGAGGGGTTCGGGCTGGTGCTGGCCAACCCCATCGCGCCGGCCGACGAGATGGATCGCGGGCTGCACGACCGGGTGCTGGCCGCCGGCCTGGCCGCCGCCGAAACGACCGGTGTGCGCGGCAAAGACGTCACGCCGTTCCTGCTCGACTTCTTTCACCACGAGACGCACGGCGCGTCGATTGCCGCCAACATCGCCCTGGTGCTGTCCAATGCCCGGTTGGCGGCGGAAGTCGCGGTGGCCTTCACCGGGTGAGGATGTAGTCGTCGTCCTGCGGCCGGGTCAGCATGCGGGTCAAGTGCTTGCGGTCGAATGGCCACAGATCGATGTGGTTATCGTCGGCGAAGTACCACGAGTTGCAACCGGTGTTCCACACGGTTGGGCCCATCGCCTCGGCGACGTCGTCGGCGAAGCGGCTGGTGGCTTCTTCGGTGACTTCGACAGTGGTGATCTCGCCGTCGCGGAATCGCCGCAGCCATTCGATGATATAACCGGCGGTCAACTCGGCAACGTATTGCAGCGACATCGATCCGGTGGGCGAGTTGGGCCCGAGAACCGTGAACAGGTTGGGGAATCCGGGGATGGCGGTCATTCCCCAGGCGCGAGGACCTTTTGCCCAGGCGTCATCGATCGACAGCCCGTCGCGGCCGCGTAGCGTCATCGGGCGCATGTAGTTGTGGGCCTGGAAGCCGGTGGCGAGCACGATCGCGTCGAGGTCGTGGTGCACGCCGTCGGTTGTTCGCAGACCGGTTTTGGTGACCTCGGCGATCGGTTCGTTGACGAGGTTGGCATTCGGCCGGGAGATCCGCCGGTAGTAGTTGCCCGAGACCACTTGTCGTTTGCAGAACGGCTGGTAGTCAGGGGTCAACCTGGCGCGAAGATCCCTGTCCCGCACCAGGGTTCGCAAGCATATCCACGCGTACCGCTGGGCCAGCCGTCGTCGCCAGGTCGGTCGGGTGGCCACGTCGACCAGGAAGTCCGAACCGATGAGCTGTGACCATTCCACCGTCCTGTCCAGGAACGGCAACGCCCGCAGCATCCGGCCGACAACGCGGGGCTGCCTCATCCCCATCGGCATCCACATCACCCACTGCGGCGTTCGGGCAAAATGCGTGATGTGGGCCGCTTCGGGCTGCAGCGCTGAAAACACCTGTGTCCCAGTCGATCCAGTGCCGATGACCGCGAGCCGTTTGCCCCGCGTCTCGATGTCAGTCCAGCGCGCGGTGTGCACCACCGGCCCGGTGAACGAGTCAAGGCCGGGAAGATCCGGGATGAACGGGTGGTGCAGCACACCGGTTGCGGCGACGACGAAGTCCGCGTCGATCTCTTCTCCGCCGGACGTGGATACCCGCCAGCGGTTCTGCGCGAACACCGCCGAGGTGACTTCGCAGCTCAGCTTCAGATGCGAGCTGAGTTGCAAAGCTTCGACGACCTCATGGTGATATTGCTGGATCTCCTCACCGGTGGCCCAGACGTGCTTCCAATCTGGTTTGGGTGCGAACGCGAATTGGTAACCGTGCGAAGGCACGTCGCATCGCAGGCCGGGGTAGCGGTTCCAATACCAGACACCACCAACGTCGGAACCCTTTTCCAGAATGGTGAAGTTGGTGAAGCCGGCTTGCCGGAGGGCATGAGCCACGGCGATTCCCGCCATGCCGGCGCCGACAATGACGATCCGGGGATCCCGCTTTCCGGGCATGGCGGGTTGGTGGGTTTGGCTCATTTCTGTGGTGAACACTATGCCTGCCGAAACCAGCGCGGCAAGAATTATGGTCCGCCTCCGTCTTCGTCGTCCTGCACGTCACCTGTTGGCGCAGATACCCCTGTGCGGGTATCGGTCTAAACCGCCAAAAACCACCTCTGACCTGTGTCGGGCTGACAGTGCGTCGTCGCTGCTAGTAGGCGCGTCTGTGACCGATATCGCAGGCCTTGCTGGATGAGATACAAGATAAACGCGAGTTATATCTAGCGAACGTCTAGAAGTGCGCAACATCGAGGAGGCCCGCAATGTCCGCCGCAGAAACTCGCGTGGATCTCAACCGCATCACCCACCCGCTGAGGCTGGCCAAGGGATTCGGAAAAGTCCTCGTCGGTGCCGTTGGAGCCGCCATCGCCATAGGCCTGGCCGCGCCGGCTGGCGCCAGCCCGGTAATACCGCAACCCCAGGGCGCCCCGGATTTCCTGGCCGCCGCACGCGCGGCGGGCGTCACCGGAACGGATCCGGCGATGCTGGAAGACGGCTACAGCGTCTGCAGGAGACTGTGGGTTCGGCAGATGCCGGGTACTCAGGTAGCCGCTGACCTGGTGCACGACAATCCGCAGCTGACCTTGCAACAAGCGGGGCAGTTCGTGCTGGCCGCATACCACGGCCTGTGCCCGGTGCCCGGCGGCTCGTATGACTATTGGGCTTACAGCACCGGCTAAATCAGTTGGCCTGCAACAAACAGCGGCGGCTTCCCGGTTACTCGAAC
>NZ_DATMLH010000086.1:0-44870 GCF_035570115.1 Mycobacterium sp.
ACCGGGCGAGGTATTGCCGTGCGCTCGCGAAATCGCAAAGCGCATTGCGGCTCTGGCGCCGTTGGCCGTGCAGGGCACGAAACGAGCCCTGAACCATGTGACGTCGCTTCGGGCCGACGAAGTGGTCCGGCTGGCTTTCGAACTCGAAGAGCACACCCTGACCAGCGACGACCTGCTGGAGGGTATCGCCGCGTTCAAGGAAGGCCGCGGGGCCAACTTCGTCGGACGATGAGTGCCGCATGACAACTGCGCAAATTCCAACCAGTCGCGGCGCAACCGCCGACTGGGCCAGCGCGTCTCGAACCAGGCAAGGCTCAACTGCCAATAGGTCGCAACGCGTCAACCCTGACGATCCGTTGAGCGACTGGATCATTCCCGACTGTTACGTCCCAGGGCGGGCGGACTGTCAGTAAGGAGGTAAACGATCGTAAACCAAACAGGTCTTGACAATTCCCCGGAAATTTGTTGGTCTCCTCTAATCTAGACTCCCTGAATCGGCGCCGTGGACCAGGGAATACACAAAGGATGTCAGCCATGAACCGTCGCGCATCAGTGGTTGCCTTGATCGTGGGCATTGTCGCCGGCGGCGGGGCCGTGGGGACACTAGCACCGCAGGCACACGCCAAACCCGCGCCCGAAGTGGAGTTCGTGTACAACGTGCAGGTGCGGCGGTACTACTGGTTTCCGAACAATGACGCGGTCGGCTATGGCTATGGGATCTGCGGCAAGGTCGGCGCGGGCGAGGGCTACGCCCAGGTGATGGGTGATGTGAAACACGATGTGACTCCCAACGACGAGTTCGCGGCAAATTATCTGGTCTCCTATGCCGTCGATAATTTGTGCCCTGAACACATCTGGCAGCTGCGGAACTCGGCGCAGGGATACCGCCCACCACCAGGTCAAGAGTATTTCGGTAGCCCCGGCGCCGAGTGAGCCGCCGGACGACGTCGGTCGGATCGGCCAGGACTGACAGCAAACACTGGGCGGCCCGACTCGACCGGATCAGTGTTCCAGGACTTCCGTCCTGACTTACGGCATCGTGTAGCCGCCGCTGACCGAGATGAGCTGCCCGGTCACCTGCCGAGCCGCCGTCGGTGAGCAGAACCATGCAGCGGCCCGGCCGATGTCCTCGGCGCTGGTCAGGCGGCGCAGCGGGGTGCCCTTCACCATGTAGTCGATCTGGTCCTGGTTGAACACGTTCTCCTGGCCGACGGCCCACAGACTCGATTCGCCGACCGCTTCGGGACCCTCGGGAATCACCAGGCCAGGGCAGATGACGTTGGACCTGATCCCGTGGCGGCCGTGTTCGTGCGCCACGGTGCGGGCCAGGGCTACCACCGCAGCCTTTGACGCGCCGTAGACGCCTTGACGGATCTGTCCGAACGCGGCGTCGCTGGCGATGAACGCGATCGCGCCGCCGCCGGCCTCTTTCATCGGACCGATCGCGGCCTGGGTGGCGGCGATAGCGCTGAAAAGATTGATTTCGATGGTGCGCTGCCATTTGTCACGATCGGTGTCGGTGGCGATGAAGCCGGGCACGCTCCACCCCGCGTTGTTCACCAAGACATCGATGCCGCCCCAGTTGTTTACGGCGGTCCCAATCGCGGACGCGGCTCCGCCGGGAACGGTCAAGTCATCAATCGCGAGTTCGACTTCCGGCGCGCCTTTGGCCTGCGCTTCACCGCGCACCCGCTCCGCCTGAGGCTTGTCGATATCGCTGATCACGATTCGGGCACCCTCCGCAGCGAACACGTGAACGATGCCACGCCCGATGTTGGATGCGCCTCCGGTCACCACCACCCGGGCCCCTGCCAATCCAAGGTCCATTCTCTGCTCCTCGTCCGGGCGGCTGTTGTGACCGCCGTCAAGTTAGTTTAACGTGGATTAGAAATCGTGATTCCAGGTTCCGGTAGGGAAGGGT
Organism: Mycobacterium sp.; assembly: GCF_035570115.1. GTDB lineage: Bacteria > Actinomycetota > Actinomycetes > Mycobacteriales > Mycobacteriaceae > Mycobacterium. Next base: position 1,922 of record NZ_DATMLH010000086.1, read on the forward strand.
ATTTCATGGCTGTGTCGCTGGTTGACCAGCGCGAGACTGCTCGATCGTTGACCGAGCGCGGCACCCGTGTGGTGCGTACGGGTCTCAACAAGGGGCTGCCCACATGACACTTGTGCGCAGCGATGTTACCGATGGGATCGCGTGGATCACGCTCAATCGACCCGAACGGATGAACGCCATCACCGTCGCGCTGAGCGGTGAACTGGAGAAGGCGATCGTCGAGTTGGGCAACGACCCTACTATCACCGTTGTCATCATCCGGGGTGCGGAGGGAAACTTCTGCGCTGGAGGCGATTTCGATGAAGTGGAGCGGCTTCGCCCGCAAGGGCCTGATGCGCTGCGCCAACTTTTCGTGGCGTTCCGCCGCGCCTGCGAAGCCATCGCCCGGGTCGACGTCCCGGTGGTTGCGGCGGTCGAAGGCGTCGCGATGGCGGGCGGCTTCGAGCTGATGCAGGCCTGCGACATCGTGCTGGTCAGCGAGGACGCCAGGATTGCCGACAACCACATCAAGTTCGGGTGGATCCCCGGCGGTGGCAGCACTCAGCGGTTGGCTCGGCTGGTCGGCCGCCAGCAGGCGCTGGGTCTGTTGTTATCGGGCGACCGGATCTCCGGCGCGGACGCGGTGCGTCTCGGCTTGGCATATCGCGGTTTTCCGCAGCCCGACTTCGACGACGGCGTGCGGCGGTTCGCCGCCGACCTGGCTGCGCGCCGGCGCGAGGCCGTCATTTCGATCAAGCGGCTGGTGTATGGCGGCCTCGAGGTTGCATTATCCGCAGGATTGGAAGACGAAATCGATTCCGTAGTGGACCATGTCTGCGGACACGCCGGACAGAATGGGGTGGCCGCTTTTCGGCAGCGAGGAGTGAAGCGATGAGTGTTGCAGGAACCACCGCGCCAGTCGTGCTCGACGTCGCCGACGGCGTCGCTCGGCTGCGTCTGAATCGACCCGAGGCGTCGAACGGGATGAACGTCGAACTCCTCAGGGCGCTGCACGAAGAGGTACTGGCGTGTCACGCAGATCCCGCGGTACGAGTGGTTCTGCTTACCGGTGAGGGCCGCAATTTCTGTGCCGGCGGTGATATCCACACCTTCGAGTCCAAGGGCTCGAGTCTCCCGGACTACCTGCGCGAGGCGACGGCGTGGCTGCAATTGGCCGCTGCTGCATTGATTCAGCTTCGGGCGCCGGTGGTGACCGCGGTGCAGGGTTTCGCCGCCGGCGGCGGCGGGCTGGGATTGGTGTGCGCATCCGACATCGTCGTCGCGGCGCGATCGGCGAAGTTCTTCTCGGGTGCGGTCCGGGTCGGCATGGCGCCGGACGGCGGCTCGTCGGTCACGCTGGCCCAGCTGGTCGGTCTGCGTCACGCGCTGCGAATTCTGTTGACCAACCCGACGTTGACGGCCACCGAGGCGCTTGAGATCGGGTTGATCACCGAGGTAGTCGACGATGATGAGTTGCCAAGCCGTGCAGAACAACTGGCGACTGAACTGGCAGCGATGCCGGCCAAGGCACTGTCGGCCACGAAACGACTGGTGTGGAGCGGAATAGGTTCATCGGTCGAGCAGCGTTTGGCCGAAGAGGCGCGCACCGTCTCGGAGCTGTCCGGGACCGCCGACGCGCTGGAAGGCCTACGGGCTGTCATCGAACGCCGCAAACCGAAATTCACCGGCCAATGAGCGACGACTGTGTTGTGGTCGAAGACCGCGGTGCGGTACGGGTTGTCACGCTGAACCGGCCCGAGAGGCGAAACGCGATCGACATCCCGGTTCGGCTCGAGCTTGCCAAAGTGCTGGAGGCTGCGGACGCGGACAGCTCGATCCGGGCCATCGTGCTGACGGGTGCGGGCCCGGCATTCTGCTCGGGCGGTGACATCGCCTCGATGAAGCCGATGGCGCTGGAGCCGGCCTTGGAGCGGGTACAGCTGGCGCAGAAGGTAATTCGCGCGATATGGAACACGCCCAAGCCCGTCGTCGCCGCGGTGGAGGGTTCTGCCTACGGCGCGGGCGTCGCGCTTGCCGCGGCGTGCGACCGTGTCGTCGCCGCCAGGAATGCGCGTTTCGCGACGACGTTCACCAGTGTCGGACTGGCGGGCGACATGGGAATATTCGCCTCACTGCCGACGCGGGTCGGTATCGCCCGCGCCCGCCAGATGCTGATGATGCCGAGCCCTATCGACGCGCCCGCAGCATTGGAGATGGGCCTCGCCGATGCGCTCGCTGAGCCGGGAACGGCGTTAGAGGTTGCGCTGGCCGATGCCGCGCGACTGGCCGCCGGTCCTACACGGGCCTACGGGGCGATCAAATCGTTGCTCTCCGTGGCTACCTCACTCAGCCCATTGGAGATCCTCGACCGCGAGGCTGACAACCAGGCACGGCTGTTCGGTAGTGATGACTTCGCCGAGGGCGTCGAGGCGTTTCGCGCAAAGCGGCGTCCGGAGTTCGGTGCGGTACGACAATGACCCCGAAGCTTTGCACCGACATTATCGCGCAACGTATTTCGCGCGAATTGTCCCGAGAGGAGCCATAACAGTGACGTCACTGATCGAATCGACCGCCGACGCCGGCAGTCGCTACGAGCGATTGATCAAACACGACAAGGTGCACGGGTCGCTCTACACCGACCCGGATATCTTCGCCGAGGAACTACGCAAGATCTGGTATCGCACTTGGGTTTTCGTCGGTCATGAAAGCGAAGTGCCCCAACCGGGCGATTATATGCGGAAGCGGCTGGGGCTACAGGACGTCATCATGACCCGAGACCGGGACGGGCAGCTACACTTGCTGCTCAACCGCTGCGCGCACCGCGGCAATCAGGTCTGCGCCGATGCGAAAGGTAACTCGTCGACTTTCCGCTGCCCCTACCACGGGTGGACGTATCGCAACACCGGCGAGCTCGTTGGCTTCCCGTTCTTCAAGGGCTACGGCCAGCGGGAGCTGGACCTGCGACTGGGGCGGGTACCGCGCATGGACACCCACCGTGGCTTTGTATTCGGCAGTTTTGCCACCGACGGACCCAGCCTTGCTGAGCATCTCGGCGCTGCCGCCGGCGAGATCGACCGGCTGGCCACGCTGTCGCCGGAAGGTGAAGTCGAGCTCACCGCCGGCTGGCTGCAGCATCAGACACGCGCGAACTGGAAACTGCTGGCGGAGAATGAAACCGATGGGTATCACCCGCAGTTCGTGCACGGCTCAATATTCGGTGTCACCGGCAGTCCTATCGGTGCTCTGTACAGTGATTCCTCGATCGCGGTGACCCGGGACTTAGGCAAAGGTCACAGCGAAAACGACCTGCGCCCGGAGTTCCGGAAGTTTGCCGAGCCGATGCGCTGGTTCGGCACCACCGAGGACCGGGTACCCGACTATGTCGCGGCGATAAGAAAACGCTACGGTGCCGAGGCCGAGCAGATCCTCGTTGAGGGCGGCCCCCACGTGATGATATTCCCGAACTTGTTCATCGCCGAGATCCAGGTATTCAACATCCAACCGATGGCGGTCGGCGAGTGCGTTCAGTACTCCACGGCCGTCCAGCTGGTCGGCGCAGCGGAGTTGAATAAGCGGATGGTGTCGCAGTGCATGGGCTCGGTGGGACCGGCCGGCATGTTGCTGGCCGATGACACCGAGATGTATGAGCGTAACCAGCTCGGCCTCGAGGCCCTGACGCCCGAGTGGCTGGACGTGCGTCGCGGCCTCAATAGGGAACGCCTCGACGAGAACGGTTTCACCATCGGCGGCGCCACCGATGAGACCGGGATGCGCGGTTTTTGGTCGCACTACAAGATGCTGATGGAGGCGCAAACGTGACGAGCATGCTGAACAACGCCACCGCGCCGGGTCCGGTGCCCGACGGTTTCGATCGCTGGGAGGTGGAGCAGTTCCTCTACCGCGAAGCGCGCCATGCCGACGAATCCGACTACGACGCCTGGGAGGCTTTGTGGACCGATGACGCGCTCTACTGGGTCCCCACGGCCTCAACCAATGACCCATCGCGCGAGATGTCGGTGATCTACGACAACCGCAGCCGCATCGCCACCCGGCTCAAGCAGATCCGCACTGGAAAACGCTACGCGCAGTCGCCGCCGTCCAACCTACGGCGGTTGCTATCCAACATCGAATTCCTCGGCGGCCGGGCCAATTCCAACGGTGGAGTCGACCTTGAGGTAGGCGCGAACTTCATGGTGCTGGAATCCCGCGCGCGCGGCACCCACCTGTGGGGCGGCCGAGTGACCTACCGGGTGCGTCGTCAGGACGGTGAGTTGCGCTTGGCGTACAAGAAGGTCGTCTTGGTGGACAATGACCGGCCGATTCCCACGCTCGGCTTCCTGATCTGAGCCCGCGATGACCATTGAATTCGGTGACGCTGATTCTGTGGACGTGCCGAGCGTGGGCCCGGTAATCGGCAATGAATTCGCCCAAGTCTCAGTGAATTTCGATACCTCAGCCAATACTCCACGGCTACGTTTGGAGGACCTGCGGTCCGGTCGGGTGCGCTACCTCGATGCGCTGGAGCTGGAAACGATTATCTGGCTGCCTGAGGAGCGTTTGACCGCGCTGATGGATCCGTCCGCCGGACGCTGGCGGGGCGACGCGTGAAGCGGGCGGCGATCGTCTGCCCGCTTCGCACTGCCGTCGGGGCGTTCGGCGGCAGTCTGCGTCCGCTGCGCGCCGAGGATCTCGCTGCGCGGGTCATCGAGGCCGTGGTCGAGCGCAGCGCTGTCGATCCGGGTGCCATCGAGGACGTCGTCTTCGCACAGTCCTACGCCAATTCCGAGGCGCCGTGCATTGGACGGTGGGCCGCGCTGCACGCCAACCTGCCGATCAGCGTGCCCGGACTGCAGATCGACCGCCGCTGCGGCGGCGGACTACAGGCCGTCCTCACCGCGGCGATGATGGTGCAAACCGGTGCCGCGGACGTCGTGCTGGCCGGCGGTGTCGAATCGATGAGCAATATCGAGCACTACACCACCACTGCTCGGTGGGGCTCGCGGTCCGGCAACCAGATGCTCTATGACCGGCTTGATCGCGGCCGCGAATTATCGCAGCCGATCTGGCGGTTCGGCGCGATCAGCGGCATGATCGAGACCGCTGAGAACCTGGCCACCGATTACGGTGTCGACCGCGAGGCCGCCGACAGCTTTGCCGCGCGCAGCCACCAGCGCGCCGCTGCGGCCCAGCGGGCGGGCCGGTTCGACGACGAGATAGTCGCCATCGAGGTGCCGCAGCGCAAAGCTGAGCCGGTGGTGTTCGACCGCGACGAGGGCATCCGTCCGGACACCACCCCGGAGACGTTGAGCCGGCTGCGCCCGGTCATGGCGGACGGCACGGTTACGGCCGGCAACTCCAGTCAGCAGAACGACGCCGCGGCGGCTTGCCTGGTGGTAGCCGAGGACCGGCTCGATGATCTCGGCCTGGAACCGCTCGGCTACCTCGAGGGCTGGGCGGCGGTTGGCTGCGAGCCGTCGCGGATGGGCATCGGGCCCGTCGGCGCAGTGGAAAAGCTCTTCCGGAGAACGGGTTTGGGGTTGGACGACCTGGCGCTGATCGAGCTCAACGAGGCGTTCGCGGTGCAGGTGCTGGCCGTGCTGGCCGGTTGGGGCGTCAAGCTCGACGACGTCGAGGACCGGCTGAACGTCAACGGTTCCGGCATCTCACTGGGACATCCGATCGGCGCCACCGGGGTGCGGATCCTGGCAACGATGCTGTATGAGCTGCGTCGGCGGGGCGGCGGCCTGGCGCTGGAGACGATGTGTATCGGCGGCGGTCAAGGCATCGCCGCGATATTCCGCGGCGCCCCGTCATGACACGGTTGCTCGGCTATGCCGGCTACCTGCCCCGCTACCGGCTGGCCGGTGTCGACATCGGGTTGCGCCGGGGTGATCGGGTCGTCGCCGCGTTCGACGAGGACGCCACCACCATGGCGGTCGCCGCCGCCGCCGATATACCTGGTGTCCGCGCCGCGGGCGCGCTGTATTTCGCCACCAGCACGCCGGCCTACGCCGACAAGACAAACGCCACCGCAATTCACGCCGCGCTCGGTCTGCCCGCCGATTGCCTCGCGGTCGACTTCTGTGGTTCGGGCCGCAGCGGGTTTGCCGCGCTTCTCGCCGCGGCGAACACCGGTGGCCTCGCGGTCAGCGCCGACGTCCGGGTGGGCCGGCCCGGATCGGCCGACGAGAAGCTCGGCGGCGACGGCGGGGCCGCCCTACTGTTCGGCGATGCGGGTCCCGCTATCGCCGAGGTGATCGCCACGACGTCGCTCACGGCGGAATTCCTGGACCGTTGGCGCGCAACGACTTCGGTGACCGGAGAGCAGTGGGAGGAACGGTTCGGCGCCGAGCGGTATGCAGCACTCATCCGGACGGCGGTGGAGCGCGTGCTCGACACCGCCGGGCTGGCCGGTGCCGACCACGTGGTCCTCACCTGCCCGAACAGCGGGATCGTCAAGCGAGCGGCAACCTTGGTGAAGGGGGAGAAGTCGGTGGTCACCTCACCCATCGGCTTCTCGGGCGCCTGCGACGCCGCACTCGCACTGTGCAGTGTGCTGGATATCGCCGATGCGGGGGAGACCGTCCTGGTGGTGTCGGCGGTCGATGGCTGTGACGCGATGCTCCTGCGGACCACCACTGCGCTGCCGAAGGCGCGTCAACCGCGGCCGGTCACTGCGCAACGGGCCGGCGGCTTGCCCGTCGCCCACCTGACGTACCTCTCCTGGCGCGGGCTGGTCGAGCTGGAACCGCCGCGTCGCCCCGAACCGGACCGGGCGTCGGGGCCGGCCGCCGGGCGATCCACGCCATGGAAATTCGGCCTCTGCGGTTCACGCTGTGACGCTTGCGGTTTCGTTCACTTGCCACCGGCGAGGGTGTGCAAGGGCTGTGGCGCAACCGACCGGATGAGCGTCATACCGGTCGCGGGCTTGCGCGGCACCGTCGCCACCTACACCGTTGATCACCTGGCGTACTCACCATCACCGCCGGTCGTGCAAGCCGTCGTCGACGTGACCGGCGGGGGGCGATTCACCTGCGAAGTGGCCGACGCCGAACCCGAACGAATCCAGGTCGGCTCGGCCGTGGGCTTCACCTTTCGGCGCCTGTTCACTGCGGGCCATGTGCACAACTACTTCTGGAAGGCTCGATTGGACGGGAAACGCGATGGCTAGCAAGGGAATAGCGGGCAAGGTCGCGGTGGTGGCCATGGGCTGCTCGCGGTTCGGCGAGCGGTGGGACAGTTCTGCCGACGACTTGCTGGTGGAGGCGGTCACCGAGTGTATGACGTCGGTCCCGAAGCTGGACAGGGACCACATCGATGCTTACTGGCTGGGCACCCTGAGTTCGGGAATGTCGGGATTGACCCTGAGCCGGCCGCTGGGCATCGGGGACAAGCCGGTCACTCGGGTGGAAAACATGTGCGCCAGTGGATCCGAAGCGTTCCGCAACGCGTGTTACGCGGTCGCCAGCGGTGCCTACGACGTCGCGATGGCGGTCGGGGTGGAGAAGCTGAAAGATTCGGGATTTTCGGGGCTGCTGCGTCAGGACCCGCCCGGCGATGGCACCGCGCCCGAACTGTCAATGACCGCGCCCGCCGCCTTCTCCCTGCTCGACCCGGCCTACTGCGCGAAATACGGCGTCCACGCTGAGCAGATGCGTGACGCAATGACACACGTGGCATGGAAAAACCATGCCAACGGTGCTCATAACCCTAAAGCGCAGTTCCGGTCTCCCGTCGCCAAGGAGACGATCGACAAGGCGCCCAAGGTGGCCGGACGGCTCGGCGTGTTCGACTGCTCCGGGGTGTCCGACGGTGCCGCATGCGCGATCATCGTGCCCGCCGAGCACGCGCGTGACTACACCGAAACGCCGATGTACGTGCGAGCGCTGTCGCTGGTCGCGGGCTCGGGGCGCGGCGCGATGGACCCGAGCTACGACTACACGAGCTTTCCCGAAGTTGTGCGCTCCGCCCGGGATGCCTACCAGCAGGCGGGAATCGACGATCCCCGTACCGCCTTCTCCCTGGCCGAGGTGCACGACTGCTTCACCCCCACCGAGATCGTCCTGATGGAAGACCTCGGCTTCAGCGATCCCGGTCAGTCCTGGAAAGACGTGTTGGCCGGTGATTTCGATGCCGACGGACGATTGCCAATCAACCCGGACGGGGGCTTGAAGTCGTTCGGGCACCCGGTGGGCGCCAGCGGGCTGCGGATGCTCTACGAAGCCTGGCTGCAGTTCCGCGGCGAGGCCGGCCAGCGGCAACTGCCCGACCCGCGCACCGCGCTCACCCACAACCTCGGCGGCCGGCCCGGCAGTTGTGTCTCATTCGTATCGGTAGTGGGCCGCGAGGCCGGTCGCTAAGGCAGTGCCTATGGCGTCACGGCGCCGTTGTGAGGGGGATGGCGCATCAAGCTCAACTGGGGGGGACCGAGGTGAACCGGCCAGCATCGAGCGCGTCGAGCAGCTGAGCGACGATCCACTCCAGAGCGGCCTTGTCGGGAGGTAGGGTCGCCTGCTCGTAGCCGACGAGCAGGTAGACCGCCCAGTCGGCGAACAGCTGGGCCTGCCGTTCATCGTGCAAGATCTCCAACGCGGACTCGCGCAGGATCTGGTGGCGCTCGTTGTCGACGTCGACTTGTACCGCATGCACATCGGAATCCGCGCTGCTCCAAGCCCGGATCGCGGCTTCGGCGCGATGCGGCAGATTCAAGCCGACGTCGATGATGGTGCCGATGCGCTGTCGTGGATCGGGTTCTGTTCGGATCCACTCGACCAGCCGGACGGTGTTGGCCTGGCGCCAGTGCTCCACCAGTTCTTTCGTGTACGTCGGCCAGTTGTCGAAATAGTGATAAAACGAGCCGGTGGTGACCCCGAGCCGGTTGCACACCTCGGCCAACTTGAGCCCGCCGTAACCAAGATCGGAGAGCACGGCTAGGCCCGTCTCCAAGTAGGCCACCCGCGACGCGCCGCTCACCATGCTTGGGACTCTAGCTGGTAATCGGAGCGTCAAATTCTCGCTCGTGTCCGAGATATGAACAGTGCTCGCCAGACCTGTTGCGCCAGCCGACCGCGGTGCTTGACGTCCGTCGATATTTTAATTTAGGTTAAACTGAGCCGTCAGCGCGTCAACACCAGTGGAGGAAGCAGAAGTGCCTGGAGTGCAAGACAGGGTCGTGATTGTCACCGGAGCCGGGGGAGGGTTGGGCCGCTCGTACGCAAAATTCCTTGCTGCCAACGGCGCACTCGTCGTCGTCAACGACGTTGGCGGGGCTCGAGACGGCTCCGGATCGGGCCGCAGCATGGCCGACGCGGTGGTCGAGGAGATCCGCGGTGACGGTGGCCGGGCGGTCGCCAATTACTCCAGTGTGGCCACCCGGGAAGGTGCCGAGGCGATTGTCGCGACCGCTATCGAGCAGTTCGGGGCCGTGCACGGTGTGGTCAACAACGCGGGGATCCTCCGTGATGGAGCGTTCCACAAAATGACCGACGAGAACTGGGATGCCGTGATCAACGTGCACCTTCACGGCGGCTATCAGGTTACTCGGGCGGCGTGGCCCTACCTGCGTGAGCAGAAGTTCGGGCGCGTTGTGATGGCGACCTCGACCAGCGGGATATACGGCAATTTCGGTCAGGCCAACTATGGAGCCGCCAAGCTGGGGTTGGTCGGTCTGGTCAACACGCTGGCGATCGAAGGTGCCAAGTACCAGATCACGGCGAATGCGGTCGCCCCGATGGCGGCCACCCGGATGACCGCCGATATCGCGCCCCAGGAGGTCCTGGACAAACTGGGCCCGGACCATGTCGCGCCGGCCGTCGGTTACCTGGTGTCCGAAGAGAATCAGCAATCCGGCTCGGTGTTCGTCGTCGGCGGCGGTCTGGTGCAGCGGGTGGCACAGTTTCAGAACGACGGTGTCACGTTCGGCGAACCGCCGAGTCTGGAGGAGATCACCAAGCGCTGGGCGGAAATCAGTGACATGTCGAACGCGAAGCTCGGCACCAATCCGGTGGGATAGCAACGCCCCCAACATGGTTCGACCGGGCCGTTGATCACCGACATCGAGGCGCGAAGAGAGGCACTGTCCCAGCGCTTCCCGGTGTGGCGAGCGCAGACGCTCGCCGGGTGGCTTGACACCTGCGCCGGCCGGTATGGCAGCCGCCCCGTCGTGCTGAGCGACGACGCGCAGCTTGGCTACTCGGAGGTGGCAGCCGAGTCCCGGCGGCTGGCCGACGGTCTTGTTGCACTCGGTGTTCGCCCCGGCGATCGGGTCGCCATGATCATGGCGAATTACCCGCAGTTCGTCACCGTGAAATTCGCGATCGCCCGGGTCGGCGCGATCGCGGTCCCGCTTAACTTCCTCTACCGGCAGGACGAACTGCGTTACGTCCTTGCCGACTCGGCATGCCGGGTAGTGGTCACCATGACGGGTTTTCGCGCCCTCGACTACCAATCGATGCTGGATGGGATCATGCCGGGCTGGGATTCATCGACGCCGAGCACACCGTGCACTGTGGTCCTGCTCGACACCGATGGCCGGGCGCGGCCGGGCCGTTTGACGGTGGCCGGCCTCGCCGCCCTCGGAGACGAGAACCGCGGCGCCAGCGCCGGTTTGGTCGTTGATTCCCACGATGCCAGCGACATGCTGTACACCTCCGGCACCACCGGTTCACCAAGGGGGGTCCTGGTCACCCACGACGCGGTGCTGCGGACGGCGTATGCATCGGCACTGACACGCGCCTACCAGGACGGCAGGCGCATACTGTTCTCCCTGCCCTGCTATCACATGTTCGGTTATATCGAAGGATTGCTGTCGATCATGTTCGTCGGCGGGGCGATCATTCCACAGACCACATTCAGCGCCGAGAGTTACTTCGCAGGTATCGAGCGCCACCGCGCCAGCGACATTCTGTGTGTTCCCACAATGGCTGTCGCGATGATCGAAAGTGCGGCCCGTCAGCAGTACGACCTCGACTCCCTGAACGCGATTTTGTGCGGATCGGCGCCGGCGCCGATCTGGCTGTGGCAGCGGATCGAACAAGACTTCGGGGTCAGCGAGATCGTCACCGGCTACGGGATGACCGAATGCGGTGGCGCGATGACACTGACGCGGCCCGAGGATTCGCTGCGCCTGACATCCGAAACCGCCGGGAAACCGAAAATGGCCGGTGCCGCATCGGTTCCGGGCACCGACGCTCTCGTTGTCTACAAGGCGGTGGATCCGCAAACGGGCGAAGATCTGCCCAGCGGCGAGGAAGGCGAGTTGGTGTCATCGGGACCGACCGCGATGTTGAGGTACTGGAACCGGCCCGAGGAGACCGTGGCGACCCTGCGCGACGGGTGGCTCTTCTCCGGAGACCTCGGTCGGGTGCGCGCCGACGGTTATCTGCAGGTAACCGGCCGGCGAAAGGAGCTGTACAAAAGCGGCGGCGAGCTGGTGATGCCCAAGGAGATTGAGGACCTGCTGGCTGCGCATGACCAGATCAGCCAGGTCTTCGCCGTCGGTCTGGTGGACGACCGCTGGGGCGAGATCGGTTGTGTCGTAGTCGTTCCGGTAGCTGATGCGACGCTCACCGAAAACGATGTGCTCGATATGTGCCGGGCAAAGCTGGCGCGCTTCAAGGTACCCAAGCGGGTGGTGTTCTACCGAGCCGAAGATCTGCCAACCACCCCGACCGGCAAGGTTCAAAAGTACAAGCTCGTCCAGCAGCTCACATCGACAAGGCGTTGAAGACAGGACCGCTTGGCGGACCCGCAATGCCGGTTACTGCCAATCGACCAATTCGTCGGCCAGTTCGGGGGAGGCGTCAAAGATGGCCTCGGACGCCGAAGCCATATGTTCGCGCATCAGCCGCCGCGCTGAATCGCCGTCCCCATGCTGGATCGCGTCGGCGATCCTGATGTGGTCGAGGTGCAGCCGAATACGGGTCTCGGGCGTGAACAGGTTGGCCCCGCCGTGGGCAGTGCGGCTGCTATAGATGTGGCTGGCGGATTCGGCGAGCAGGTCCAGTACCGGATTCGGGCTAATCTCGCGCACCAGGGTGTGAAACTGGCTGCCCGAATCGACGTAGGCCTGACTGGACAACGGGCGCTCGCTGACCCGGGCCATCCCGCGCCGGCTTTCCTCGACCATCTCGGCGATGGCCTCTTTGCTCGCGAGGCCCTCGCCGACCAGCAGGGCTGCGCGTTCTGCGGCCAGCGGCTCGAGGTAGATAACGGCCTCGTTGACGTCGCGCATAGTGGCGTGCCGGACCTGCAGGTGCATTGTCATCGTCTCGCCAAAGCGTTGCGGGGCCGAGGATCCCACGATGGGACCTCCGCCGTTGCCGCGGCGGATCTCGACGATGCCTTGCAGTTCTAGGAGCCGCAGGGCCTCGCGGATCGATGCTCGGCCGACGCCGAACTGGGTCGCCATCGCCTGTTCGGTGGGCAACGGGCTGCCCGTCGACAAGTTGTCGATGGCGATGCGCCGCACGATCGCCTGAGCGACGCCAAGCGAAATCTTGCCGCGCCGGATCCGGTCGACGATTTCGTGGCTGGCCGTGGCGCGGGTGGCCGGGTGCATATGCCTCATCTTCCTCGGTGGTGGCCGTCGATGGCGGGCATGCTCTACGTGCCTTGACTTTTTGTCGACCCGCCACGTACGTTGACCTCAAATAGTCGAACATTAGGATACTCCGGGAGTGTAGTGGCTTCGTTGTCCGGGCGCGTTGCGTTCATCACCGGAGCCGCGCGGGGGCAGGGCCGCGCTCACGCAGTGCGACTGGCCGCTGACGGCGCCGACATCATCGCGGTCGATATCTGTGCCAACATCGACACCATCCCCTACGACATGGGTAGTCGCGAAGAACTCGATGAGACGTGTCGCCTAGTGGAGAAGGAGGGGCGCCGCGCCAGCGCCCAGGTCGCTGACGTGCGCGACATCGAGCAACTGCGCCGGGCCTTTCGCGATGGCACGACCGCGCTGGGTGTGGCGCAGGCCGACATTGTGGTGGCCAATGCCGGCGGATGCGCTTACCCATCGGAGGTCGACGAGGTTCGCGCCTTTCGCGACGCACTGGACGTCATGCTGGTCGGAGTCTGGAACACCGTGAAGGTCACCACGCCCGCGCTGGTCGTGGCCGGACGTGGCGGGTCGGTCGTGATGACCAGTTCGACCGCGGCAGTCAAGGGATTCACCGGCGGGTGGGGCGGGTTGGACGGCTACACCGCGGCGAAGGCCGGAATCCTAGGCCTTATGCGGGTTTTCGCAAACCTCCTGGGGCGCCAGAACATCCGGGTCAACGCCATCCTGCCCACCGGCGTCAACTCGGGCATGGTGCAAAACGCCGCTTTCGAGAACTGGATCGGCGAAGCGGCGGCGAACCCGATCAGCAATCTCAGCAACGTGCTGCCCGGCGTTACGCTTATCGAACCCAGTGACGTCGCCGACGCGCTCGCCTGGCTGGTCTCGGATCAGGCGCGCCACGTGACCGGTGTATGCCTGCCGGTCGACGCTGGATTCTGCAACGCATGAGCGGAGAAGCGAAGTCGACTCCCGGCCCACGGGACCGCGGCCCCGAACGCCCCGACGACGACGATCACGACCTCTTGACCTACGGCGAGGCCGGGGCACGGCTCCACCAGGAGATCGAGTTGCAACAACAGCACCTGGCCCGGTTGCGGGCCGACGGTGCCCCTGGGGTCGAGGAAGCCCAGAAGCGTCTGAAACTGCTGCTCGACACCGCCGAACGCAACGCTCGTCAGCCCATCAACGACGCGAACTTCGAGCGGTTCTTCGGCTATCGCGGCACGGCTCGACGCAACACCTGACCGCGGTCGAATCGAGTGGCGGCGTGAGTTGACCGAATACTAAATATAGGTATATTTGTAGTATTGCCGATCACATGTGGGGCTAGCCCGCATGATTGGAGGACCACGATGCCTCTGCAGGATCACCATCAGATCATCTCCGTGGATGACCACCTCGTGGAGCACCCGCGAGTGTGGCTCGACCGGTTGCCGCGCGGCCTGCACGATGTGGCTCCCCAGATCAAAGAAGTCAACGGGTCCCAGTTGTGGCACTACAACGGCGACGCGTATCCGACGCTGGGCCTCAATGCCGTGGCGGGGAAGCCGCGTGAGGAATGGGGCGTCGATCCGCTGCGCTACGAGGACATGATCCCGGGATGCTATGACCCGGTGGCGCGGGTCAAGGATATGGACGTCGATGGCGTGCAGGCCGCCCTGTGCTTCCCGTCGTTCCCGGGGTTCGCCGGCAGCACCTTCTTCCGCGCCACGGACCGTGATCTCGCGGTGCTGTGTGTCCAGGCATGGAACGACTTCTACATCGAGGAGTGGTGCGCTACGGCTCCCGACCGCTACATTCCGATGGGCATCGTCCCGTTCTGGGACATCGATCTGGCGGTCAAGGAGACCGAACGTCTTGCGTCGATGGGTGCCCGGACCATCTCCTTCCCGGACACGCCGGTGCCCTTCGGTTTGCCGTCCTTCCACACCGATCACTGGGACCCGTTGTGGCAGCTGTGCTCCGATGCCGATATCCCGTTGTCACTGCACTTCGGGGCCGGGGGCTATGTGCCCGGATTCTCCTTTTCTGGTGCTCCGTTCGTCGCGAGTACGCTGCAAAGCAACGCCGTACCCTTTGCAGTGGCGATCGCTATTTTCGCGACCAATTCCTGGTGGACCACCGTCGATCTGTTGTTCTCTGGCAAGTTGCAGCAGTTCCCGAACCTGAAGTTCTCCCTGGCTGAGGGAGGCATCGGGTGGGTGCCCTATATGTTGGAGCGCATCGACTTCACTTGGGAACGTCACCGCTACTACCAGGACATCGACTTCGAAACCCGCCCATCAGAATTGTTCTACAGGCAATTCTGGACCTGCTTCATCGACGACGAGCACGGTCTGATCAATCGCGACAAGGTAGGTGTTGACCACATGATGCTTGAAAGCGACTTTCCGCATTCAGACTCCAACTGGCCCAACACCCGCAAGCGTGCGGCCGAGGTGCTGGCCAAGGTTCCCGATGACGAGGTGGCCAGGATCGCCGAAACCAACGCTCGCGAGCTGCTGCGCTTTCCGCGCACAGCCTGATTACCACCCTGGCCTGTCGAGAAAGGACCGTTGCCGTGGCTGAACGCACTAGTGGTCTTTACATCAACGGAAAATGGACCGACGGAACCGGTTCCGAACAGATCTCGGTGATCAACCCGGCCACCGAGACCGTCATCGGAACGGTGCCACAAGGAACGGTCACCGACGTCCAGGAGGCGTTGCGCGCCGCACGCGCGGCGTTCGACGACGGACCGTGGCCGCGGATGTCACCTCAGGAACGCTCGGCGGTGTTGACCCGGATGGGGGAGATCATGCAGCGCCGCTATGACGAACTCGTCGAACTCAACGTCGCCGAGACCGGCGCGACCCGGATGCTTGCCCACCACCTTCAGGTCGGCATCCCGGTCTCGGTGTGGATGGACATTGCGACTCGCGTGCTGCCCAAGTACGAATTCGAAAAACCATTGGCACCCAACGTGGTTGCGGGGCTGGGCATCGGTCAGGGCATCGTCGCGCGTCAGCCGTTTGGTGTCGCGGCGCTGATCACCCCGTTCAACTTTCCGTTCCTGCTCAACGTGTTCAAGGTCGCATTCGCGCTGGCTGCCGGGTGCACCGCCGTGCTCAAACCGTCGCCCTACACGCCGTTCGAAGCGTTGGTGTTCGGCGAGATCGCCGAGGAGGCCGGCCTGCCAGTTGGTGCGCTCAATGTGGTGACCGGCGACGTGGAGGCCGGCGCCGAACTGACCCGCAGCCCCATGGTCGACATCGTCAGCTTCACCGGTTCGGATGCGGTCGGACGTAAGGTGTACACCCAGGCCGCCGACAGCCTCAAAAAGGTGGTCCTCGAACTCGGCGGTAAGTCGGCCAACATCATCTGCGAAGACGCCGATCTCCAGGCCGTGATACCGAACGTGGTGGCCAACACCGTCACCCACTGCGGGCAGGGGTGTGCGATCCTGTCGCGCACTCTGGTGCACGCGTCGCGTTACGAAGAGGTGGTGGGCGCGGTCAGCGAGGCACTGCGCCACGTCAGCATCGGCGATCCCGCGGACCCGGGCGTGATGATGGGCCCGCTGATCCGCGAGCAGCAACGCACCCGCGTCGAAGCACTGATCAGCCAGGCTGTCGCCGACGGTGCCGAAATCGCTTACGGCGGTGGTCGTCCCGCCGGACTCGAGCGCGGCTTCTTCGTCGAGCCGACCCTGTTCACGGGCGTCAGTAATGACATGCGCATCGCGCAGGAGGAAGTTTTCGGTCCGGTCAACGTCATCATCCCGTTCAGCGACGACGACGAGGCGGTGCGCATCGCCAACGACAGCGACTACGGTCTTGGCGGCGGCGTATGGTCAGCGGATACCGTGCGCGCCCTGGGGATCGCACGTCGACTGCACACCGGAGGGGTCCAGATCAACGGCGGCGGCGTGGGTCTGTCCCAACATGGACCGTTCGGCGGATACAAAAAGAGCGGACTGGGGCGGGAGTTCGGCGCGTGGGGCATGGAGGAGTACCTGCAGCACAAGACAATTGAGTGGAGCGCGCGGTAGCGGCACTGGTGGTCGAACTCTTCCGACACTCAGATGATGGCGCCGCTGATCTTGAGCTCCAGTAGCCGCTCGTCACTCATACCGTGCGCGCGCAGCAACTCATCGGTGTGCTGGCCGTGATCCGGCGCCGGGGCCAGCTCGGCTGCGTTGCCGTCGAACTGGATCGGTGCTGGAACCAGCGGTAGCCGCGCGCCATTGTCGTACTCCACCACGGTGAAAAAGCCGTTGTCCCAGGCCTGTTGGTCATTGAGAGCCTCGCGCGGTGATTGCACGACACTCCACTGACCATCTTGGTTGGACAGCGCCGACGTCCAATGAGTCAGCGGATGTTCAGCGAACAGCTCATCGAGCAATTGCACGGTCTTCTCGACGTTGGCCAGGCGGACCTCGGCTGTGGCCAGGCTGGGATCCGCCACCCAGTCGGGACGCCCGACCGCCTCGCAGAAGCCTGGCCAATACCGGTCGGCCTCGAGCATGGCAAGGAAGATAAACCGCCCGTCTGCGGTGCGGTAGACGTTGGCGAGCGGGTTGCCGGGCCGGCGCCGGTCCGCCTTGGGAAGATGGTCACGGTCGATCACGTAGCTGCCGGCGATGGTCGACTGCATGGCCCACAATCCAGCCGCCAGCAGCGACGCGTCCACCACCGATCCCTCGCCGGTGCGCTCCCGGTGAAACAGGGCAGCGGCGATCCCGCCGGCGAGGTTAAGACCGGCCTGAATGTCGCCGACGGCCGGCCCGGGCAAGTTGATGGGGTAGTCGTAGTCCTTCGGCATGGCCGCGATGGCCAGCCCCGTGCGCGCCCAATAGGAGATTCCGTCGAAGCCGCCCCGGTCCGCGTCGGCGCCGCGGACTCCATGGCCGGTCCCGCGGGCATAGATGATGTCGGGGTTGCGGGCGCGGATGTGTTCGGCGTCGATGCGCAGCCGGCTGCGGGCCGGCCCAAGGAAATTGGTCACGAAGACGTCGGCCTCATCGACAAGTGACATCAGCACCTCGTAACCTTCTGGGTGCGCGATATCAATTCCGGCGCAGCGCTTTCCGCGATTAAGAACCTCCCACAGCATGGTCACTCCGCCGTCGCCGGGTTTGACACCGAATGCCGTCAACCCCCGGATCGGATCGCCGGTCTCGGGGTGCTCGATTTTGACCACGTCGGCACCCCAGTCGGCCAGGACGCTGGCCGCTGCCGGCACGAAGCCGTACAGGGCCACCTCCAAAACCCGCACTCCCTCGAGCACTTTGGTCATTGCTTCTCTCCTTTGTGGTGGGATACGGGCTCCCATTGCGGCAGTGCGATCCCGGTTGCGGTGTGGTCGAACCGAATTCGCAGCTGCTGGCCCTCGACGAGGTCGGGATCACCGTCGAGGCGTCCCAGCAGCCGCACCTGCGGATACTGGCGCAGCTCGACCAGCACCAAGGTGTAGGGCACCCGGAATGCCGGATGCACTCCGTGGCGCACGACGGCCCATGAGTACACGGTGGCCGCAGGCTCGACCTCGCGCCAGCAGGTATCGGTCGAACCGCAGCGGGGGCACTGCGGGCGGGGCAGGTGAATGGGTTGCTGGCATTTGGAACACAATTGGATCGCCAGCGCGCCACCCTGGGCGGCTTGCCAGTAGCCACCGGTGTCGGGGTCGTCGACGACGGGCGTCAGCTCAGCAGTCATGACAACCGCTATCTGGCCGCCGTCAACAGCAGCGCCCCGGTTGCCGTCGGCAGACCGGAGGTCACGAGGCACACCTCGGCGTCGCTGACCTGGTTGGTCGAGGTTCCGCGGATCTGTCGGGCCCCCTCGACGATGTGGTTGAGGCCGTGGATGTAGCCCTCCGAGAGGTTCCCTCCCGCAGTGTTGATCGGCAACGCACCGTCGAGTCCAAGCGCACCGCTGGCGGCGAAGGCCCCTCCTTGTCCTTTGGCGCAGAACCCATAGTCCTCGAGTTGCAGCAACACCGTGATGGTGAAGCAGTCGTAGAACTGGGCGACGTCGACGTCGGCGGGGCCCAGACCGGCGCGGCTGTACAACGTCTGAGCCACCCGAGCCGACGGCTGGGTCGTCAGGCTGTCGCGCATCAGCGCGGGAAAGACCAGTCCCGGCTGCTGTCCGGCGTCACCCCCCTGTGCGGCGGCGCGGACGAGCACCGCCGTTGCGGCACCGTCACGGGCCCGGTCGGCTGAGGTCACCACTACCGCACAGGCACCGTCGGTCTCCTGGCAATAGTCGAACAGCCGCAGCGGGTCGGTGACGGGCCGTGACGACAGGTAGTCGTCAAGGCCCATCGGCCGGCCATACATTTGCGCGGCCGGGTTGTTGTTGGCGTGTTCACGGCACGCCATCGCGATGGCGCCCAGCTGCTCGGGCTGGGTACCGAACTCCAGCATGTGCCGCCGTGCTATCAGCGCGAACATCTGCCCGGGTGCCAGCAGACCGTACGGGAGGAAGTACTCGTCATACGATCCGTTTCCCCCCACCGGCAGGTCGGCGTGACGGCCTTGCCCGTAGCGTGCTCCGGAGCGCCCGTTTAGCGAGCGGAACACCAGCACGCTAGTGGCCAGGCCGGCGATGATGGCCGCGCATGCCTGAGCGATCATTCCGGCCGGCGCCGATCCCCCGGTACCGGTGGATCCCCAGTAGTTCAATGCGGGTAGGCCCAAGACGTCGGCGAGGTCGTTGTGGCGGACGTTGTCCTGCTCGCACCGCACGATGCCGTCTATGTCGGCCGGGGCCAGCCCCGCATCGGTGATCGCTGCCGATGCGGCTTCCGCCGCCAACGCCACCTCCGTGCGCCCAGACCTGCGGGTGAAGTCGGTGGCGCCGATGCCAACGATGGCGCAACGGTCGCGCAGGGGGTGCGCGCGCGGGAGACCGACAGTGCTCACCGGGACAGCGTAGCGTCAAATGGACCTAATATGCCAGTATTTGAGGCGGGCGGGGCGATAGGAGGCAGCGTGCAAAGAGCAGTAGCCACCCGGGTGGCGAACGGGCCGGTGGCTGACGTCATCGAGGTCATCACCGAGGATGACCCGGCGCCCCGGCCCGGATGGACCGTCGTCGAGGTCAAGGCCGCAGCGTTGAATCGCCACGACTTGTGGGCGATTCGTGACGGGGGAGGGAGTCCCGACCGGTTCCCATTGGGCCTGGGCTCCGACGTGGCCGGGGTGACCACCGAGGGTCGAGAGGTGCTGGTGCACGCACTCGTCGCTCCCAATGCCTCAGGCGCGGCGGGTGAACTCCTCGATCCCGGTCGGGTCATGCTGGCCGAGGCAACCACCGGAGCATGCGCGACACGTGTGGCGGTGCCGGACCGCAACCTGGTGGACAAGCCGGCCGAACTCAGCTTCACTGCGGCGGCGTGTCTGCCGACCGCTTGGTTGACCGCCTACTCGATGTTGTACCGGAAAGCGCAGATCAGGCCTGGTCAAACCGTACTCGTGCAGGGCGCGGCAGGTGGCGTCTCCACGGCGGCGATCGCCTTGGCGCGCGCCGGCGGGGCCCGCGTCTGGGTCGCGGGGCGCTCGCGCGCGCGCCTCGCGGCGGCAGTGCAGATCGGTGCCGACGACATCTTCGACGCGGGCGCCCGCCTGCCCGAGCGCGTCGATGTCGTGATCGAGACGGTGGGCTCGGCGACGTGGGCGCATTCAGTGCGTGCGGTGCGCCCGGGCGGCGTCGTCGTGGTCGCCGGCGCAACCACGGGCGCGACCGTCGAACTCGACTTAGGCCGTATCTTCCTGCAGCACGTCTCAATCCTCGGTTCGACGATGGGCACCCTCGACGATCTGCGGTTGTTGGCCCGGTTCTGCGCCCTCCACGGCGTGACCCCGCCGGTCGACGCCGTCTACCCGCTCGCGGCAGCGCGGGACGCGGTAGCCCGGCTGGAGTCGGGTGACGCCATCGGAAAGGTCCTTGTTGACCCGTCCGCAGCTAGCGTCAAATGGCCGAAATGATGGTATGTTTGAGATCCATGTTTGGGGGCCTTAGCGCGCCAGTCAACGTAGACAGTGTCCGCACTCGGAGGAAACGGCATGACCAGTACGCTCAACACGAAAGCGCCCGATATCCAGATCGACTTGTACTCCGCGGCGTCCTTCAGCAACGGGCACCCGTTCGAGCAGTATCGCTGGTTACGCGCTAACGCGCCGGTGTATCGCCACCCGGCCCCGGACGGCGGGTTCTTCTGGGCGGTCACCCGCAACGCCGACATCCGTTCCGTGGAACACCATCCCGAGCTGTTCCGGTCAGCGCCAGGGGTGATGATTCTCGACATGAACGTGGAGGCCGGCTTCCTGGCAATGGACGCCCCGCGACACCCGCAATTTCGTAAAGTGGTGGCGCCCATGCTGATTCCCCCGAAGGTCAAGCTGATGCTGCCCAATTTGCAGCAAATCGCGGCCTCGATCGTCGACGAGATCGCCCCCCTGGGTGAGTGTGATCTCGTCGACGCGGTTGCCGGGCGCATGGCCGGCTTCACCGCCGCGGCGTTTCTTGGCATCCCGCGGTCCAGCGGACAGCGCCTGCACGAGCTGTTCATGATCAGCCACAGCTCCCCGGACGTGGTCGGCGAAGAGGCCATGAACGCCGCGACGATGGAGATCGTCGCCATGGGATTTGAGACGTTCGCCGAGAAGCGAGCCCACCCCAGCGACGACGTATTCAGCGCGTACGCCAACATGGAGGTCGACGGACGTCCCATCACCGACTTGGAATTCGTGGGCAATTTCGTCCTGCTGACCGACGGCGGCCTCGACACCTCACGCAACTTGATCTCGGGCGGCATGAAGCTGCTCTTCGACCACCCGCAGGTCCGCCAACAGCTTGTCGACGACATCGACGCTTTGCTCCCGGGAGCCATCGAAGAGATGTTGCGGCTACTGTCGCCCGTCGTCTACATCCGCCGGGTGGCTACCCAGGACACCGAATTGGGCGGGCAAAAGATCGCCGAAGGCGACCGCGTCGCTATCTACTACGGCTCCGGCAACCGCGACGAGGCGGTTTACACCGATCCCGAGGCGTTCGAGATCACCCGCAAGCGCAGTGAGCACATCGCCTTCGGCGGCGGGGGTCCACATTTCTGCGTGGGCTCGCACCTCGGCCGCGCCGAAGGCGCGATCATGATCCGTGAACTACTCACCAGGCTGTCCGACATCGAGCAAGCGGGACCGGAATCCTGGGCCGCCACCAGTCTGACGTCAGGGCTCTCGCGCCTGCCGGTCAGGTTCACCCCACGGTAAGCAAGCCCGCGTGCCGCATCGTGCTATGCGTTCGGTGCCGACCAGGCCTGAGGGGCAACCGTTCCGACACCTGGGGCGTCAACGCGCAGCCTTGACCATAAGTCGACTTATGGTAATCTCGCGTTCCAGGGGTTGTGTGACAGAGGTCATAAGCTGTGGGTCGAAGGACTCATCCAAAGCGGAGCGCTGTCCGGGGATGGGAATTGAATCGAAAGTAGATTAAGGAGAACAATGGGGTTCAAGGACGCGGCGGAGGTCACGAAATACATCGGCGGCATCTTCGAGACCGCCTTCGGCGATGCGGAGATCGGCCCCAAGCTGGTTGACACCGGACTCGTGGTGGCGTTCGACTTCACCGACCCCGAGGCTGTCGTAGTCATCGACATGGCGAACAAATCCGTGCGCGAAGGCCTGGCGGGCGGACCGGCGCCGACGGCGACGATGTCCATGACGGCCGATACCGGAAACGGGTACTGGCAGGGCAAGGTCAATCTGCCGCTGGCCATGGCCAAGAAGAAGATCAAGGTCGAAGGCAACGTGGCGAGCCTGCTCAAGCTGGCTCCGCTCGGCAAGAAGCTCTATCCCGGCTATATCGAGCGACTCAAGCACGACGGTCGCGACGACCTGCTCGTCTAAAAGTATGTTTCCGGGCACCCACGCGGCGTCTGCGCCCGACCGACCGGCCGTGATCATGGCCGAGTCGGGCCGGACGCTAACCTACCGAGAACTTGACGACAATTCGGCTCGGCTGGCCGCAGCGCTATACGGAATGGGCCTGCGCAAGGGCGATGTCATCGCCATGGTCTCGGACAACGCCGCCGAAGCGTTCGAGATTTACTGGGCTGCACTACGTTCCGGTCTGTACATCACCGCCGTGAACTGGCATTTGGCTGCAGAGGAAGCGGCCTACATCCTGCGCGACAGTGGGGCCCGGGTAGTCATAGCCTCTTCTGGTGTGCGAGAACTGGCCGAGCCACTGGTCGACCTGGTTCCGGAGGCGCAGTGGTGGTATTCGTTCGGTGACGCTATCACCGGGTACCTGCCGTATGGCGAGCTGCTGGCCGCGGCAGAACCACGACTGACCGATCAGCCGCGCGGTTCGGAGATGTTGTACTCCTCGGGCACCACCGGACGACCCAAGGGCATCAAGCCGCACCTGCTGCCGATCCAGGTCGACCAACCCGGGGACCCGCTCGTCGGGCTGTTGGAGCACGCCTTCAAGATCACCGGTGATGATATCTACCTGTCGCCTGCGCCGATCTACCACACCGCACCGCTGAGGTGGTGCGGCGGCGTTCAGGCGCTGGGCGGCACGGTGGTTCTCATGGAGCGCTTCGACGCCGAAAAGGCGCTGGCTGCCATCCAGAAGTACCGCGCGACGGTCACCCAGGTGGTCCCGACGATGTTCGTGCGGATGCTGCAATTGCCAGACGCAATCCGCAAAGCCTACGACGTCTCTTCGCTGCGAATGGCGGTGCACGCCGCCGCGCCCTGCCCGCCCGACGTCAAAGAAGCGATGATCGACTGGTGGGGACCGATCCTCGTCGAATACTACGGTGCGACAGAGGGGCATGGCACCACCGTGATCGCCACCGCGGAGTGGAAAACCAAGCGCGGATCGGTTGGCAAAGCCGCACTCGGTGTCCTGCGCATCTGCGACGACGATGGCAACGAGCAGCCGCCGGGCACGATTGGCACCGTCTACTTCGAACGCGACGTCGTGCCCTTCGAATATCACAACGATCCCGAAAAGACCGCTTCCTCAAGGCATCCGGAACACCAGAACTGGTCCACCGTCGGCGACATCGGTTATGTCGACGAAGATGGCTACCTGTTCCTGACCGATCGCAAGTCATTCGTGATCATCTCCGGTGGGGTGAACATCTACCCACAGGAAGTCGAGAATGTCCTGGCACTGCACCCGAAAGTCTTCGACGTCGCGGTGATCGGCGTGCCCGACCCGGAAATGGGCGAACAGGTCAAAGCAGTAGTCCAATTACGGCCCGGGACAACACCATCCGCCGAATTGGCCGATGAGATCATCAACTACGTCCGGGACCGTATCGCGCGTTACAAAGCACCCCGCACCGTCGACTTCGTCGACGAGCTACCCCGGACAGCCACCGGGAAGCTCGTGAAGAGAACTCTCAAAGCCCGCTACATGGAGGCAACCGCATGACTACAGAGATACCGCCGAAGATCGACCGCCCGCCCTTCGATCCGGTAAGCATCTCGCCGTTGGATTTCTGGGCGCGAAGCTTTGACGAGCGCGAGAAGGCGTTCAAAATCCTTCGCGACGAAAGCCCGGTCAGCTGGCACCACCCGATCGAGGGCTCCTTGATGGAGCCCGAGGTCGACGGCGTCTGGGTGGTCACGCGCCACGAGGACGTCAGCTACGTCAGCAAGAACCCAGAGATCTTCTGCTCCGGGCAGGGCATCACGTTCGAGTCCGTACCCGAAGAGATGCTCGAGGCCGCCCAGTCCTTCCTGGGCATGGACGGCGCGAAGCACTCGAGCCTGCGAAGGCTCGTCAGCTCGGTCTTCACCCCGCGGCAAGTCGCCACGATCAAGGACCAGATCGATCACCAGGCGAAGTCGATCATCGACGATCTGCTCAAGACGACGGAGGGTGACTTCGTCCAGCAGGTGTCCAAGCGTCTGCCGATGTGGACCATTTACGAGATGCTTGGCTTACCCGAGGACGAGCGCGATGAGGCTGCGCACCTGGCCGAGGGCATGGTGGCCTGGGCCGATCCCGATGTCGCCGCCGGTCGTGAACCCGCCGAAGTGCTGACCGATTCGCTGGTCGGACTGCTCAATATCGGGATCGGTTTGGCCGAGAGCCGGCGTGCACATCCGCAGAACGACCTGATGACCTCGCTGGTGCAGGCCGAGGTCGACGGGCGGCGGCTCACCGACGACGAGCTGGGCCCGTACTTCGTCCTGCTCTCGGTGGCGGCGAACGACACCACCCGCACCACTACCACCTTCACCACGATTGCTTTGCAGCAATTTCCCGAGCAGAAAGCGTTGCTGGAGAAGGATTTCGACGGGCGCATCAAGGTTGCCATCGAGGAGTTCGTTCGCTGGACGACCCCGGTGATGACGTTCCGCCGCACCGCCACCCAGGACACCGAGCTACGTGGCCAGCACATCCGCGAGGGCGACTGGGTGACGATGGTCTACTCGTCGGCCAACCGCGACGAGCGGGTGTTCACCAACCCTTACGAATTCGACATCACCCGATCGCCTAACCCCCACGTTGCATTCGGGGGCGGTGGCGCGCACTTCTGCATGGGTGCTTTCATGGCGAAGATGCAGCTGGAATCCATCTTCCGTGAGCTGATCTTCCGGGCGCCGAACCTGCGGGTCGGCGAACCCGAGTATCTGACCGGAAACTTCATCACCGCAGTCAAATCCCTGCCCTACACCCTCGACTAGGAGAGCCATGACTGACTTTTCCGGCAAGCGCTACGTCGTCACCGGCGCGGCATCAGGCATCGGCCATGCGGTCGCCGAGCGGTTGCTGGCCGCGGGCGCGGAGGTTCACTGCCTGGACCGAAACCAACCGAGCGCCAAGGTAACCCAACACATCGAGGTCGATCTGGCGAATCCGCACAGCATCGACACCGCCGTGGAACAACTCGGCGGCGAGTTCGACGGCCTGATGAACGTTGCCGGCATCCCCGGCACCGCGCCGGCCGACTTGGTGTTGGCCGTCAACAGCCTGGCGGTGCGTCACTTGACCGAGTCGTTCTTCGAACGACTGAAGCCGAGCGGTTCGGTCACAATCGTGTCGTCGACCGCCGGCTTCGGCTGGCCGCTGCGTCTTGACGCGATCCGCGACTTGCTGGCCACCGATACCTTCGAGGAGGGCGCGGCCTGGTTCAAGGCCCACCCGCAGCAGGGTAATGCGTACAACTTCTCCAAAGAAGTCACCACCGTCTACGCCATGTCGATGGGTTTGGCGTTGGCCGAGATGGGATTTCGGATCAACGCGGTGCTGCCCGGGCCGGTAGAGACGCCGATCCTGGTTGACTTCGAGGAGTCGATGGGCAAGGACACCCTCGACGGATTGAAGAACCTGCTTGGCCGGCACGCCGACCCGGGCGATATCGCCGATGTGGTGCTGTTTTTGGCTTCCGACGATGCCCGCTGGGTCAACGGCCAGGCGATTGCCGTCGACGGCGGCATCACCGGGGCGGTGGCAAGTGGCGTAGTGCCGGCCCCCGAAATCTAAGGTTAGCGGGGAGAATCTATGACCATTCATGCACCAGACACGACCGGCAGCGCCGGCGTGCTCACCGACCTGCGGCGGGTGTTCGCCGCCGGCCGCACCCGCGCCCTGGAATGGCGGCTAGAACAGCTGCGCGCGATCGAGCGCTTACTCGACGAGCGGGAGCCGGAGATCGCCGCGGCGCTGGCCGAAGACCTGGGCCGCTCGCCGGCGGAGGCGTGGCTGGGTGATGTCGCCTCGACCAAGGCCGAAGCTACTTATGCACGCAAGCATGTGCGGAGGTGGATGCGCAGGCGGCGGGAGTCGTTGCCCTTGGCGCAGCTACCTGGTCGGGCGTGGGTGCAGTACGACCCGCTGGGCGTCGTGCTGGTCATCGGGCCGTGGAATTATCCGCTGTACCTGAGCCTGGCGCCGCTGGTTGCCGCGGTGGCCGCGGGCAACTGTGCGGTCATCAAGCCCTCCGAGCTGGCGCCCGCCACCTCGGCGCTGTTGGCGCGGTTGCTTCCGCAATATGTCGATGCAGAGGCCGTGCGCGTCATTGAGGGCGATGCCGCCACCACTCAGGAGTTGCTGGCGGCGGGATTCGATCACGTTTTGTTTACCGGCGGCACGGAGGTCGGCAAGAAGATCATGGCCGCGGCCGCGCCGACCCTGACCCCGGTCACGCTGGAACTGGGCGGCAAAAGTCCGGTAATCGTTACGGCTGACGCCGACATCGATGTTGCGGCGCGACGCATCGCCTGGGTGAAGCTGTTGAATTCGGGCCAGACCTGCATTGCGCCGGACTATGTGCTGGCCGATCACAGCATCGTTGCCGATTTGGTCGACAAGATTGTCGCCAATGTCCGCGATTTCCGGGCGGACGAGGTGGATTCGGGGTTGCGGATCGTCAACCAACGTCAGTTCGACCGACTGGTTTCGCTGATCAGCACCACCGACGGCAAGGTCGTCACCGGAGGCCGCTCGGACGGCGCCACGCTGCGGATCGAACCGACATTGATCGTCGACCCGTCACCGACTGATCCGGTGATGGCCGATGAAATCTTCGGCCCGCTACTGCCTGTCCTCACCGTCGAATCCCTCGACCAGGCCGTGCAGTTCGTCAACAGCCGTCCGAAGCCCTTGGCGCTATACGTCTTTTCCTCTGGGCAGCTTGGCCGCGACCTGATCGACCGCATCCCGTCCGGCGGCGCGGTGATCAACCACGTCGCCATGCATTGTCTGGTGCCCTCACTGCCGTTTGGTGGTGTCGGCGCCAGCGGCATGGGCGCCTATCACGGCAGGTGGGGCTTCGAAACACTCAGCCACCGCCGCGCGGTGTTGGCCAGGCCGGCAAGACCCGATCCACGTCTGGTCTATCCGCCCTACAGCCAACGGGCCCTCAGCATCATGCGGAGGCTGTTCTGATGAAAGTCAAAGTCGACACCGCCAGGTGTTCGGGAATCGGATTGTGCGAAGTCACCGCACCGACGGTGTTCCAGGTCGGTGACGACGGCCAGTCGCACGCAATCAATCCCGAACCGCCAGAAGACGATCGAGCAGCAGTCGAAGAGGCTGTGAGCAACTGCCCGACCAGCGCGCTGTCAATCGAGGACTAAGACGCGATCACAATGGCTGACATCACCACCGCTGAACCGCACCGCTTCGTCGTAAAGCTGGACGGCCGTGCCGGTCTTCCCCGCGCGGCGCTGGGCAACAAGGGCTACGGCATTGATGCGATGCGGCAAAACGGGTTGCCGGTGCCGCCGGCGTTTTGCATCACTACGGAGGTGTGTGCGAGGTTCTTCGCCGACCCTCGTGGCTGTCTTGATGACATCTGGGGTGAGGTGCGCCAGATGATGCAGTGGCTGGAGGTCGAGACCTCACGCACGTTCGGGCGCGGTCCGCGGCCGCTGTTGGTCAGTGTGCGTAGCGGGGCGGCGCTGTCGATGCCCGGGATGATGGACACGGTGCTTGACCTTGGCATCGACGATGGGGTCGAAGATGCGCTCGCGGCGGTGGCGGGTGGGGAGTTCGCGGGCGATACGCGCAACCGATTTAGCGGTATGTACCGGCGCATCGTGTTGGGTGGGGACGAACACGCTGAGGTGCCCGCCGATCCCTGGGCGCAGCTGCGGGGAGCGATCGAGGCGGTCTTCGCGTCGTGGAACAGTGCGCGGGCGATCACCTACCGCGCGCACCACGGTCTGAGCGATGCGGCTGGCACCGCGGTTGTCGTGCAGGCCATGGTGTTTGGCAACTTGGCGGATAACTCGGGTACTGGGGTTCTGTTCTCCCGTAACCCGATGACCGGTGCCAACGAGCCGTTCGGTGAATGGCTGGCGGGAGGCCAGGGCGAAGATGTCGTCTCGGGCAGCGTCGACGTTGAACCCGTCGCCGCGCTGCGTGATGAGCAACCGGCCGTCTATGAGCAGCTGATGGCCGCGGCGCAGACGCTGGAGCGGCTTGTCGCCGAGGTGCAGGACATCGAATTCACCGTCGAGGAGGGCACACTGTGGCTGCTGCAGACTCGGGTGGCCAAACGGTCGGCTCAGGCCGCGGTGCGCCTGGCATTGCAGTTGTGCCGCGAGGGATTGATCGACGATGCGGAGGCATTGCGCCGGGTCACCCCCGCCCAGGTCGAGACTTTGCTGATGCCCTGCTTGCAACCCGAAACCCGGTTGGCGGCAACACTGTTAGCCAAGGGCCTGCCGGCGTGTCCGGGCGTGGTGTCGGGTAAGGCCTACACCGACGTCGATGAGGCGCTCGATGCCGCCGACGAAGGGCACGATGTCATCTTGGTCCGCACGGCGACCAGCCCCGACGATGTGCAGGGCATGCTGGCTGCCCGAGGCATCGTCACCGAGATTGGTGGAGCAACATCGCATGCCGCGGTGGTGAGCCGGGAGATCGGCCGACCGGCCGTGGTGGGGTGCGGCGCCGGGGTGGCCGCGGCCCTTGCCGGCAAGCTGATCACCGTTGACGGTGCTGAAGGGGAAGTGCGCGAGGGGATTCTGCAACGCACGGCCTGGTCGGAGAGCGACTCGCCTGACCTGGCTGAGCTCGCCGAGATCGCCCGCCGCGAGAGCCCGCTCCGTGCCCACGTGAGCGGCGACTACGAGGTGCTTGACGACACCTCTCCGGCGGCGGTTGCCGGTGCGCTTGCCGCCGGCCATACCGATGTCATCTCACCGCATCCGCTGATCACTATGCTCATTGCGCTACGACTGAATGAAGACACGAAGGGACTGGCCAATGTCTGAGTTGACTGTGTTGCAGGCCGTCCGACTCAAAGGCCGGGTTAGCGAGGCTGATCTGGTTGCCACCCTGGGTGAAGACGCCGCTGATGTCGCGGCGACGTTAGCGCAACTGACCGCCGCCGGACTGCTGGTCGAAGGGAAGACCTTCCGGATCAGCGCCGAGGGACGCGAGCGGCTCAACGCCCTGCTGGCAAACGAGCGTTCCGGTGTCGACCAGAACGCCCTGGCCGAAACGTACGGCGATTTCCGGGTCGTCAACAACGAATTCAAGGCGCTGGTATCGGACTGGCAGATCAAAGACGGTCAACCTAACTCACACGACGACGCCGAGTATGACGCCGCGATAGTGAACCGCCTCGACACCCTGCATCAGCGGGTGTCGCCCATCGCTGCCACGATCACCACGCTATTGCCTCGGCTAAGTGCATATGCTGCGAAACTGAACTCGGCCTTAGGCAAGGTCAAGGCCGGCGACGCAACATGGTTCGCTCGGCCGATCATCGACTCCTACCACACCGTGTGGTTCGAATTGCACGAGGAGCTCATTGGCGCCTCGGGCCTCACTCGCGAAGAGGAAGCCAGGGCCGGGCACGCGGATTAGCCAGCACCCGAGGGCATTCCTTGCCGGCTGCGCGGGGGATTTTGATCCGCGCCGGCCCGTCCGCTCCGTCGAGCGATACCGGGATCGGCCATTGTCCTGCCGGCCGGACTATCCAAACCCCGGAGGCCGGTATCCCAGCCAGGATCGTTTAATCTAAAATAGAATCTGGTTGAGAGGAGGTGATGGTATGAGTTCTGTGTTGACCGAGGAAGAACGGCTACTGGTCCAGACAGTTCGGACGTTCGTCGACCGTGACGTCAAACCGACGGTCCGTGACGTCGAACACGCCAACGAGTATCCCGAAAAGTGGATCGAACAAATGAAGCAGATCGGGATCTACGGGTTGGCGATTCCTGAAGAGTATGGCGGTTCGCCGGTATCCATGCCTTGCTATGTGCTGGTGACCCAGGAGTTGGCGCGTGGCTGGATGAGCCTGGCCGGCGCGATGGGCGGACACACCGTGGTGGCCAAATTACTCACGCTGTTCGGCACCGAGGAGCAGAAAAAGACCTATCTCCCTGTGATGGCCACCGGCGAGGTCCGCGCGACGATGGCGCTCACCGAACCTGGCGGCGGTTCCGACCTGCAGAACATGACCACCAACGCGCTTCCCGACGGGGAGGACCTGGTGATCACCGGCGCAAAAACCTGGATCTCCAACGCACGCCGCTCAGGCGTCATTGCCCTACTCTGCAAAACCGATCCGAAAGCAACGCCGAGGCACACCGGCATCTCGATTGTGCTCGCAGAGCACGGCCCGGGCCTGACGGTGTCGCGTGATCTGCCCAAGCTCGGCTACAAAGGCGTGGAAAGCTGCGAGCTGTCCTTCGACGGCTACCGCATTGCCGGATCGGCGATCCTCGGCGGCGTGCCCGGCAAGGGGTTTGCGCAAATGATGAAAGGCCTGGAGACCGGCCGCATCCAGGTCGCCTCCCGTGCGCTCGGCGTGGCGACCGCCGCCCTCGAGGATGCGCTTGCTTACGCGCAGCAGCGGGAGAGTTTCGGCCAGCCGATCTGGAAACACCAAGCGATCGGCAACTATTTGGCCGACATGGCAACAAAACTCACTGCTGCCCGACAGCTCACCCTCTATGCAGCCGAGCGCTATGACAGCGGTGAGCGCTGCGATATGGAGGCCGGCATGGCCAAGCTGTTCGCGTCGGAAGTGGCGATGGAGATCGCACTGAATGCCGTGCGGATCCACGGCGGTTACGGCTATTCCACAGAGTTCGACGCTGAACGTTACTTCCGGGACGCGCCATTGATGATTGTCGGCGAAGGCACCAATGAGATCCAGCGCAATGTAATCGCTGCCCAACTCGTCGCCCGCGGCGGTATCTGAATGGCTCGACGCCGCGCGCTTTTTGGGCCTGCGTGAGCATGCCGCGGTCCGTCACTGCCGAGCGGCGTGTGCTCGGCGACAATCCCTTTGGTGTCGAGCCCGGGCTGGACCTGTTGCATGCGCCGTCAGTCGACGTGCCGGGCTGGAGCGAGACCATGTATTTCCACGCCTGGTCACCGCAGGATGGTGTTGGGGTGTTCGTGCATACCGGCCGGTGGCCCGCTGACCTTGACTTGTGGTGGGCTCAGGTAATCGCGATGCTGCCGGACGGCGAGCTACTGGTGGACCGGTCGTGGGGGCGAGCTGTCGACGCGCGCGGCCCCGCGACGGGAAACCTGCGAGTCACATGCACGACTCCGCTGCGCGGTTGGCGGTTGGCATTCGACGGGGCAGGCGCTGTCTGCGACTTGGCCACGATGGCGACTGGCCCGGTCGGTGCCGGGCCGGCGCGCGCTTTCTCCTTCGACCTCGAGCTGCAAGCCGTCGCCCCGGTGTGGGACATGCACGGCGCGTTGGGTATCGACGGCTTGAGTTGGGCGTCGTTTCATCACACCCAAGGGTTCCGCGCGACTGGGCGGCTGACCGCGGGCTCCCGGAGCTGGGACGTCGATGGTGTTGCTCATCGAGACCATTCCAGCGGCCCGCGGGACATCGGAGGCCTCGGCGGGCTGCATTTCTTCGTGGTGGTCTTCCCCCGTACCGATCGCGTCGTCAACGGTCTGGTGAATTGGCGCCGCGACGGTCAGGTGGACCACCGCACCTTTTGCATCCAGCAAGCCGGCATCTGTGAGATCGGGACCGACGTCAGGGTCACCGGCCTGCACAGCATCGCCACCCACCAGCCGCACGCGATGACTATCACCCTGTCGCGGGCCGACGAGTCGACAGAGGTATTCAAAGCCTCTCGGTTGCATGGCTATTCGCTGACTTACCTGCAGCCCAACGAGAACATCAACGGGGTCGACCTGGTGTCGCAGCCCGACCCCGTCATCGTCACCCAGAGCACAGTGCATGCGGTTGCCGCCGACGGCGAGGTCGGTTACGGGGTCATCGAGCGTGACTACCGGCCGTCCATGCTCCCTTCAACGGAGGAACGCTAGAGTGCCGTCGAATCAGCCGCGACGCGCCACCGAGCTGACTCCCGACGAGCTGGCCGCCAGCCCGGTCCACTGGCCCGGGGCCAAGCTGCGCTGGACGACGGCCAATGTCGATGAGGGTCTGCCCGGAACGGTGACGCCGCTGACCTGGTCGATGTACTTCCCGCCGACCGAGTCCACGATGCGCGGTTGTTGGGTGGATCTTGGTGTGCTGCCGAAATCGCGGCGGCCGATTCCGGACGACGTCGATGGTCGATTCTTTTCCGTTGCCTACGGTCACGCCATTGGCAACCTCGACCTGCTGGGCCGCATGGCGGCGCAGGTGCCGGGCGGCTCGGCCGCGCTGATGGAGGCGCAGGTGTTCGGATCTGTGCAGCGCGGCGGTGAGCCCGAGCTCACCGGCCTGCGCAAGATGCGTCGTTATCCGTTCGTGGTGGCGAAGTTTCCTCGCGCGCTGCGGCGCGCGATGCGCAACCTTGAGCCATGCGCTGAAGAGACCGCACGGTGGTGGCAGGCCACGGTTTTCGAACCCCAACGGCTAACCGGCGATTCGGCCGTGGGCGCGCTCGTCGAGGCGCGTCGCCGGTTCGACGGGATCCTGGTCATTCACATGGTGTTGTCCATGGCGTGCCAGGGGGTGATGGGTCGAGTCGAGACCATGGCGATCAAAGCCGGGCTGGAGGGCCTGCAGCACGAGCTCATCAAGAGCGACGAGGGGACCGCCGAGTTCGATCTGGTCCGAGACCTGTGGCAGTTGTCGGCCGACAGGATTACCGTCGAAGATTTCCTGCGTCGGCATGGCTATCACGGGCCGCGCGAGGGCTTGGTGGAATCGACGGTATGGCGGGAGGATTCGCAGCCCGTCGTCGAGCTGGCCGCCACCTACCGGTCGCGGCGCGGGGCCGAGGATGTGGATCAGCTGGTGCGGCGGCGCCGCCGCGAACACGCCGTCGCCGTCCAGCGCCTGGAGCAGGTTCTCGGTCCGATCCGGTCGATACCGGCGAGGGCGCTTGTCCGCTTTGCCGCGCACGCACCGACATGGCGCGAGACCGGCCGTGCCAGCATGTTGCGGGCCATTGACGTCGGCCGCGCGGCGTCCCGCGTCGTCGGCCGTGACCTCGCCGACGCCGGAGTGCTCGACGATCCAACAGACGTGCGATTCCTGACCATCGACGAGCTCGCCCGCGGTAATCGTGGCGGCTGGGCCGACCTGGTCAGCCAGCGCCGGTCTGATCATGCGATGTTCGACCGGATGGTGCTTCCGCACGTATGGCGTGGCGAGCCTGACTTCGAGATCGGCGCCCGGGTCGCTGACGTGGCGGCTGACCGCCGGCCTGACACGGTCGAGGGCTTAGGGGTTAGCGCCGGCATCGCCGAGGGAACCGTGCGCGTCGTCCGCGATCTCGACGACGCCGACATCGACGAGGGCACTGTCCTGGTGTGCCGGGCGACCGATCCCAGCTGGGCTGCGCTGTTTCCGCTTGCCGAAGCGGTGGTCACCGACGTGGGCAGCGCCATGAGCCACGCCGCCATCGTCTGTCGCGAATTGGGATTGCCCTGCGTCGCCGGTACCCGGACCGGCACCACCACGTTGCGCGACGGCATGCGGGTGCGGGTGGACGGCACAACCGGCCGGGTAGAGATCCTCCAGAGCGCGCCAACGGCGTAGCGCAGCGCAAAGCGTCAGTAGACCTGCCGGATTTCGGCCGTATTCGAAAGCGGCCGATTGTGGGGTTTCTCGGTCAGAGATCGGCTGGGAAGGGGTCGTTCTGGCCGCTGGAGTACGGGTCCACGTCGGCCTTCCGGCGTTGCGCCACCAGCTCCTTGAGCACACCCAGTCGGCCACCTTTGTCCTCGAGGTGGAAGTGTTTGAGCATGATGCGCGCCGCGTTTTGGCCGGGCATACCGCTGATGCCGGCCACCGGGTGGGTACCCGACCCCGTCAGGTAGAGGCCCTCGACCGGGGTCTTGTACCCCGCGAAGCCGGCCACCGGCTTGTTCGGGCCGAAGCGGCTAAGGGTGGGGTCGACATGGTAGACCGAGCCGTCGATCGCCCAGAACCGCTCCTCGATATCGGGCAACACCAACGGGCGCACGGCCACCTGCATGTCCTCGACGCCCTTGTAGTACATCTCGGCGTCTTTGATGATGCTGTCGGTAATTGCCTTGCGCGCGACGTCCCAGCCGTCCTCGGGGTAGGACGGGGTCAGGCCGGTCCAGAACCACCACAGATCCTTACCCGGGGGCGACATCGACGGATCGAACGAGTTAGTCACCTGAGCCAGGCCGGGAATGGCGTCGGGCACCTTGCCTCGCACACAGGAGCGCGCGGCCTCCAGGGCCTGTTCGTAGGTGTGGTAGCAGTTGCACGCCTGGCGCAGGTCAATGCCATCACCACGCCACTTCTCGTGCCTGGACATGTCGACCCGGCCCGACAGCGCGACGTTGACCTTAGCGTCGGCGATACCGCGCTTGCGGGTGGGAATGTGATCGGCAGCGTTTTGCTTCTTGGGCTCCAAGACACCGCGCGGCAGCAGCCGGGTCAGCGTGGTCTTCGGGCTGCACGCGGTGAGAACCGCACGGCGGGCACGGATTTCGGCGCCACCCCTGATCCGCACGCCAGTGCAGCGGTTGTTGGTGACGATCAGCTCCTCGACGGGCGAGCTGGTGATCACGTCCCCGTGGTTGTCCTTGATGACACCAATCAGCGCCTTGGGCAGCGATCCGGTGCCGCCGTGGAACATCGCCACGCCATACTTGCTCAGCACACCCAGATAGATCAGCGACCACCCAGACATATCGGCGTCGAACGGCATGAACGGCAGACTGGTCAGCAACGGTGCCCGGATCATGTCGTGCTCGAAGCTCTCCTCGACGGCCTCGGCCTGCGAGCTCGACATCCAGCGACCGAGGGCGACCAATTGCTTACGGTTCTTCACCACCGCGCGCGCCGACTTCAGGATGCTCTTGATCTCGGGCTCGGTGACACTGGTCTGCATCATCGGCAGGCCGATCTCGACCGCGGCGTCGATTACCTCGTAGAGCTCCAGCAGCGCGCGGGCGTCCTTCTTCGAGAAGTACTCCAGCTCGCCCGCGGTCTTGCGCGGGTTGCGCCACAAACCCAGCGATGCGCCGTCGGCGGAGAGTTGGAAGTGCGCGGGATCGATGACCGTCTGGCGCAGCCCATAATTGCGTGACAGTCCGAGGTCGCGGTCGATGGTGGTGGTCCGGAACAGTGACGCCTGGATCGAGGCCTCGTTGATCATGTACTCCGGCGCCTCGGGTGCAAAGGGATTCGTCGAGGTCATACCGCCAGCGGTGGGGGACGCCTCGACGACGAGTACGTCGAGCCCGGCCTTGGCCAGATATGCGGCCGCAACCAGGCCGTTGTGTCCGGATCCGACCACGACAACGTCGGCGTCGCGCGGCGGGGGAGTGTGTTTCATGACCAGTCCTTCGATCGCCGGGGGAGCGGGCGCCGCCCGCTCGGACGTGAATCTAACCGCGATTAAAATTATATCGGACGGGATTCGCCATGTCGACGAAGCCTACTCTCGTCCGACCGGGCGTTGGGTGCCGCCGCTCGATTAGGCCCGCGTATGGGATGAAGCTGCGAACGTATGTTCTTGACCCAGTGCATATGGGCACTATTCTCGTTGCAGCGAAGAGCAAGCCGCCTATATGGGTGTCAAGGTACAAGTAAGTGCTCGTTAACGCTGTTGAAGGGAGCTTTGTCGCCATGGTCGAAATTTGCGACTTCCGGGTTGAGATCTCCGAGGCCGACATCGCCGATCTGCGCAGTCGCCTGGAGCGGACACGATGGCCAGATGGCGAAACCGTGTCCGACTGGTCGCAGGGCATCCCGCAGGATTACGTTCGCGAGCTGGCCCGCTACTGGGCGAGCGACTACGACATGCACCGGGTCGCCAACCGGCTCAATGCTTATCCGCAGTTCCGCGCGACCATCGGTGATTTGGGTATCCACTTTCTGCATGTACGCTCCCCGCATCGCGATGCGCGGCCGCTGATCTTGACCCATGGCTGGCCTGGCTCGGTGGTCGAATTTCTTGACGTGGTCGGTGCGCTGACCGATCCGGAACGGTTCGGCGGGCACGCCGACGACGCCTTTCACGTGGTCATCCCATCCTTGCCCGGATACGGGTTCAGTGACAGGCCAACAACACCAGGGGTGGGCATCGAGCGAATCGCCGAGGCTTGGAACCGACTCATGGTCGCCCTGGACTACCGCCACTACTACGCGCAGGGGGGCGACTGGGGCGCGTTCGTGACGGCGGCGATGGGTGTCGAACCCCCCGCCGGCCTGCTCGGCATCCACGTCAACCTTGCACTGGCCTCGCCGGAGGCGCTGGCCGGGCTCGGTGAACTGACCCCCGACGAGCAGGCAGCCGGGGGCTTGCCGGCGTACATGCAGCAAGAGGGCGCCTACGCCGTACAGCAGGCAACCCGGCCACAGACGTTGGGCTACGGGCTGGCCGACTCGCCGGTCGGTCAACTTGCCTGGATCACCGAGAAGTTCTACGCCTGGACCGACTGTGACGGGCACCCGGAAAACGCAGTGTCGCGAGACGTCATCCTGGACAACGTGATGCTGTACTGGTTGACCAACACCGCTGCTTCCTCGG
This sequence comes from Mycobacterium sp., assembly GCF_035570115.1. GTDB lineage: Bacteria > Actinomycetota > Actinomycetes > Mycobacteriales > Mycobacteriaceae > Mycobacterium. The sequence goes on from NZ_DATMLH010000086.1 coordinate 38,878, forward strand.
CGCGCTTGTACTGGGAAAGCTTCTCGATGATCAGCTCATTTGACCAGGTCGCCGTGCCCTCGGCGTACACCCGGTTCCCGAAGGAAATCGTCAGGGTCAGCCAACGATGGCTTCGCACCAGGTTCACCGACCTTCGCTACTACCACGCCGTCGCCAAAGGCGGCCACTTCGCCGCCTTGGAACAGCCGCAGATTTTCGTCGACGAGATGCGCGCCAGTGTCCGGGCGCTCACCTGAATGCCTGCATATGCCGTGTGATCGGCTGGCGCATTTTCGAATACGACGGTTAGCAACGACATTCGCCGCACCGGCGTCGCATGTCCTCCGCATTGGTCCAGTGCGTCAGTAGTTGCCGCTAGTGGCGCAGGATCCCGGTCGCCAGCAGCCTGTCGGCCGCTCGCAGCCCGGTGGTGGTCGCCGCTTCGATGTTCTGGATGCTCTGCGAGTCGCCGGCGAGCTGGATACGCGTGTCTTCCTCGCAGAGCCTGCGGAACTTGCCCAGCTCGCGGTAGAAGCCGATCGGATTGACCTCGAGATACCACCGACGGACCTCGGCGAACTCCACCGTGGGAACGATTTGGGGCAGGATCGTGCCGACTCCCTCCAGTACGGCGCGGCGGATGTCATCGTCATCGTCGTCGCAGTGGTCACGACACCAGGTGTCAAGCAACGCCACCGACATCAAGCCCTTGCTCTCGGGCGCGCGCCCGGGCGCCTTGTAATGATCGAACATCAACCCGGTCACGAACGGATGTGTGGATTCGGGCACCAGGATGTAGGTGGTGTCCAGCGGTGGGCGTTGGGACAGACCAACATTGACGACCAGCAGGCGATTGTTGTTGACCCGCCGCAGAAAGCCCTTCCGCCAGTCGTCAAGCTGGGGAACCATCTCCGCAGTAACCCTTCCCGGGGTGGCGACGATGCACGCGGCGGCCCGTTCGACCCGCGGTGTCCCGCTAGCGTCGGTCCACTTGACGGTGACACCGCCACCAATCTCCTCGATATTGTTGACATTGGCACCCAGATCGACCTTCTTGTCCTGTGCGATGCGTTCGGCGTAGGAGTTCATGCCGTCCTTGAACGCCAACAGCTTCGCCCCACCGAGCAGCGTGAGCAGCGCGAGAAAGTCCACTCGCGACGTGTCGGCGCCGTTGGTGGCCGAGATGCCGCGCATCAGCGCGCCGATCAGAAATTCCTGCAGCTCCGGGCTCAGGTGCGACTCCGCCCAGTCGCGCACGGACTCGGTGTCGTAGCGGCCCGCGCCCGGAATCCGGTCGTAGAGAGCCCGTCTCGAGCGCACCAACTCCGGCCCGAGCTTGACCAGCTCAGCCTTGGCCCGCGGCGACAGCAGCTTGGTCTTGAGGATCGCCGAGACCAGGTGGTCGCCGTCCAGATCATGCAGCACACCGTCGCGCATGACGCTGAGCACGAACCTCCCGGCAACGACGTCGTCGCCCATCCCGATCTCGTCAGCGATCGACAGCACATTGCGGTAGGTGCTGGTGATGAAGAAGGCGCCGTTATCGACGATGAATCCACCCCGGTAGGTTGTGGACATCTTGCCGCCCACCCGGTCTGCGGCGTCCAGTAGCCGAACTGAAACGCCCGCTCGGGCCAGCCGCTGCGCCGCCGCCAGCCCTGAAGGGCCGGCTCCGACGACGATGACATCACCAGGATCCGGCCCCGGTGCCGCCCCGCTCACCACCTCACACCCGAAGTGCAATCAACGATTCAGGACGCCGGGGTCGCCGGGTCAGTCCATCGTCGAGTGCGGCGTTAATCGCAGTACCGATCGGCGCGGTTCCCAGCCGGGCGTTGTTGCTGACCTCGAAATCGCATATGCCCCAGCGGTTGTTATCGCCCGGGAGCCACACGTCACAGATCGAATCGACGTAGTAGACGTTGTGCAGGTGCGCCACGACAGCATCCATCGGGTCGGCTTGCAGTGTGAACACCTCGTCGTTCGGCATCGACCAGCGCACCTGACCGCCACGATGGGTCAATCCATCGGGTTCGAGGTATGTCACGGCGTCGACGTCGACGGCGTAGTCGATCTGGCCGTCGCGCACAAGATAACCCACCCTTACCAGTGAGTCGTCCGAGGCATGCCACAAGATCGAGCCGAAAGAAAGATCAGGGCCAAAGGTTCCGGAGATCCATCGGTGACTCTTTAGCGTCATCGTGTTCCGCAAGCCCCATGAGTGGTCCCGATGGTACATCCCGTTGATGTCATAGCTGCGGCCGTCGATACGCACGCGACCCGAAATCCGTCCGGAGGTCTCGTAATGGTCTTTAGCGAAGTCCTGCGCCATGCTGCTGCTCGGCGGAAAAAAGTCGGTGAGCGGATAGAACTTGTCCATGGTCAGGTCTGCGTAGACGCCGGGCTCGTCGATCACCAGCCGCGGCGCTCCCTCATCGACGTGCCACTGTGAACCCCCCGCGCGGAATCCTCGCTCGGTGGTCACCTGCTCCAGCGGCAGCTGAAAGTCGTTGCGGCGGTACCGGATGCCGTCGGCGGTAGCCACAAAGCACTGCAATGCCGCGCGACCGCCTCGTGGCCGATTGGGCTCGTGGCCGATCCTGCTCACACCGCCCACCCCCGCCACCCGGTCATACCAATGGACGAACACACTTTCCTGCCATTCCGAGTCCTCGGTGTCAGGTTCGTGGCTGCCTTCGTCAGCGATGTCGTAATGCTTGCTCATCGTCCTCGACCTACCGCCCCGAGCACGCTTCTGAATGGGTTGAGCATCGTGGGCCCTCTCTCCTGGCATCTGCAGATGCTTGCCGCACTTCTCCGGATAGCCAAGACATCATTCAGTCGGCGAGAGATCAGGCGGCCGCGGCCCATGATAGTGGCGAATGATCGTATATTCAATGTTGAAAGAATTTTCAGCTAGCTGCCGTCGATCGCCACCCTCGTCGGTTGCGCGGGGCCACTGACCGCGGTTTGCTGCGACGGTATGCTCTAGCCCTAGCAGGCACAATGATGGAACGCGACCCGTTCAGCACCCAACGAGACGTCGGCTTGGCCGTCGGCGCGGAGTTGAATGCGGCCGGATTCGACGATGCCGACGAAATCGGGCGCGGTGGTTTTGGGATCGTCTACCGGTGCTCCCAGCCGGGCCTGGACCGGGCAGTGGCGGTCAAAGTTCTCACGGCCGAACTCAACGAGAACCGGGAGCGGTTCTTGCGCGAGCAACGTGCGATGGGCCGCCTTACTGGACATCCCAACATTGTCGGCGTACTTCAGGTCGGCGAAACCGAAAGCGGCTATCCATATCTCGTCATGCAGTACCACCGAGAGGGGTCGTTGGAAGCACGGATTCGTCGGCTCGGGCCGCTGGCTTTGGACGAGGTCCTGCGGCTCGGGGTGAAGATGGCTGGCGCGCTGGCAACCGCACATCGGCTCGAAATAATTCACCGAGACGTCAAACCCGGAAACATTTTGTCGACCGAGTACGGCGAGCCGGCGTTGAGCGATTTTGGAATTGCGCACATCTCCGGTGGCTTCAAGACTGCCACCGGCACCTTCACCGGCTCGCCCGCATTCACCGCGCCCGAGATCCTCGGCGGTGATCCACCGACCGAGGCGTCGGACGTCTACGGTCTCGGCGCCACCCTGTTCTGCGCCCTCACCGGCCACGCGGCCTACGAACGCCGCAGCGGTGAGCAGGTCGTGGCGCAGTTTTTGCGGATCGCCACCGAGTCGGCGCCGGATCTGCGCGAGTCGAGCATCCCCGAAGACGTCTCGTCGGTAGTCGAGAAGGCAATGTCTCGCGATCCAAACGGTCGCCCGACAGCTATCGAACTGGGTGAAGAGCTGCGGAGGGTTCAGGCGAGCCACGGTTTTTGTGTCGACGAGATGGCGCTGCGAGGCGAAGCCGTCGACGTGGCCGAGCGGCGACACGTCGCAGGGGTTCGCTCGCTGCGGGGCAACATTCCTGTTGAGCTGACCAGCTTTATCGGTCGGCGCGCGGAACTGACCGAGCTGAAAAAGCTGCTGTCAACGTCGCGCCTGGTGACGTTGACGGGATTGGGCGGAGTGGGAAAGACCAGGTTGGCGCTGCGGGTGGCCGGCGAGCTGCGGCAGGATTTCGCGGACGGCGTCTGGCTGATCGAATTGGATGAGCTACACGACGGATCGCTGTTGGTCGACGTGGTGGCTGCCGGCTTGGGCTTGCGGGACGACTCAGCTCGATCATTGCTCGAAGGGCTGGTCGATTTCCTGAGCGCGCGCAACCTGCTGCTGGTGCTCGACAACTGTGAGCAAGTCGTCGAGGCAGCCGCGCAGCTGACGAGTGCCCTGCTGCGGGGGTGCCCGGACCTGCGGATCATCACCACCAGCCGTGAGCGCCTGGGCGTCGATGGGGAGTCGGAGCTGCGGCTGTCGCCGCTCGCGGTGCCGGATGCCGACTCCGTGCCGACGCTGGGTGGAGTGCCTCAACACGACGCGGCGACGTTGTTCACCCAGCGGGCGGCGTCGGCGGTGCCCGGATTCACGCTCACCGACGAGAACAAGGCGACGGTGGCCCGCATCTGTCACCAGCTGGACGGATTGCCCTTGGCAATCGAGCTCGCGGCCGCACGACTGCGTGCCATGTCACTCGAACAAATTTCCGACAGGCTATCCGACCGGTACGCGTTGTTGACGCGTGGAAGCCGAGGGGCGCCGAACCGGCAGCAGACGCTGCGCTGGAGCGTCGGCTGGAGCTACGACCTATGCAGTCCGGACGAACAACAGCTGTGGAGCCGACTGTCGGTCTTCGCCGGAAGCTTTGAACTCGAGGCGGCGGAAGACATTTGCGGCGGGGAATGGTCCGCGGACGAGTTCCTCGATCTGCTGTCATCCCTGGTCGACAAATCGATTTTGAACCGGACGGAAACGCGCGGAGCGGTGGGCTTCCGGTTACTCGACACACTCCGTGATTTCGGCAGGGAACAGATCCAACAAACCGACGCATACGTGGATCTGCGGCAACGGCACCTGGACTGGTACCGAAGGCTCGCAAGTAAGACCGCGACCGAATGGTTCGGTCCGCGGCAGATCGACTGGATCGAGCGCGTCGGACGGGAGATGCCAAACCTGCGCGAGGCACTGGAGTTTGGCCTGCAGCACTCCCCGGAGACCGCGGTCGAGATCGCCGCTGCCATCCATCCGGTGTGGACTGCGCGTGGAATGCTCAGCGAAGGACGTCGTTGGTTGGACCGTGCGCTGGCCACTACCGTGGCCGAACCGGGCCGGGCATGGGTGATGGCGCTATATGGTGCCGCAGCGATCAGCGGGCTTCAGGGTGACACGTCGGCTGAGGAGGCCCGCGTCACGGCGATGGGCGCGTTGGTCGAACAGATGACAGACCCGGTAGCGCGTGGTCTGTTCGCTATTGCCGACGGGTTCAAGTCGCTGGTAACCGGCAAATTCGACCGAGCCTGCACATGTTTGCAGGCCGGCCTTGATGCCGGCGACGATCCGATGGTGCGGCTTCTGGCGATGTGCCTCCTCGGGTGGGCACACGAATTCCGCGGTGAAACCCAAGAGGCCGCTCGTTGGGTCGAACGAGCGCTGGCCTTCGCGGAATCGCGCGGTGAGTCGGTGTACCGATCATGGGTGATGTGGACGGCGGGGATCGTCCAGTTGCGTCATGGCGAAATCGACCGCGCGGCAGAGACATTGAGCGAATCCCTGCGGTTGACGCATCGACTCAACGATCCGCGCAATGCCGCGACATGCCTGGAGGGTTTGGCCTGGATCGCCGGTGTCAGACACAACCCGCAGTTGGCCGTCACGCTGATGGCGGTCGCTGAGTCGTTGGGCCTTGCGGTGGGAACCGGTTCCACAGTGGTATTTCCCGCCCTACTCGGGCACCACCGTGATTGTGAACGCCACGCTCGGGAAGCGTTAGGCGAAGAGGGATTCGAGACCGCCCGTCAGAAAGGCCGATCACTCGACTTCGACGAGGCGGTTGCCTACGCACTTGGCGGGTGAGTTTCATT
>NZ_DATMLH010000087.1:0-150596 GCF_035570115.1 Mycobacterium sp.
GAAGACCACATGCGTCGGTGCCGTGCCGGTCATCGCCGGGCCGGCTGCGAAAGCTTCAGCTGACGCCACAGGCGTAACAGCAATCGCCGCAGCAACAGCTCCACCAATTACCAGCGCTTTCATCAGATTCAATTTCGCTAACATGCGCGTCTCATACCCACTTCCACATATGTGCAAAACATCAATATCGAAAATAGCTTACGCAGCCCTGGAGGCGATTTCGGTCTTCAGCGAGCGGGCCGGTCGAAGCTTCAGTCTCGGTGGTTCACGATGTTGATCACGTTGCCGTCCGGGGCCCGGACGAAGAACCGGCGCAGGCCCCATGCCTCTGTACTCAATGGATGCACGATCTCGTAGCCGAGTTTCCGAGCCTCCGAGGTAGTCGGCGTAGAAGCTCTTGGCCGCCTCAATATCGGCCACTCGAAGGTTGGCCATCACTTTGGTAGCTTGCATGTGCTTCTCCTTGTCGGTCAGGCCGGCCGAGTCAGGTCCGCCATCTTGCTTGCACGACGGGTTACCCTGACCCCGTGACTGGCAACCGGGTGCCGGGTGGGGTGGTGCACAAGCTGCCGGCAGACCTGCGCGCGGCGCTGATAGCGAACTCCGAGGCGCTCACTGCCTGGAAGGACATCACGCCGTTGGCCCGCAATGAGTTCATCTGCTGGGTCGAGGATGCCAAGCAAGAGGTGACTCGCAAGCGGCGCATTCGCCGGACCCAGGAGGAGCTCGAAGAAGGCCAGCGCCGGCCCTGCTGCTGGCCGGGGTGCAAGCACCGCGAGCGCACCGGCAGGTAACCGGACGCGACATTCCTGTTCGCCGACCCCGCCTCCGAAGACGCCGCCCTCTCCGAAGCCAGCCACCCCGTCGAGCAACGCGTCCTCACCGCACTGCTGGATCACCGGCAGTAGCCTTCGCTCTTCTCTTCTCGATAGCCGTTGACGTAATACGCTTACCGCATGGCGGATTGGGCGAGTCGGCATCACGACGAGTTGGCCGGGCTCCCGCACTACCACGTCATCGCTGAAAACCACGACGATGAAGTAATTTACAGCGACGGATTCACTTGGGCTAGCGCGCGCGGGTTCGCCGCCGACCTGATCTCACCGCCCGCGGGTGCCCCCATTTATGAGCCGGTAAAAGCCGTGTGGATCATCGAAGGCGCTCCGTCCCGGTGCCCACTCGCTCATGGTGATGACATCCCGGCCGACGAGCAGGCGACACTAGGATTTCTCGAGCGAGTGCTGCTGCACCAGCAGCCTTATTGGTCGGCCTAGCTGCGGCGCTGGCACGACAACTGCAGGCACCGCACAAGCATGTCTCGATGCGCAGCGCCGACGGTGCGGGCGCCCATTGCCACGAAGGTGCGATGTATCAGCTTCACGAGGCGGTCTTCAACTACCTAGCGTCTACCTTGGCGTGAGCGGCCGTGAACAATCGATCCGTAGCCTTTCGCTCAGATCTTTATCGCCGGTAGCAGTCTGGTGAGGTTCCACAGCTGATTGCGTCTGGCCGATAGAGAGGAGATCGCCAATGCGACAGCCCATATGCCGATGAGCACGATGACCGCCTGCCAGAGCCGGAAATCGATGCCGCCCAGTATCAGCTGCCGCAGTCCGTTGACCCCGTAGGCCATTGGGTCGTAGTTGTGCAGAATCTGGAATGGCCTCGACGTGGTTTCCACCGGGTACATGCCGCCGGCGCTGACAAGCTGCAGCATGAGCAACGCCATGATCAGTACGCGTCCTACCGCCGGGCCGACGAGTGCATTGATCGCCTGCGTCGCGGCGACGAACGCGCAGGAAACCAGAATCATGAAGGCCAACATCCCGACAGGATGAGCGGCGTGCATCCCCAGGGCGAATCGCACCACGCCGTAAAGGATGACCGCCTGCACTATCCCGATCACCGCGGCAGGTCGATAGCTCGAGAGCGCCACGCGGATTGGCAACACCTCCGCGGCGATAGCGCGATTTTGCAAGGGCCGCAGCACCATCCACAGCACAAGTGCGCCGAAAAACAGGGCGAGTGTAAGGAAGAACGGTGCCATGCCGGTGCCGAAGTTGGGCGCGGCGTTCTCATGTGTGGTTTCCAGGTTAACCGGGCCGCCAATGGTGTCGGCGATCGCGGCCTTCTGCTGATTGGTCCAGTCGGGCACCTGCTTGGCGCCGTCAGCGAGTTTGGTCGCCAGCTCGGCGGAGCCCGACTTTAGTTGCCCGGTTCCCGATGCCAGCTGCCCGGCACCGTCGTCGAGTTTGGCGATACCACTTGCCAACTCAGCATTTCCGGACGCCAGCTGTTGAGCTCCGGTGCGCAGTTGGGTGAGCTTGTTCGTCAGGTCCTGTCCCTTGCTGCCGACTTGGTCAAGGGCAGACTTCAGCGCGCTACCGGGTGCGCCCAGCGTCGAGGTCAACGTGTTAGCGGCGTTTTGCGCGTCGGTGAGCTGCTGGCGGATCTGAGGCGTGAACTGGTGTTGTCGGAGCTGATCCTGTACCCCGTTCAGGGTCGCGACCGCGTTGCGTGCGACCGGATCTTGGCTCGCGGATAGCTGATCGATCGCCGATGAGAGTGAGTTGGCGGCGGCGTCCTGTGCCATGGCGATGGCGTTGATCTGGTCAGCGGCTTGCTGCATCGCGGTTGCACCCTGGCGCAACTGCTCGGTGTTGCCGCCGACCGTCGCGAGCGCCTTGGTCACCGCGAGCAGTGGGTCGGTGGCCTCGTTGATGCCGTCGGAGAGTTGCTTGGCGCCGGTGGCAAGCTGCGCCGAGCCGGATCGGGCGGTGTGCAGACCGGCCGAAAGCTGGTTGGCGCCGTCATCGACCCGCGCCGCTCCGTCGGCGAGTTGTTTCGCCCCGTCGGCGGCCTGCTTGATCCCTGAACCGGACGAGACGACCACGGACAGCACCTGATTGACCGCTTGCCCAGAGATCCGGGTCGACACGGCGTTGAGTACCTGGCTGATAGCGGTGCGGCCAATGCTTGTCGAAATGTAGTTGTTGGCGTCGTTGTACACGGCGATGAGATTGGCCTGTCTCGGTTGCCCGGTCACTGGCGATGCGATCGCCGCACTGAAGTCAGGGGGCAACTCGAGCATGAAGTAGTACTTGCCGTGTTCGACTCCATCGTGTGCCTCCTCGGGGTTCACGACGTGCCAGTCCAGGCTGCGGTCGGCGGTCAAGCTTTTGGCGATCTCATCGCCGGCGTTGATTTGCTGCCCGGAGACGACGGCGCCACGGTCGGAGTTGACCAGCGCCACGGGCATCTTGTTCACATGGCCAAAGGGATCCCAGTACGCCCATAGGTAGAGCGCTCCGTACACGAGCGGAAGCAGCGTCAGGACCACGATCGCTGCGCGGGTCATCCGGCTGCGGCCGAAACGCTTGATTTCCGAACCGAATGCGAGGCCGGCCAGCATCGTTAGTCCCTTCCCGTCAGGATGCGGTGATCGTGGAGTTCATGGTCGGGAGCATTAGCGCCGAGCGGATTGGTCACCCCCACAACGACCGTGCGCCGCGTCGCGATCGCGCCGAGCCGGTCGACCGCCATCGCCCGCCGGGAGTTGTCGCGGACCTGTTCGAGGTCACCAACCACCAGGATCGGGCGATTTGAAAACAGCGCCAGCGTGATGCGCAGCAGGAACAATTCCAGGTCAGATAGCTCGACGATGTACGACTCGGCCGACGGCGCGGGTATCTCACCGAAAACCTTGGCCAGCTCGTCCCGGCCGGCGTCGATCGGCACCCTGGCGTACCAGGGAGCCAGCCAACTGCGCTGCTCAGCGAGCACGGTCTGCACGGTGACCAATTCTTCCAACTCGTCGATCTCGTCGAATGCCGCGACCGAGCAGTGCCGACGGATCGCACGCGGTTGCGTATCGCCCAGGACGGTCACCGTGCCGTGGGTGGCCTTCAGCCGTCCGGCGAGGGTCAACAGCAGGGCTGTCTGCCCTGGTCCTCCGGGCATCTGAATCGCGTGGAAGCCCGACGTGAGCGCAAGGTCGATGTCGGAGAAAAGCGGTCCGTGCTCGCCATCCACCCCCAGTCCGGTGGCGGTGATCAGCGTCGTTACGGAGTCGGTGTCCGTGACTTTTGGCGGCGCGGCAGCGTCCTGCTCGTCCCGTGCGTCCATAGCGTTGCTCTTTTCAAATGGCGGACGTTAGGTCCATTCGATCAGAACGCGCCATGCTCATGTGAACGCGTGCCAACTTTCACCCAAGCAGGTCAGGGCCGACGACGGCGAGTAGTTCTTCGTCTGCTGCTGCGCTATCCGCGACCGAGTCTTCGCGTCAAGTGTGGGACTGAACGCCAGATCCTTTCAGGCTCCAGTGCTGGCGGTTTGGATAGCTGCCGCTAATTGATCGGCGATCGCCGGTGTGGCAGCAATGGTTGAGGGTGCGTCAGACGCGGGGTATGAGTTCGGGGTCAACTCAGGTCGAGTTCCGCGCGAACCGGCTCAATCACGGAGGCACTGAGCACCGGTGTCAAACCGTCGGTGACGCGACGACGCCCTAAGGACTGGACGCCACACTGGCCACGCCGTCGATGTGGTCAGTCAGCGCCGGCCGCTGAAGATTTAGCCGCTGACGCGCGAACCGGTCACGGAGGTGGGGGCGGAATCTGCTGCCAGCCTGCATCGTCCGAATAGGTCCAGCCGCAGGGCGTATACGCCCAATGGGTGTAACCCGTATCGTTCCATCCCCAGCATTTCGGCCCTTTCGGGTCAGGTGCCGGAGCGGGGTCCGCAAGGGCAACGCCGCTGCTGGACAGCAGCGCAGCCGCGACGGCCGCGGCAATCACCAGTTTTTTCTTCATAGAGACATTTTTTTGGGTTTCGGTGTTGTTCGCAAGTGGAAGAGACCGCTCGGATCACTCCGGCGCGGCTATCGACGTCGACGTCAAGCTCGTAATTCGGGAACGAAGCACGGCCTCAGTGGGTTTGTGCAGGTCAAAAGGCCGAAGACGGGCCTGATGAAGTTTGTGTTAACGCCGTACCTGACGACATGCCGGGATTGCCGCCGCGGCCCCACGACGTGATTGGCGAATCACCCCCGAAATCCGCGTCCTCGACGGGGAGGACAACCTCATCGCTGTGCGGTCGTGGGCCACGCCGCACGCGGAAGCCACGGCATCGACTGATGCCGGTCCGCGAGCCTTCTCTACCGGCGGGCCCATTCTTCGGCGAGCAGCCGGTAGGACCGCACCCGGTCTTCGTGATCGTGCGTGATCGTTGTGATGATCAGCTCATCGGCCGCGGTCGCATCACGCAATCGCTCCAGCTCGTCGGCTACTTGCTTTGCCGACCCGACGAACTGCGTCTCCACCCGATCCGTGACTAGTTCGCAGTCAGCGCTGGTCCACGTGTGAGCACGCGCTTCATCTGGGGTTGGGAACGGGATCGCACCTTCACCGGTACGGATACTGCGCACCCAGAGCCCATAACCCGCGGCCAAGTCGCGAGCGGTGTCCTCATCGTCCGCCGCGACAACGTCTGCCGAGACGGAGACGTAGGGCCGGTCAAGTTCGGCTGAGGGTCGAAAGGCGGCCCGATAAGCCTCGGTCGCCTCCAGCACCGTGGCGGGAGCGACATGGTAATTGGCGGCAAACCGCAGACCCCTGCTGCCGGCGACGGCGGCGCTCTCACCGCCACTGCTGCCCAAGATCCACACCTGAAGATCCGCACCACCCCCGGGCACGACATGAGCCTCTTCGCCATCGTCGGACCGATACGTGTCTGCGATGAGTGCCAGAATGTCGTCGACTTGCTCGGTGTAGCCTTGTGATTTCGCTCCCGGTAGCTGCAGCAACGCCTTATGCAACGCGAAGCGCGGCGATTTCAAAAGCGGTGTGACATCGAATTTTTCGGGAATCAGCAACCCATTCGGCGCATGTCCGTCGGTGACCGGCTGGGTGGCGGCCGCTACCTGTACTGCCGGCTCACGTGGTTTACCTCCAGAACGCCCTAAGCCGAGATCGAAGCGGCCTGGGTGCAGCGCGTCCAGCAGACCGAATTCCTCCACCGTCGCCAGCGCGGTGCGGTGTCCCATCTGCACTGCGCCCGAACCGAGCCGAATCGTCGACGTCTCGCCGGCGGTCAGAGCGAGCACCACTGCAGGGGAAGTCCCGGCCACCCCGGGGTTGAGATGGTGTTCGGCGAACCAGTAGCGCGTGTAACCGAGGGCCTCGGCCTGGCGGGCGAGATCGATACTGTTATGCAGGGCCTGGTTCGCGGTCGAGCCCGACGAGATCGGGACCAAGTCGAGCACGTTAAGCGGCGTCGTCATAGCGCTTAGGACGCCGCCCACGTCGAGGCATCGGGGCTGAGGCGGCGCCGGGGGGCCGGCAGCGGGGCGAGACCCAGATGATCACGCAGCGTCGTGCCGGTGTAGTCAGCCCGGAATACTCCGCGCTCCTGAAGAAGCGGCACTACTTGGTCGACGAACGGATCGAGGCCGCCGGGTGTGATGTGCGGAACGAGGATAAATCCGTCGCTGGCATCGGCCTGCACCAAGTCGTTGATCGCTGCGGCGACAGTCTGCGGTGACCCGATGAAAGATTGCCGCCCGGTGACCTCGACGATCAGTTCTCGCGTGCTCAGATTCTCCGCCTCGGCTTTAGCTCGCCATTCGTTGGCGATCGGAATCGGGTCCCGGAACATGCGGACGCTGGCCCGGCCGCGCGAGATGGTGTTCTCCCCCACCACGGGGTCCACGGTCGGCAGCGGACCGTCCGGGTCGTGGTCGGAGAGGTCCCGGTTCCAGAGTTGTTCGAGGAATTTGATCGCCGTCTGCGGCGACACCTGGGCCAGTCGCACGTCATGTGCGATTTCGGCGGCCTCCTCGTCGGTCTCGCCGATGACGAATGTCGCGGCCGGCAGGATGAGCAGCTCGTTATGGTGGCGGCCATAGCGAGCGAGGCGGCCCTTCACGTCGGCATAGAATGCTTGCCCGGCCGCCAAAGTGCTGTGTCTGGAGAAGATCGCGTCGGCACCGGAGGCCGCGAAGTCGCGCCCCTGTTCGGAGTCGCCGGCCTGGAAGATCACCGGTCGACCCTGCGGGCTCCTCGGAACGTTGAATTGGCCGTGGATGTCGAAATGGTTGTCCCCGTGGGCAAATGCGCCGGCATTCGGATCGGACAAGAAGACACCAGCCGCCTTGTCCGCCACGATCTCGTCGCCGCGCCAAGAATCGAAGAGCTCCTGTGTGGTCTGCAGGAATGTCTTCGCCCGCTCGTAACGCTGATCCTCAGCCAGGAACCCGCCGCGGCGAAAGTTCTCCCCGGTGAACGCATCCCACGAGGTCACGACATTCCAGGCGGCACGGCCGCCGGAGAGATGGTCCAACGACGCGAACTGTCTGGCCACCTCGTAGGGCTCATTGAACGTCGAGTTGATGGTGCCTGTCAGCCCGAGCCGCTCGGTGACTGCCGCCAGTGCGGCCAGCACCGTGAAGGTGTCCGGGCGCCCGACCACATCCAGCTCGTAGATTTCGCCGCCTTGTTCGCGCAGCCGCAAACCTTCGGCCAGGAACAGGAAGTCGAACTTGCCCCGCTCGGCCGTCTGGGCAAATTGCGCAAACGAGCCGAATTCGATGTGACTGCCGGCCGCCGGGTCGCTCCACACCGTTGTGTTGTTGACGCCGGGAAAGTGCGCCGCTAAGTGAATCTGTTTGATCGGCTTACTCATTGGAAGGATCCTTGGTAGCGAGGGCGTCAGGCGATGGCGTAGCGGTTGGCGGGACGGGCTAGTCCGAGCAACGCGCGTAATGTGTCGGCCTCGTAGCCGTTCCGGAACAGCCCTCGGCGGCGCAACTCGGGCACCAGACCCTCGGTGATTTGAATGAGGTCATGTGGCAGTGCCGCAGGTCGGAGCCGGAATCCGGATAACCCGGCCGCGTGCCACTCCTGCAGCACATCGGCGAGGTCCGCGGGAGTGCCGACAAAAATCTCGGCGTCGCTCCGGTATTCGGCACCGGCGAGATGATCGAGCCGGTCTCGACGCGCGCGCGCCGCTTGCGGAGTGCGATCGAGGAAAACCAGCAGATCACCGAAGATGTGCACGGTATCGCGGCGTCGGCCGGCCGCCAGTTGCAGCGCCGCGATCTCGCCGGCAATTTCCGCTGCCTCAGCGGCGTCATGCGGGGTGACGAATCCAACGTCGGCGCTGCTCGCGATCAGCTCATAGGACACACCGCCGTGACCCAGCGCGGCGACGATCGGCTGGCCCTGCGGCGGACGGGGAGTGATCGAGGGCCCTTTCACAGAGAACCAGCGTCCCTCGAAGTCGATGTAATGCAGCTTGTGCCGGTCGATGAACCGTCCGCTGGCGACGTCGCGAATCTCGGCATCGTCTTCCCAGCTGTCCCACAGACGGCGCAGCACCTCGATGTAATCCGCGGTCTCGGCGAAGTATTCGCCGATCTGGTGCTGGGCGGCTGGGTCATCGATGGCATCGACCGTCAGCCTGGGCAGTTCACGGCGCCCGAAGTGAGCCGCCACGTCGGGGCGTGCCGAGACCTGAACACGCACGCCGGCCCGGCCTGTGCTGACATAGTCGAGCGTGGCGATCGACTTCGACACATGAAATGGCTCGGTATGGGTGACGATGGCCGTCGGCACCAATCCGATTCCCCGTGTGCGTGGCGCGATCCGGGCCGCGATGAGCACCGCGTCCAACCGACCGCGAACGCGATCGGTCCGGTGGTCGGGTTCGAAATGATCGTCGGACTGCACGCCCAACGAGTCCTCGATCGTCACGAAGTCCAGCGATCCGCTCTCGGCTTCGCCGGCCAGACCAGCCCAGTAGCGCGCGTCGAACAACTCTGACGCTCGCGCGTCAGATTCACGCCACGCGCCCGGATGCCACCCGGCGCCGTCCAACGCCACCGCAAGGTGCAAGCGAGTCGACAAATCAGGCATGAGACCTGCCTTCCTAGCAAAGACGAGTATCGGACCGGCGCGGCAACGACAGACGCCGACAACGACCTCTAACGAAGGGAATCGCCAGTCGATTCCAGGTCGGCCACCGCGCACGCGTGAAGTGCCGGCCGGCGACACCCATCGTGGTACGCAGACTTTGTCGACTGCATGTCGTCTCCTGCGCTACCGCTCAAGTCGTGCGATTCCAAGCTTAGCGAGGTAAAACAGACCGCGCCGAAGGTCACGATCACCGTCTGGGCGTTAGTAGCGCCGGATACGGAGCGGTGTCTTTGAAATCATCGCGATCGCAAACCTCTGTGGGTCAGCAGTGGCAGCACGCCTTCGGCGAACCAGTACGCCTCTTCCAAATGCGGATAACCCGACAGGATGAACTCGTCGAAGCCCAGCATGTGATATTCGGTAATCAGGTCGGCTACTTCCTGGTGACTGCCAACCAACGCTGTGCCGGCACCCCCGCGGACCAGGCCCACTCCGGCCCACAGATTCGGGTAGATCTCGAGCTTGTCGACCCGGCCCCCGTGCAGCGAGGTCATCCTTCGTTGCCCCTCGGATTCCGAACTAGCGTGCAGCGCGGTTGCTTTGGCGATTTGCTCATCGGTGAGCTCGGCAAGCATCTCGTTGGCTACAGCCCAGGCCGCAGCCGACGTGTCACGACTGATGGTATGCAGCCGAATGCCGGACCGGACTTTGCGGCCAAGGGCACCGGCTTGATCCCGGACCCGTTCGATCTTGGCGGCCGCCGCCTCCGGCGGCTCACCCCAGGTCAGGTAGACATCAGCGAACTCAGCCGCGACCGGCAGCGCTGCCGTCGAGGAGCCGCCAAAGTAGGTCTCCGGCAACGGATTCGGCGGCGCCGACACTCGCGCATCGGCAACGGTGTAGTACTTGCCGGTGAAGTCCACCGAGTCCTGCGTCCATATCGATTTCACGATCTGCAGGAATTCGCTCGTGCGAGCGTAGCGCTCGTCGTGGCCGAGCCAGTCACCGAAACGGCGTTGTTCGGCGTCGTCGCTGCCGGTGACGACGTTGAGCAGCACCCTGCCTTCGGAGAATCGCTGCAGCGTCGCTGTCTGCTGCGCGGCCAGGGTAGGCGGCACCAGTCCGGGACGGAAGGCGACCAAGAATTTCAGCTTCGAAGTCTCGGCCAGCAACGCCGCCGAGGTCAGCCACGCATCTTCGCACCATGTCCCCGTCGGCGTCAGCACGCCTTCGAACCCCAGCCGGTCGGCGGCACGCGCCACATCCGCCAGGTATGCGCGGCTGGGTGCGCGATATCCATTCGGAATCGCGCGGTTCGAGGACGCGTGCGACCCACCGACGATCGATCGGCTGTCACCAGTGGTGGGTAAAAACCAGAAAAATCGAGGAGCCATCTGGTGTTGACGCTAAATTCCCGAGCGGCGGAGAACAAGTTTGCATTCTGGACGCATTTAACTCGTGCGCCACCGGACGGATTTGATTATGTTCGCCTGCGCCGTTGCCGGCCCAAGACATGATGGGCGGATGACCACCGAGATCCGCGTTCTCGACAGTGAGGACGACCTGATCACCGCGGCGAACCTGTTTCGCACCGCCATGGTCGGCTTCCCACCACTGTCGAACCTGGCACCCGGCCAGATCACCAAGCTGCTCGAACCCGGACGCACCATAGGAGCATTCGTCGACGGACGACTTGTTGGCACGGCTGATGCGGTGACCAGCGGACTGACCCTGCCGGGTGGTGCGATCGTGGGCCACGCGGCCGTGACACATATCGGGGTGCTGCCGTCATTCACCCGACAAGGTATCGCTACCGAACTGATCCGCCACCAGCTGCGCGACATCGCCGCACGGGGTGAGGTGGTCGCAACGCTGCGGGCTTCGGAGGCAACGATCTATGAGCGGTACGGCTACGGCGTGGCCAGTTCGTCGCAAAGCGTCGAGGTGCAGACAGCACGTGCCGCGCTGCGCCCCGACGTCGGGACAGGTGGTCCGGTGCGCTTGATTGACACGGCCGAAGCGTGGGAGGTCTTACCGCGGATCTATACCGAGAATCGTTCATCGCGGCCGGGAACCATCGACCGCCCGGAGGTATGGTGGCAGGGCTTACGGCTACGCACCGAATCCGCCTCGGGGGCTTCGTATGTCGCGATACACGGCGAACCGGGATCCGAATCTGGTTTCGCCCGTTACCGTCCCATCGACACCCAGACCTGGTTCGTCAGCGATCAGCGCACCATCGTCGTCGAGGACTTCTTCGCGCCCACGATGGAGGCCTATCTCGGGCTGCTGCGCTTTCTGCTCGGACTAGATCTCATTGATCGCATCATGTTCTGGATGCTGCCGGTCGACGATCCACTGCCCTGGCTGCTTGTCGATCGACGGGCCGCGCGGACTACGGCAGTGCATGACGAGACGTGGCTGCGCATCATCGACGCGCAGAAGGCGCTGTCGGCGCGCCGATACGACGGCGACGGCGTCGTTATCATCGCCGTCAATGATGCCCTTGCGCAGAAGAATTCAGCCACCTTCACCATCGCGCGCAGCGGTGCCGAGCCGACGGACCGGCGCCCCCAACTGCACGTCAGTATTGCGGGCCTGGCCGCCGTTCTGCTGGGCGGTGCGACCTGGCGCAGTCTCGCCACCAGCGGGTTGGTTCGCGGGGACGATCCGGTGGCTCTTGACGTCGCCGATCGGCTGTTCACGGTGCACAACGCCCCACACGCAGGGTTCTTCTTCTGACCCCCGGCAACCCCCGGCAAGGATCGGAATTAATAATCACGCCGATTTCGAGGCAGTGGCACGCCTGGCTGGACCGTTAAGGTAGTTGGGCTAACTGCCAATAAGAACGCGTTGATACACAAAGTTGCCGCACATGCCTCAATCCCCGCGACCGGAGTCGGACCGGCCATGTTTCTGGCTGCGCATTCCCCTCCTCAATCTCGTCGGCGTGGCGGCCATTCTCGTAGCCGCCGTTCTGATCACGGTCAGGAATCTGCCGGACCACAACCCGAATCAACTCCTCAACGTCTCCTACGACCCCACGGTCGAAGTTTATGCGGCACTGGATAAAGCGTTCACCCAGCAATACCGCAAACAAACCGGCGTAACGCTGGACATCAAGGAGTCACACGGTGGCTCGGGCCGCCAAGCGCGCGCCGTGGTCGACGGCACCGAAAAGGCCGATGTGGTGTCTCTCGCGCTCATCAGCGACATCGACATCCTGAGCAAGCGCGGGCTGATCACCCCGGATTGGCAGAGGCGCCTTCCGAATAACTCGGTGCCATACACATCGACGGTGGTCTTCGTTGTCCACAAAGGCAATCCCAAGGGCATTCACGATTGGCCCGACCTCGTCAAAGGCGACGTCGGCGTCGTCACCCCCAACCCGCGTACATCAGGTAACGGCCAGCTGAGCGTGCTGGCGGCGTGGGGCTCGGTCACCACGCGGGGCGGTAGTCCGGCACAGGCGCTCGCCTACCTGCATACGCTGTACCGTCACGTCGCGGCGTTCGATGCCGGCGCGCGTGCCTCCGCCACCAGCTTCTCGGTTCAGCGCATCGGCGATGTCCATCTGGCCTGGGAAAACGAGGCGCTGCGCGAGGTCGAAGCCAGCAACAACGAGCTTGAGATCGTCTACCCGCAGGTCAGTATTCGCGCCGAGCCGGCCGTCACCTGGGTCGACGCCAACCTCACCGACAACAAGACCGCCTCCTACGCCAAGGCCTATCTCGAGTACCTGTTCACCGCCCCCGCCCAAGAGGTCTTCGCGCAGTACGGTTACCGGCCGATCGACTCCGGGATCCTCGCTAAAGACGTCGACCGGTTTCCGGGCATCAAGCTTTTTCCGATTTCCTCGATCGCCAAAGACTGGGACGATGCGCGACAGAAGTTCTTCGGAGACAACGGCATCATCGACAACCTCGCAGTGCCAGCGACAGTCGGCCCTCGCGTCTAAATACGGCCGGCCGTAGGGAGTGAAACCGTGGGCCCCGCAGTGAATTACGACTGGACCACAGGCCGGCGCGATCTGATCGCCGGCCTTACGGTTGCGGCCGTTTCACTCCCGCAGGGCATCGCATACGCCTTGATCGCGGGCGTCGATCCGAAATTCGGCGTCTACTCGGCGATCGTCGTGACGACCATCGCCTCAATTTTCGGGTCGTCGTCGCATCTGATCAACGGGCCGACAAGCGCCATCTCACTGCTGGTTTTCAGTTCCCTCGCCTTCATCGACCCCGACAACCGCACGGCCGTCTTCGAGGGACTGTTCCTGATCGCGGTGCTGGCGGGCACATTCCAGATCCTCATCGCGGTCTTCAGGCTCGGCGATCTGACGCGCTACATCTCTGAATCGGTCATTGTCGGCTTCATGGCCGCTGCGGCCTTCTTGCTTGCCCTCGGCCAGATCGGCAACGCGCTAGGGGTGAAATCCAGAGGCAACGGCACTATGCAGGTCCTGCACCGGTTGTGGCTGACCGTGTTTCGCGGCGACGCCATCAACCTGCGAGCGGTGTTCCTGAGCGTCACGACCCTCGCGCTCGCCGTTGCGCTGCGCCGGCTGGTCAAGCGCTACGGCTGGCCGCAGATCGATCTGCTGACCGTTCTCGTGGTCGCGGCGCTGATCGCGTACATCGCCGGGTGGTCGGTCGCCGGCACCGAGGGGAAGACGGCGGTGCCGCTATCTTTGAGAATTCCTCAGAGCCTGCCCGCCCCGCACATTCCGCACGTCGACTTCTCCACTCTCGGTGAACTTTCGCGGGGCGCGTTGGCGGTCGCGTTCGTCGGTCTGATCGAGGCCCTCTCCATTGCCAAAGCCATCGCGCATCAGAGCCGGCAAAAAGTCGATTACAACCGGCAAATCCTGGCCGAGGGGCTGGCCAACCTGACTGGTGGGTTTTTTCAGAGCCTGCCTGGGTCGGGTTCGCTGACACGCTCGGCCATCAACTTTCAGGCCGGCGCCGTCACGCGGTTGTCCGGAATCGTCGCGGCCGCCGCCGTGTCGGTCGCTCTGCTGCTCTTCGCTCCTTTGCTGCATTACATACCGCAAGCCGCGCTGGCCGGATTGCTGCTCATCACGGCGGCGCGACTTGTCGACTACCGGCGATTGATCGACACCGTGAGGGCGTCGCGCTACGACGCCGGTCTGGTGGTTATCACCGCACTGACCGGAGTGCTGATCGACCTTGACAAGGCGGTCCTGCTCGGGATCGGTTTGTCGATAGTGCTATTCGTCCCCCGCGCGGCCAAACTCAAGGCCTCTGAACTGGTCGTCACACCCGAGCGAGTGGTCCGCGAACGGATGCCCGGCGATCTCGTCGACCCGTCGACGGTGATCTACGACCTCGAAGGTGAGCTGTTCTTCGGGGCCGCACCTGATTTGGACCGCTATCTCGACACGCTAGAGGAGCGGGTAAGAACAAATGCTGCGAAATTCGTGGTGCTGCGGCTTAAACGGGTGCGGGATCCGGATGCGGTGTGTGTCGAGCGATTGCTGCGGTTTGTGCGAGAGCAACAGGAACACGGATTGACGGTCCTGCTCGCGGGCGTGCGACCTGACACGCTCACCATGCTGCGCAACATGGGGCTGCAGCGCTGGCTGCCGGCCGAGCAGGTGTTCCCCGAAGAGGACACCGAGTACTCGGCGACTCTCAAAGCAGTGCGTTATGCCCGCACGAAACTGGCGGTCGACAGTGCACACCCTATTTCGACGAATGGGATCGACCACCATCCGAATCCGGTGCTCTACTACCTTGTCTGACCGCTTGACGACGGCGACGTTTGCCCCCGCCGGCAATCCGTGTTCTGGCAGCGGCCGCACCGGCCTCGAGTTCACCGCGACATCATGACCGCCGACCCGCAGGGACAGGCCTGGGTCGACAAGGGCGCATTGACCGAAGCCGTGGCGAAACTGTCCGCGGCAGTCGACCGGGCCGACCAGGATGCGATCATCGACTGCTACACCGCGGACTCCTATGACGACCACGGCGTCTTCAAGGGATCTGGCGCGGAGTGGATGACGATTAAGGCCTTTTACCGGGGCCTGATGGCTAGGATTGCCTTTCGTGCTGATCAGTTTGATTGCCAACCTGTCCAACAAAGCGCCTCTCGACAGCTGTATCCGTGAGCTGACTCAAGCCCGCGACGACGGTTTCGAGCGGGTCTGGATGACACAGATGCCGTACGACTGCGATCTGATCACCGTGCTGGCCGCGGCAATGCACGAGGTGAGCGACATCAAGGTCGGGAGCGGCGTCGTGCCGATCCAGAACCAGCACCCCATGCTGATGGCGCAGCGGGCGTTGACGCTCAACCAGATCGCCGACGGACGATTCACCCTCGGTGTCGGGGTCACCCACCGCGCCGTGACTGAGGGAATGTGGGGAATCTCCTGGGACCGGTCGGTGCGACGCCTCAGCGAATACCTCGATGGGCTGCTTCCGCTGCTGGCCGGGGAACAGGCCAATGCGACCGGCGAGATGTTGACAACCAGGGGCGCGCTCCAGATTTCTGACGCGCCCACACCCGACGTGTATGTCGCGGCACTGGGCCCGCAGATGCTTCGGCTGGCCGGACGGCGCACCGCTGGAACCATCACCTGGATGACCGGACCGAAGACGCTCAAGGAGCACATCGGGCCCACCATGCGCGCCGCGGCGGCCGAGGCCGGGCGCCCCGACGGGGCTGTCAGCGTCGCCGCAGCCCTGCCCATCGCCGTCACCGACGACGTGGCCGCGGCGCGTGCAGTGGCGGCCGAGCAGTTCGCGATGTACGGCCACCTACCCTCCTATCGCGCGATGTTGGACCGCGAAGGCTACGCGGGACCGGAAGACGCCGCGCTCATCGGTGACGAGGCCACCGTGCGACACCGGCTCGACGAGGTGCGCGCGGCAGATGTCGACGAGTTCGTCGCGATTGCCTTCGACCCGTCACCCGAGGGTCGGGACAGAACGCGGGCGTTCCTGCGCAGCGGTGCGTCCAGCTGACGGAACCCTAAGCGGAAACTAGAGATTCAGCCTTCTTGGCCGGCGCCGGCCATGGTGAGGGGACCGGCCGCTGCCGGACAATCTGTGGCCACCAGAACCACTTGCCCAATAGCGCGGCAATCGACGGCGTCATCAGTGACCGGACGACAAGCGTGTCGAACAGCAGGCCGAGGCCGATCGTGGTGCCGACCTGGCCGATGACCGTCAGCTGGCTGACCGCCATCGTCATCATCGTGAAGGCGAACACCAGCCCAGCCGAGGTGACGACCGACCCGGTGCCGCCCATCGATCGGATGATCCCGGTGTTCAAGCCGGCGTGGATCTCCTCCTTGAACCGCGACACCAACAGCAAGTTGTAGTCGGCGCCGACCGCAAGCAGGATGATGACCGACATCGCCAGCACCATCCAGTGCAGTTCGATGCCGATGAGGTGCTGCCAGATGAGCACCGACAGCCCGAACGATGCGCCCAGCGATAGCACAACGGTGCCCACGATCACCGCCGAGGCCACCACACTTCGCGTGATGATCAGCATGATGATGAAAATTAGGCACAGCGAGGCGATTCCGGCGATCAGCAAGTCATCGTCGCTGCCGTCGTGCATGTCCTTGAAGGTGGCGGCGGTGCCGCCGAGATAGATCTTCGATCCCTCCAGCGGCGTGCCCTTCAGCGCTTCCGCCGCTGCCTTCTTGATCGCATCGATATGTGAAATCCCTTCCGCCGTCATCGGATCGCCTTGGTGGCTGATGATGAACCGCACAGCGTGGCCGTTGGGGGAAAGGAAATTCTTCATACCGCGCTTGAACTCGGCGTTGTTGAACGTCTCCGGAGGCAGGTAGAACGAGTCGTCGTTCTTGGATGCGTCGAATGCCTTACCCATCGCGCTGGTGTTTTTCTGCGCCTCCGTCTGCTGGTCCTGCAGACCTTTTTGGGTCGAGTACATCGTCAGCATCGTCGTCTTCATGCTCTTCATGTTCGCGATCATCTCGGGCATCAACGCCGTGAGCTGAGGCATGAGGGTGTCGAGGTGATCCATGATGGGTAGCAGGCTCTCGATGTCGTCGGTCATCGTGTCGATGCCGTCGAGCCCATCGAAGACGGACCGCAGAGACCAGCACACCGGGATGTCAAAGCAGTGTTTCTCCCAGTAGAAATAGCTGCGGATAGGTCGGAAGAAGTCCTCGAAATCCGCCATGTGGTCCCGCAATTCGGCGACATCGATGGTCATGTCGTGCATCTTTTTCACCATGGCATGCATATCGTCGGACATCTGCTGGGTCAGGCTCTGCATCTTCACCATGCTGTCGATCGTGGTCTGCATCTCGTCGGCCTGCTTGAGCATGTCGGTCATCTGATCTTGCTGGTACTTCTGGTTCATCTGTTGGGTGACGCCCTGCATGCTGATTTGAAAGGGGATCGAGGTGTGCTCAATGGGCGTACCTTGGGGCCGCGTGATCGCTTGCACGCGACCGATTCCGGGCACTCGAAAGATCGCCTTGGCGATTTTGTCGATGACCAGGAAATCCGCGGAATTGCGTAGATCGTGGTCACTTTCGATCATCAGCAGCTCGGGATTCATCCGCGCCTGGGAGAAATGCCGATCTGCTGCGGCGTAGCCGGCGTTCGCCGGCAGATCGGCGGGCAAGTATTTGCGATCGTTGTAGTTGGTCTGGTACCCGGGCAGGGCGAGCAGGCCGACCAGTGCGACCGCGATCGTCATGATCAGGACCGGGCCGGGCCAGCGCACGACGACCGCGCCGATCTTGCGCCAGCCGCGAATGCGTTGCGTCCGCTGCGGCTCGAGTATCTGCCGGAAGCGCGTCGCCACAGAGATGACCGCGGGGCCGAGCGTCAATGCCGCCGCGACGACGACCACCATGCCGATGGCCAACGGGATACCCAGCGTCTGGAAGTAGGGAAGGTTGGTGAAGTGCAGGCAGAACGTCGCACCGGCGATGGTCATGCCCGACCCGAGTACGACGTGTGCGGTGCCGCCAAACATGCTGTAGTACGCATCTTCTCGGGACTCGCCTGCACCGCGGGCTTCTTGATAGCGGCCTATCAGGAAGATCGCATAGTCGGTGGCCGCCGCGATCGCCAACGTGACCAACAGGTTGGTCGCGAACGTCGAGAGCCCGATGATCTTGTAGTAGCCGAGAAAGGCGACCATTCCGCGGGCGGCAGTGAGCTCGAGCGTGACCATCGCCAGCGTGAGCAGCATCGTGATGATCGACCGGTAGACCAATAGCAGCATCGAAATGATGACTAAGAACGTGACGGTTGTGATCACTTGCAGGCTGCGGTCACCGGCGATGTGTTGATCCGCCGACAATGCGGCAGGTCCGGTCACGTAGGCCTTGACCCCGGTGGGTGCGGGCACGCTTTTGACGATCTGTTGGACGGCCTCGACCGATTCGTTGGCGAGCGCTTCACCCTGGTTACCGGCGAGGTATACCTGGACGTAGGCGGCTTTGGCGTCGTTGCTTTGGGCACCCGCCCCGGTCAGCGGATCGCTCCACAGGTCCTGAACGTGTTCGACGTGTTTGGTGTCGGCGTCGAGCTTTCTGACGATCTGGTCGTAGTACGTGTGCGCCTGGTTGCTGAGCGGGTTTTGGCCCTCCAGAACGATCATCACCGAGCTGTTCGACTTGTACTCGCCGAATACCTGGCCCACGTGCTTGGTCGCGATCACCGATTGCGCGTCGTCGGGGCTCATCGACACCGAGCGCATCTGTCCGACGATGTCGAGCTGCGGAACAACGGTGTTGAGCACCGCGATGATCGCGATCCAGCCCAGGATGATGGGTACGGCGAACGTGCGGATAAAGCGCGGAATCGCAGGCCGCGCTGCGTGTTTGGCTACGGGAATGGCATCGGTTCGGGCGTCGTCGAAGCGTGTGCTCATGCTGATTTCACCAAGCAGAAGGTCAGGGCGTGCACTCCGTTAGATATTTTCTCGGCCTTGACCTCGTTATCGATGGTGATACGGCAACCGAGGTAATCGCCGTCGCTTTGTGCCGAGATGTTCGGGAACACCGAAGGGGCAGTCGTACTGAGGACCAACGTCCACGGCAGCGGCGCTCCGTCTATCCGCTGCGGATCGGCGCTGAGATCTAGATAGTTGACGTTGGCGCGCGGTGCCGATCCGAAGATCTCGTATTTGACGACCTTGGGCTTGAACGGCTTGGAGTCGTCTACCCGTGCGCTGGTCACGCCGGCGGCGTTCTCGGCGCCGAAGAACGACTTGACCCGCGCCACGGTGAAGCCGCCGGCCACCATGACCGCGGTGATCAACAGCGGCAGCCACGCGTTGCGGACAATCTTCGATAACTGCACCTAGACGCTTTCTTTCCACGAGTTACGTTGCACCACAAAGAGCTTCGGTAATAGCAGAGACTCACGCGGTCGCCCGTGCATCGTCAGGTACCGCTGTGAAATCATACTACATAATGTGCAGATTTTGCAGAATGTGCAACATTAATGAACGGTGTTTCAGATCACTTCGTGAAAATGCTGTTGACCAGCGCAGCAGCGCGCTCGACGTAGGGCATCGGTGTGTCCTCCGCATCCTTGGGCCCGCCGCTCGTCCAACTCTCGATGCCAGAACGCACGGCCGTCAGTGCCAGCGCGGAGATCAACGCGGGGATCTCGTCGTCGGGCCGCATCGCTTGGCGGCGGGCGACGATGTCGGTCAAGTGGTTCTGAAACCGCTCCAAATCGGCCAGGAAAGCAGCCAACACCGCGGGGGTCGTTTTGGCGAGTTCCAGCATGCCTTCCGCCTGTTCGCGCGCCGGGGGCATGTCGCGGAGATGGTGTGCCGCCAGGGTGATCAGCTCTGCCAGGACCACCGAATAGGGGGCAGGTCCGGCCGCGACGAATTCGGCGACCAGCTCTGCCGGTATGTCAGATGGGCCGTAGGCGATCGCCGACTCTTTGTTCGAGAAGTAGTTGAAGAACGTGCGCGATGAAATCCCGGCCTCGACACAGATTTCTTCGATGGTCACCTTGTCGAAGCCGCGCTCGCGCGCCAGCCGCACCGCGGCATCGCGGATGTCCGCGCTGGTCTGACGGCGGCGCCGCTCGCGCAGACCCATCTGAGTCCCCACCCGCCCATCGTTGCACGTAATGCAAACATTGCAGCCAAATGGCGTCGAGCCTCGTGGCAGGGCGCGGCGGCGGCTCAAGCCACGCGAGTTGTCGGGCTGTCGATCACGGAGTATTCAGTGGCGTCGCCGGCGACTACCCGGCTGTGTTCACCGTGCACACTCACCGGGATATCGCCGGCCAGCGTAATCCGGTGCATCCGGCGCGGCTGCTTTCCGTAATCGGAGACGGCGTAGTGCTGGGTCGCACGGTTGTCCCACATCGCGACGTCGCCGGGCTCCCAATTCCATCGAATCGTGTTCTCTAGCCAGGTAATACGATCCTGGAAGATCCGGAACAAGGCCTGTGACTCGCTGCCGGTAACGCCCAGAATGCGCTTGACAAAGTTACCGAGGAGCAGTGATCGTTCGCCGGTCTCGGGATGCACCCGCACCACCGGATGGTGAGTTTCGAAATGTGCCGAATGAAATTCGGCAGCGTATTTCAACACTGCGTCGGGGTTGGCCTGCAACGCCGCCAACTTGGCCGGATCGATTTGGGCGTAGTCGAACTCGTTGCTATGCATCGCCCACAGACTCTCGGCGAGCTGCTGCAGAGGCTGTGGCAACTGCTGATAGGCAGCCACGGTCGACGCCCAGGTGGTGGTGCCGCCGTAGGAAGGCAGTTCGACGGCGCGCAGGATGGAGGCTTTCGGAACCCGGTCAACGAAGGTGACGTCGGTGTGCCACTGGTTGGCGCCTTGACCGTCAAAAGACTCCAGCCGCATGACCCGGCTTCCTTCGAATTTCAGGGTGGGGTGCGGAGTCGTTGGGACACCCAGGCTCTCCGCGAAGGCGAAGTGTGACTCGTCGTCCAGGTGCTGCTGACCGCGGAAGAACAACACTTTGTGCTGTGCCAGTGTGCGATTGATCGCGGCCGCGGTTTCAGCATCGAGGCCACCGAGTCGCACGCCGTCGACCCGCGCACCGATGTTCTCGCTCACCTTCACCACACGAAGATCACTGCTCATGGCCGTCCCTTCCCGTCTTTCATCGTGTAGGCGGCTGTCTACACGATGGTCATCAGCTACTGTACACAGATGGCTACATCGGAGGCAACGGTTGCGGTCACCGCGAAACCAATGGGCAAAGAGGAGGTCGTCGCCGCCGTCCTGGAAGCGGCAGGCGAGCTATTCGCAGAGAGGGGACCGGCTGCCACTTCGATTCGTGAGGTCGCCGCACGGGCCGGGGTGAACCACGGCCTGCTGCATCGCCATTTCGGGAGCAAACGCCAACTGCTCGCAGCGACGCTGCAGCATCTCGCCGATTCCGCGGCGGCGCTGCGTGATTCCGGGGCGTCGGTGGAGCAACTGGAGGCCGCGCACGAACTTCAGGCGCGTGTCATGGTGCGTTCGACGCTCGACGGATATCCCATCGAAGAACTCCAGAAGCGCTTTCCGGGAATGGAACGGTTCCTGGACCAGGTGAGCTCCGGCCACACCGACGAACGCAAGGCACGGTTGTCGGCCGCGCATGCGATGGCACTGCAATTCGGGTGGGGGCTGATGGCCCCAACCTTGCGGGTCGCGTTCGGCCTCAACGACCTCAGTGATGCCGAGATCCGAGATGCGGTAGCAGAGCAAGTCACGAAAATCGTTGCACCGCAATGACTGACCACCGCGACAGCTCAAGCGGCGTCACCGAACGCCGGTATCCGTTTGCGCATCGGAGTGCGACGAAACGAAGTGCCCGAACAGCCCGGTGACGTGCAGGACCCGTTCCAGGATGGGCGGTCGGTGGTCGAGATGAAGACGGACGCCAGCCTGGGAGGCGCGGCGGCGGATGAGAGCCAGGCCGGATAGGGCCGACGAGTCGAGAAATGTCAGCCCGCTGAAATCGAGATGCAGATTCGCCAGGTCGATCTGTTGGGCCAGTAACCGTGTTGCAGTGTCGACCACGTCATCGATGGTCAGGTAGTCGAGGTCACCGACGACCTGCAAGCAGGCCGATCGTGCTGTGGTGGTCATGGTCACGGAAAGAGTCATGCAGCGGCACCAGTAACGCTCGTGGTAGCGGTACGGACGTCAGAGAGGCTCAAGCTGTGTACCTCCCCCGGGGGTGGCGGTCGACCGCGCTGAGGTGTGTGCGGCGCGGGGCGGTGATGGCTACGACGGCGATGTCGTCGTGGACCTCCTGACCGACCCATTGCGTGGCGAGCATCATGACGCGATCGACCACCGCCTCGGCCGGCATTCCGGCACACTCGGCCAGCGCGGCCTTCAACCGCTGCTCGCCGAACATGTACCCGCCCAGCGAGTCGCCCCGTGCCTCGATGACTCCATCGGTGTACAGCACGCAGGTCTCGCCGGGCGCGAGCGAGGTTTCAAACGACCGCACTGTGATGCTCGGCAAAGCGCCGACGAGTGTGCCGCGGGTGTCGGCCTGTTCCACCTGCCCGCCGTCGCGCACGATCAGCGGTGGCAAGTGGCCGGCGCAGGTCAACCGCAGGCCCACCCCGCCGTCTCGGTGGGCGACCGAGGCCAGCACCAAGGTGGCGAAACGGGCGTGCTCGGTGGACAGCATTGCGGCGTTGAGTAATTCGAGCACAGCCTCGTGGTCTCCGGCCAGTGGCGTCAACGCCTGCAGCGTGTTGCGGATCTTGCCGGTCAGCATCGCGGCCTCTAGTCCCTTGCCGCACACATCTCCCAGCACCACCAGCGTCTCCCCTTCTGGGGTTGCCGCGGCGTGTAAGTCGTAGAAGTCGCCGCCAACGACCTCGTAATTCTCCGAGGCCCGGTAACCGCCGGCGAACTCAATTCCGTGCACCGGGTGTAACTGCGGAGGCAACAGATCGCGCATCAGCGTGCGGGTGGTCGCGGCCTGCTCCGCGTACAGCCGGGCGGCGGACAACGCCGCGCCGGCCCGCGCCGCGAACAGTCGCGCAAGCACCTCTTCGCCTTCGCTGAAGACCGCCTCGTCGGTGCGCCGCAGCAGCACCAGCGCTCCTGCCGAAACACCGTGCCCTGGCAGCGGAGTGATCGTCGCCGATCCCACCGCCCCGGTAAAGCTATGCGGGATCAGCCAATCCGGCAGTGTCGCGGGGTCGATCCAGCGCAGGGGAACCGGCGGGAACCCGCGTAGCGCGTCACTCAAACCTGGGACCACTGTCGGATCGGCATTGACGCTGCGCTGCTCCACCGCGCCGGTTGAGTCACCGTAAAAGATCGGCAACCGCCGGCCACGGCTTGCCGGGGCAACGACCACTGCCGCATCCGCCAGGTGTCGGGCCGCCATGCGCGCGATGGCTTCCCGGCAGCGATCGATGTTCACTGACGCCATCAACACCGACGACGCCTCGAGCAGAAACACCGCGCGTTCCTCCTCGCGCGCCAGTGCGTGCTGCGCCTCCCGCAGCACCTGGCCGGAATCCTCGACCAGCGACCACGCCACCTCTCCGCCCGGAAGCCTCGCCGGGTGCGCGTCGAACTTGCGCCCGCCCACGCAGCCGGATACGAAAGGCAACCCCTCGCCGTCTGGAGCCGAAGATGGCTGCACAAGAAGATCGTGTGCTTGTGACAGCCATCCGGCCGTGTTCTCCACGCGACTGCCCGGTATCGCTGCGGGCAACAAAGACTGCGCTGACGCACTTGATGCCCGGACGATTCCGGCCTGATCGACGACCAGCGTGGGGCAGGGAACGTAGGTCCACAACGATTCAAGATCGGTCTCGACACCTACGGGAGACCGCTTCTGCATGGCAATTGACCTACGAATCGTCGTATCGACTTAACTAGCGTTAGCCCGCAGTTTAAGCACATCGGTCGTCGCGGTGAAAGGCTCGCTTGCGTCCAATTAGGCGGATGTGCAGAAACTGGTTGGCACGCGGGCGATCTCAGCGGTCGGCCGAGTATTTGCTTCCGTTGAAGCCAGCAACTCTCGTCGGCTGATCATCACCTGTTCTAACTTGAAGGTGCCCGCTCTGTTGTTGCTGGTCCGCGAGCGCTACGGTCGATAACACAGGCGACGGAGGTTGGTATGGCCGGGAAAATCCCGTTGGTTGACTATCTGGTGCTCGACGACGGCGATCCGCATCTGATCGCGCAAGAATGCGCCAATTGCGGCGCCCGCTTCTTCGACCGACGCAACGCGTGCGCGGCCTGCTTCGCGACCGGGTTCACCACCGTCCCGGTCCCGACCGAGGGGACGGTCCGGGCGTTCACGATCGTCACCTTCGCCGCACCGGGCGTCCCCACCCCGTTTGTGGCGTCCGTGGTCGACTGCGACGGCACCCAGGTGCGCGCCAACCTGATCAACGTCGAGCCCGATCCCGAGCACGTCCGCGACGGGATGAAGGTGCGCCTGGCAACCTACCCGATGGGGACCGACTCGGCGGGTACCGAAGCGATCGGCTTCGGCTTCGAGCCCGCCGAATGATCAACCAGCACAGAACCGCCTGAAGAAGGAGCTACGACGATGAGCGCCAGCGACGAGATTTGGATTCTCGGGATCCGGATGACGAAGTTCGGCAAGCACCCCGACAAGGACACCGTCGACCTGGCGGCCGAGGCTGCGACCGCCGCGCTTGCCGACGCCGGCGTGACCATGGCCGACGTCGGTGTTATTGCCGCCGGGAACCTGATGGCCGCGAATGCCGGAATCGGTCAACAGCTGCAAAAGCAGATCGGCCAGACCGGCATCCCGGTGTACAACGTGGCCAACGCGTGCGCCACCGGGGCCACCGCGCTGCGGACCGCCATCATGGCCGTCAAGGCCGGCGAGGTGAAGTACGGATTGGCGGTCGGCGTGGAGAAGCTTTCCGGCGCAGGGCTGCTCGGCGCGGGCGGCAAGAAGAAGGCCGAAGCCGACGTCTGGGAGCCCAAGGGCCGCTACGGCGCTGTCGCGCCGGTCGACGGACGGATCGGCACGGAGGCCATGCCCGGTGTGTTCGCCCAGATCGGCACGGAGTACGGCCACAAATACGGCGGCACGAGCTTTGAGCTGTTCGCCAAGATCAGCGAGAAGAACCACGCTCATTCGACGCTGAACCCGCTGGCCGCCTACCAGAAGAAGTTCACTCTCGAGCAAATCATGAACGACGTCATGATCGCCTACCCGAACACACGCCCGATGTGCTCGGCCAACTGCGACGGCGCCGCAGCGGCAATCGTCTGCAACGGCGAGACGCTGAAGTCGTTGTCGCTCGAGCAGCGGCGGCGTGCGGTGAAGGTGTCGGCGTCGGTACTGACCACCGACCCCTACGAGGAGGGTTGCCAGGTGTTGCCGAACGTCAACACACTGACCCGCAACGCCGCCGCGACCGCCTACCAGCAGGCCGGCGTCGGCCCGACTGATTTGGACTTGGTTGAGTTGCACGACTGCTTCGCCACCGCCGAGCTGGTGCACTACGACAATCTGATGCTGTGCGAAGAAGGCGGCGCCGCAGACTTTTTCAACTCGGGCGCGACCTGGCGCGACGGCTCCACACCGGTGAACGTGTCGGGCGGGCTGCAGTCCAAGGGCCACCCCATCGCCGCCACCGGCATCGCCAACATCTGGGAAATCTGCCATCACCTTCGCGGCGAAGCCGGCGATCGTCAGATTGAGAACGCCAAAATCGGGCTGGCCCACGTGATCGGTCTGGGCTCCGCCTGCGGCGTGCACATCCTGGAAAAATCAGCGGCCTAGACAGGCGGCGGCTGCAGAGGGCTCCAGGAAGGACGGCAGTGAACCAAGAGCAACGCAACGTGATGGCATCAGGGCGTGGCTTCATCGCGGCCCTGGATCAAAGCGGGGGAAGCACCCCAAAAGCTCTGAAGCTATACGGGATTGCTGAGGACGCCTACCACGGCGACGAAGAGATGTTTGACCTCATCCATCAGATGCGTGAGCGCCTGATGTCGAGTCCGAGCTTCTCCGGGGACAAGATCCTGGCAACCATTCTTTTCGAGCAGACCATGGACCGCGCCATCAACGGCGAGCACACCGCGGCGTTCCTGTGGAAGCAAAAGCACATCGTGCCGTTCGTGAAGGTCGACCAGGGACTCAGCGACGCTGAAAACGGTGTGCAGCTGATGAAGCCGATGACGAAGCTCGATTCGTTACTCGAGCGGGCCGTCGATAAGGGCATTTTCGGTACCAAAATGCGCTCGTTCATCCAGGAAGCGAACGACGGCGGGATCAAAGCCATCGTCGACCAGCAGTTCGATTACGCGCACACGATCGCCGAACGCGGGCTCATGCCGATCATCGAGCCCGAGGTAAGCATCAAATGCCCCGACAAGCCCCGAGCGGACAGGCTGCTCGTGGCAGAGCTGAAGAGCAAGCTCGACGGGCTGGCCGGCGATGGGCAAGTCATGGTCAAGCTGACCCTGCCCGACGAGGACAACCTCTATGCGCCGCTGATTGAGCATCCCCGCGTTCTGCGTGTGGTCGCATTATCCGGTGGCTACAGCCTCGCGGAGAGTTGCACGATCCTGGCCCGCAATCACCGTCTGATCGCCAGCTTCTCGCGGGCGTTGACCGAGGGCTTGACTATCGACCAGAGCGATGCGGACTTCGACGAGAAGCTTCAATCGAATATCGATCAGATCTACGCCGCCTCGGTGACATAACCGGTAGCCGCCTCAATGAGCGAGCAGTCAGCGGATCCCGTTGACGACGGTCAAGCGTGGGCACACCGCCAGCGAGGCGCCTTCCCTGAGTGGGTGACCCGCTACGGCGGCGGCGACCCGACCCGATGGGACTTCGGGCTCGACTCGCTGAATATGTTGACGTACATCATCTTTGATCATTTCCCGACCGAGGATGCGATCGATCACCCGGACAACGCCGCGTTCAGCGGACCCGCCGTCTGGTACCTCGGCGAGATCGTGCGCCGCAGCGATCCGAAAAAGCTGCGCTGGTCACGTGGTGTAGGACCTCGTTAGTCCGCGGCGGGCGCGCGGAAGCAGCCTTCGAAATGCCCGTCCTCGATCCCGACGGTCTGCATAAACGAGTGGGCAACGACGGGGCCGACCAGCCGGAACCCCACCTTGCGTAGTGCTGCGGCGAGCTGGTGGGACTCGGGGCTTGTCATCCGACCATCGGCCCAGCTGCGCAGACGATAGTGCTCCCGCGGTTGATGCTGCCACACCAGTTGCGACAACGAGTATTTCGACAAAAGTCCAGCGTTGTGCAGTGTGGCCGCTATCTTTCGCCGATTGCGAACGATCGAGGTATCGGCCATCAGTCGTTCGACGTCGTCGTGGGTCATCGCGGCTACGGCCGCGGGGTCGAATCCGTAAAACGCAGCGCGAAAGTTGTCTCGCTTGTCGAAGACAGTCGCCCAGGACAGGCCGTTCTCGAAGTACGTCAGAACGAGCGCTTCGAACAGCATCGCTTCGTCGCGTGTCGGCGTTCCCCATTCGTGATCGTGATAGGCGGTCAGATCGCGGCCCGTCTCGGTCGCCCAGCGGCAGCGGGTGACGCCGTCGGCGGCGGTTATCACGGTGGCCAGCTCTGGCGGCACGCCGACACCGGCCATCGCCTTCATCGCTACAGTGTTTCGCTACCGCGCCTGTGGATTCTCAAGGACTAGCGCGATGCCCTGCCCCGAGCCGATGCACACACCCGTTACCCCGTATCGCGCGTTGCGTTCCCGCAGTTCGGTGGCCAGGGTCAGCGCATACCGGGTGCCCGAGGCACCGAATGGGTGCCCGGTGGCGACCGCTCCCCCGTTGGGGTTGAGTTTGTCGTCGGGGACAGTGAAACCGTCCAATTGATTGGGTAGTTCACGCAACACACCGAGCGCTTGGGCGCTGAATGCTTCGTGCACTTCCCAAACGTCGATCTGGTCAGGGGTGAGTCCGGCACGTTTGAGCGCCAAAGGAATCGCCCACGCCGGCGCCAGACCCATGATCAATGGATCGAGTGCATAGACCGCCGACGACACCACCCTGGCCAAAGGTGCGACACCGAGCTCGGCCGCCTTCTCCCCGGACGCGATCACGATCGCGCTGGCCCCGTCGGTGAGCGGCGATGAGTTGCCGGCGGTCATCTGGGTGGTGCCGGACTGGACCGGCAGAGCGGCCAGCCGTTCGGCGGTGGTGTCATCGCGAATGAACTCATCGTGCTCGAACACCCGCGCCGGGGTTTTCTTGGTTGCCGGGATCGGCACGGGCATAATCTCTTTGGCCAGTCGGCCGGAATCACGAGCGGCTGCGGCGTGGTGTTGGGACCGCAAGGCGAATGCGTCGATCTCTTCGCGCGTCAGTCCGTAACGGTCCGCCACGTTCTGCGCAGTCTCGATCATCGATATGTAGGCGTTGCGGGCCAACAGGGTTGGGTTTGGTGGGCCACCGGCCCCGGCCCACATCGTGTCGAGCAAGAAAACGGGGCCGCGGGGGGAGAACGGTGCGTCTCCTTTCATGTAGGCCCAGCCTGATCGGGACATCGACTCGACCCCGCAGGCGATTCCGGCATTCAAGTCACCGGCCATGATCGCGTGGCTGATGGCCACCGTCGCGCTCACTGACGAACCGCAGAACCGGTTGATCGTGGCGGCGGCGACACTGTCGGGGAAGCCGGCGGCCAGTGCGGCCCATCGGGCGACGTCACCCATTCCTTCGTGGGCTACGTTGACGCAGCCGGCGATGATGTCTTCGATCTGCTCGAGGGGTACCCCGACGTGCTCACAGGCACCTCGCATCGTCATGCCCAGCAGATCGTCGAGCCGCAGATGCGAAAGCGATCCCCCGTAGCGCGCGAACGGTGTACGCGTCCCGCCGAGAACGAATGCATCAGTCATATCTGTCACCTGTCCGAAGGCACCTCAGCGAATCCCGGTTCTCCGCCGTCGGCAACGGAATTGAACCGGATTCGAGTTTGATGCTCGCTGATCTCCTGAATTACGCTCTCGGGAAGCTCAGTCACATCGAAGTTCTCCCTGATGCGTGACGGCGTGACCGATCCGGTGAGAACCGCGGTGCCGCGCTGAATGCCCCAGGCCAAAAGCACTTGCGCAGGGGTTTTTTCAAAACGCTCAGCGATCGAGACGATGAGAGGGTCGTCGAGCAGTCGCGGTTCCAGGGCGTGCCCCAGCGACGCGAAGGCCAACAGGATGATCCCATGTGTCTTGCATAGTTCGTGGAGCTCCCATTGCGGGTGATACGGGTGCGACTCCACCTCGACGACCGCGGGCTTGATCCGGGCCGTGTCGATGATTTCCCGGGTGCGTTCCGCGCTGATGTCAGAAAGACCTATCGCTCCTGAAAGTCCCTCGTCGACAAGTGCTTCCATCGCAGCCCACGTTTCTTCTAACGTGATCCCTTCGTCGTAGATGACATCTCCATGCGGGTGGCGGGGATCTTGGTCATCTCCGGGCTGGAACGCGAACGGGGTGTGCACCAGATACAGATCGACGGCATCGAGCCCGAGTCTGTCCAGGCTGGCTTGTAGCGCGGGCTTGACCCGTTCAGGTCGATGGTTGTTGTTCCACAGCTTTGTGGTGACAAACAGGTCCTCGCGGCGCACCGTCCCGGCCGCGAACAACTCTCTGAGCGCCGCACCGACCTGCGCTTCGTTGCGGTATCGCTCGGCAGCGTCGAGGTGGCGGAAGCCCACCTCGACTGCTGTCTTGACGGCATCTTCGGTCTTTCTGTTATCGGAAAGCGAGGTCCCGAACCCGAGCGCCGGGATCTCACCGCTGCCGTTGTTCAGGACAAATTTGTGCTGATTGAGATTCTCATTCGATGCCATGGCTGTCAGCCTCATCTATTTATTGAGACGGCGCGTAGATGCCGTCTGCGGCTACCGACGCGACTCCGAGCTCGGCTGCGACCGCATCGACCGCACGCCGGGCGACGTCGAGGTTCACCCGGCCGTCGGAGGTGTAATACGGATGGATGTAGCGCTCGTAGTAGCGCTGCACCTCTTGATGTGTCATCCGGTCGAGAAACGACGCAATGTATTTGATGGTCAGATCGGGTTGGTCGGCCATCGTTTTCAGGGCGCGCTCGTTGGCCCGCACCAGCGCCTGCACCGCCGGGCTGTCGATCGGATTGTGGGTTGCGTCCACCGCGATTCCTACGGTGGGAATCTGGAAGTGGTCTCCCACCCAGGCCAGCACGTGGAAACCCTCCTCCTCGGCAACTTGCTCAGGTCCCAGGGTGCTGCCGACGTAGGCGGCGTCGATCGAGCCGTCACGCAGGTGCCGCAGGTCCATTTGGTAGTCACCCGGATGCCGCGCCACGCATTGCACGTCGCGGTCGGGGTCCAGACCGTGCTGACGCAGCACGATGCGTGCGAAGCACCCTGGCGGAGTATTTGCCGCGTGTACGGCGAGCCGGCGCCCGCGTAGGTCCGCCATGGATGTCACGCTGGCGTTGCCAAGAAACCAGAACAATGGACGGTCGGTGTTCATGCTCAGCACCGTCCATTCGAAGCCGTCGGTGAGCCGCGATAACACGGCCCGGCCGAGCCCGATGGTCGCACAAGTGCGCACACGCGTTATGTCCCAGTGGGTTCCATCCCGCAAGGCAACGTGGACGCCCTCGTCTTCGAAGTAGCCCTCTTGATCGGCCACGTAGGCGACCAACTCCTCATGGATGCCGCGCCCGACATAGGCGAGGTCGATCGTGTGCATCGCGCGAGTCCTTCCTTCAATTGGATGAGATCCGATGCAGCGCAGCCGTATTCAATCCATCGTCAGGCCGCCGTCGAGTGGGAAGTAGTGACCGGTGGTGAAGCCGGAATCCTCACTCGCCAAGAAAGCCAGCGTCTTGGCCACCTCGTCGGGCGTGACGAGTCGTCCCATTGGCGCAGCCGCACTGAGCGCACTTAACTGTTCGGGCGTCAACTTCTGGTTCATCGACGTACCCTGCACCGTTGCCGGTGCGACGAGGTTGGCGGTGATTCCGTGCGGCGCCAGCTCGAGTGCGATGTAGCGGGCAAACTGATTCATGGCCGCCTTGGGGACGCCGAGGTTGATCATGCCGTTGCGTGGATGCCGCGACGGCTCTGCGGTGAGGTACAGCAGACGGCCATAGCCACGGGAAGTCATGCCCGGCACAACGGCTTTGGTGAGAAGAAACGCGGCGTGCAGCTCTCGGTCCAGCTTTCCACCGAGCTGTTCCCAGGTCAGATCGGCGAACGAGACGATGTCGTAGGGGATCAATGCGTTGTGCACGAGCACGTCGATCCGGCCCCACCGCTGTTCGGTTTCGCCGACCATCGCCGAGACGTCATCCGAGACGGTGACGTCGGCCCGAACCGCCACCGCCTCACCGCCGGTCGCGGCGATCGCCGCGACCACTTCTTCTGCCTCCTCGGCGCTCGAGTGGTAGTTGACGACCACCCGGAAGCCGCGTTCGGCAAGAACCCGCGCAGTCGCAGCGCCGATTCCGCGGCTGGCTCCAGTGATGATCGCGACTTGTGACATCAGAGTTGGCCTCCGTGTGAAGAGTTGAGGTCTTTGACCCGCAGGTGATGACAATTTCTCCGGCCGACCGCGCCGCATGAACTTGCCGATTGGGCGGTAGTTCGCCCCAGCAACATCACCTGATTTCTGCAGGACGTCTTCAGCAGCAGATGCTACGGCGCGAAACGGTGCCGGTACAGATGTCGACCGCAGATTTAACGCCCGCGACCTGCGTGAGCCTATGGTGTACCGCCGCCGCTGCTGACATGATCACTATCGTGGAATCCCCGCCGACGCATGGCTGGATGAGGGCCGACACCATGCCACTCGCGCCTGATCCTGACGACCGCGCGACCAATCGATTGTCGAGGATCCGATGACAGCACCCGATGCAGTTCGCCGTTCAAGGATTCGACTTGCCGATGGACAGGGTGCGATGCCCGCCGTCGGGTTTGGCACGCTCATTCCGGATCTTGCCGCGACCAAACAGGCCACCAAGGCCGCACTGGAAGTGGGCTTTCGACATCTCGATTGCGCAGAACGGTACCGCAACGAAGAACCGGTGGGTGATGCGATTCGCGAGATCTTCGACGCCGGCACGGTTCGGCGAGAGGATCTGTTCGTCACCACCAAGTTGTGGAACACCAATCACCGCCCGGAGCGCGTCAAGCCTGCCTTCGACGCTAGTCTCGCCCGCCTTCAAATCGACTATGCAGACTGCTATCTGATCCACACACCGTTCGCCTTCCGTCCTGGCGATGATCAGGATCCGAGAGATGAGAACGGTGAAGTGATCTACGACGACGGCGTCACGTTAGCGGAAACGTGGGGCGCGATGGAGGGCCTTGTCGACGACGGCCACTGCAGGTCGATCGGCCTGTCGGATGTCACCTTGGAAAAGGTGCGCGAGATCGTGGCGATCGCACGCATCAAGCCGGCCGTGGTGCAAGTCGAATCGCATCCGTACCTTCCCGAATGGGAACTGCTCTCCTTCTGTCAGGAGCATGGGATCGTGCTGTTGGCATTCGCGGCGTTGGGGCATTCTTCGGTACCAAACCTGTTGGAGGACCCGGTAATTGCAGCTGCCGCAGCCCGCCTACACATGACACCAGCTCAGGTTGCCCTGTCCTGGGCTGTGCAGCGCGGCACCGCTTACCTGACCACCTCGACCAAGCCGCAGCGCATCCAAGAGAATTTCGAGGTTTCAACGCTGCCTGAAGACGTCATGTCCGACATCCGAAACCGCATCACCACGAACGTCAGGTTCAACACCGTGGTAGGCAGCGGCGTGCCTGGGTTCATTCCGCGACCCGAGTGAACGCCAGCGACCCCTACCGGCACCACCCCTACTGAGGTAGCGTTTCGAGGAGTCTTCGGTAGTTGACCGCGGAGCGAGGAGCAGCGTAATGGAATCGGCTTTATTTGGTTTTGTGACCGTAGTAGCCCTTGCCTTGGCGTTCTTCTTCGCCATCTTTGCTGGTGCATATGTGAGGCGGCTCGAGGCCCAGACCTTTAATCCGATAGGCGACGAAATAGGCAGTGCCAGAACAGTTACGGTCAAAGTGCGCAAGGGCGAACCCCTGTCGCCCGATGAATTGGACTATGCGAAGCAAATCATCGATGCTCGTAGCTCCATGATCGCGTTCTGCATCCCCGCCACTCTGTTCATGCTGGGGACCTTTTATGTATTCGGGAGTCTTTACCACTTGCATGGAGCAACGCCATCCGAGCGGACATTTCTCGGAGTGTTCCCCATGTTGGCCGCCACGAACTTCACGGCTCAGATTCTCCGCAGCATAAGGTTGAAAAGGCGTCTGCGGAATATTTCATGAAGCAAATCGAGCATGTGCTGCTGCCGTTTCGGTGGTTTCCGGTGCGTTGGACGTTGATTCTTACGCGCTGCCGACTGGACCAACAGGTGATAACGTCGCACACCGCTTGCTCGCGTTCCTGCGGAGGCTGGTAGTGTCGTATCGGCCCTATCTCAACCTAGTTGATATAGGGCCGAGGTAGGCGAAGCGAGAACACGAGGTCGGGGACCGATTCCGGAAGGTGATGGAGTGAGCCCTCGTTCAGTCGGCAGGACTGTCTTGGCGCGAGTCTGGATGCCTTTAGTTGCTGTCGTTGCGGTCGGCGTGGGTGCGGTGGCCATGTGGAAGGTGCACCAGTTTTCCGAGCCGCCTCCTGTCGTCACCGTCAATGAACCGGCAGCACCTCCGGAGTTCAGTATCAAACGGCTCACGTACGAGTTGTTCGGCTCCATCGGGCAAGGGGGGATGCTCGTCTGGGTAGACATCGACGGACATCCGCATCAGGTTAATCTCACGACCCTGCCGTGGTCGCACACGGAGTCGACCACGCTCACCGTGGTGTCCGGCAGCATTTCGGCGCAGGTTCATGGTGGTCAAGTCGGCTGCCGGTTACGGGTGAATGGCGTTGTCCGCGCTGAACAGTCCGACACCCATCAGGATGCGCACGTCTTTTGCCTGGTGAAGTCCGCATGAGCGAGCATCGGGAGGAGCCCCCGGCGAAACGCCCCTTAGTGCCCAGAATGGTTCGCGCCTTCGCGATACCGATCATCGCCTTTTGGGCCCTTCTCGCCGTGTCGACGAACACCTTCATGCCCCAGGTAGAGAGGGTCGCAGAAGAGCTCGCGGGGCCGGTGGTCCCACACTACGCACCGTCGCAACGGGCGTTGCTGGCCATCGGTGCGAAGTTCCAGGAGTCCAATTCGACCAGCTTGGCCATGGTCGTGCTGGAAGCCAACCGGCCACTGGGCGACGTGGACCATCAGTACTACGACGATTTGATGCGCCGGCTGCTGCAAGACACCAAGCATGTGCAGTCCGCCATAGACCTGTGGGGGAAGCCGATCACCGCGGCGGGGGCGCAGAGCCTTGACGGCAAGTCCTCGTACGTGCTGTTGCGTCTCGCGGGCGATATCGGCCAAATGCAAGCGAACGAGTCCGTTGCTGCCGTTCGGGATATCGTCGCGAAGGACACGCCGCCACCCGGGCTCAAGGTCTACGTCAGCGGCGCGGCGCCGCTCGCCAAGGACACGGTGGCTATTGCGAATGCAAGCCTGAACGACATCACGATCGTGACGATCTTCCTCATCATCGGGATGTTGCTGCTGGTGTACCGCTCCCCTGTCACCCTGTTTGTGCCCCTGGCCGGCGTTCTGTTCGAGCTGCTGGTCGCGAAGGGGGTTATCGCAACCCTCGGGCATCTCGGGTACATCGAGCTCTCGTCATTCGCCGTGAACATCGTCGTCGCGCTGACCCTGGGAGCGGGAACGGATTACGGCATCTTCTTGATAGGCCGCTATCACGAGGCGCGACACGACGGCGAAACCAGGGAGGAGGCGTTTTACACCGCGTATAGGAGTGTCACACCCGTCATCCTTGGCTCGGGGCTGACGATCGCGGGGGCGTGTTACTGCTTGACTTTCGCGCGACTCAACTACTTCCACACGATGGGGCCGGCTGTCGCGATCAGCATGCTGTTCACCATCGCGGCAGCGCTGACGCTCGGCCCGGCCTTCTTGACCGTGGGCAGCCTCTTCGGGCTCTTCGACCCAAAAAGCAAGGCCAAGGCGCATCTGTATCGGCGGATCGGGACGAGCGTGGTCCGGTGGCCGGTGCCGATCCTCTTCGCCAGCGCCGCTGCCGTCATGCTTGGGGCGATCTTCGTGCCGACGTACCGGCAGAACTATGACGACCGTGAGTACCAGCCGCGCAGCGGCTCCGCCAATCAGGGTTTCCAGGCGGCGGATCGGCACTTCCCGAAAAGCAAGCTGTTCTCCGAGATGCTGATGATCGAGTCGGATCACGACCTGCGAAACTCGGCTGACTTCATCTCACTGGACCGCGCGGCCAAGGCTCTTGAGCGCCTTCCCGGCGTCGCGATGGTGCAAAGCATCACCAGGCCCATGGGCCGAGCTTTGGAACATGCCACAATTCCCTACTTGTTCACCACACAAGGCAGCGGGAGCGGTCAACAACTCCCGTTCAATGTCCAACAAAACGCTAATACCATCCAGCAGGCACAGATCACCACCCACACCGTGGCCGTCTTGCGGAAAGAGATCGACTACTTCCAGAAAGTGTCGGACGAGCTGCACAAGACGGTTCTCACCGTCCAGGATCTGCAAAGGGTCTCCGACGATTTGAATGAGGAGATCTCGAACCTCGACGACTTCTTCCGTCCGATCAAAAGCTATTTCTTCTGGGAGAAGCATTGTTTCGACATACCGATTTGCTGGACGTTCAGGTCGGTGTTCGCGGCAATCGACAACATCGACAAGTTGGCCGAAGACATCAAATACGCGAAACTCTCCCTGGAAGAGATAGACAAGACCTTTCCGCAAATCATCACGCAGCTGAAACTCACGGCAGACGACTCGGAGGCTCTAGCGCGTCTTTTAACCAACACCTACGGTTCCTCGTCTCTGCAGTCCACACAGACCGACCAGACATTCTTCGACCAGGTCAATGTGGGGCTTGACTTCGACCAGTCCCGCAGCGATGACTTCTTCTATATTCCGCACGAGGGTTTCGACAACGAAGATGTCAAGACGGGTATGAAGCTCCTGATGTCGCCGGACGGCAAGGCTGCTCGGTTGATTATCACCCACACAGGCGACGCCAATGGCCCGGAAGGCGTGCAGCATGTCGAACAGTTCCCCGCAGCTATAACTGCGGCGCTCAAAGAGACGTCGCTGGCCGGCGCGAAAGTTTATATCGGCGGTTCGGGATCAACCAACAAGGACATTAAGCAATACGCCATGTCCGATCTCCTCATCGTGGCGATCGCTGCCTTCGTGCTGATCTTCTTGATCATGTTGTTCCTGACGAGAAGTCTGATGGCCGCCTTGGTCATCCCTAGCACGGTGGCCTTCTCCTACGCCGGAGCGTTCGGGCTTTCCATACTCGTCTGGCAGCACCTGATCGGCCTGCCCCTGTACTGGTTGATATTGCCGCTCACGTTCATCATCCTGGTGGCGGTGGGTTCCGACTACAACCTCCTGTTGATCCTGCGTGTCAAAGAGGAGCTTCACGCCGGAATCCACACCGGCCTGATCCGCGCGCTCGGAAGCACGGGTGGCGTGGTGACATCGGCGGGTTTGGTGTTCGCGTTCACCATGCTCGCAATGCTCAGCAGCGACCTCCGCACTGTCGGCCAGGTGGGCTCCACCGTATGCATCGGCCTGCTGCTCGACACGTTGATCGTGCGTTCGTTCGTCGTACCGTGCGTCCTCAGAATCCTCGGACCGTGGTTCTGGTGGCCAACGCTGGTGCGTACCCGTCCGCTACCGCAGCGACAAGACCAACCAGTGGGCCAACGCTAATAGTTGACGGTCAGTCGAGCCGAGATGCCTGGTAATAGGCAATGCTCCAGCCGTCCCCGTTGTGCTCGATCACCACACCGAGGAACACGCTGGTTGTGGGCCGGTCTGGAAATGCGAAGTCGGCGTGGACATATCCGAGCACCCGATCAGCGCCCAGCGGGCGGGTCTGCAGGATCTCATAGTCGACTGTCATGCCCGGCCGTTGGCTCGCGTAATAGTCAATGACGCCTCGGCGGCCAACGCTGTAAGGGCGCAGACCCTGGAAGATGGCGTCCTCGGTGAATACATCGGCGACCCGTTCGGGCTCCTGCGCGTCGATCGCAGCCTTCCACCGGTCCAGGGCATCGCGCAATGCGTCAATGTCCGGCACTTTGACCACCATCCACGTGCAGGATCTCGCCGGTGACGAAATGCGCGTTCTCCAGGTACAACACGGCCCCGACCACATCGTCGATCTCGCCCATGCGTCTCATTGGATGCATCTCTGCCAAAGCTTCGTAGGTCGCTGGGCCGTGCATGGGGGTGCGAATGTTGCCGAGGGCGACGGCGTTGGACCGGATGCCGCGCACGGCGTACTCGACGGCCAGCGCCTTGGTCACTGCGTTCAACCCCCCTTTTGTCAGCGATGCTAGCGCGGCCGGAACTGCAGAGTTCGCCTGGTCGACCAGGCTGCTGGAGATGTTGACCAGGTGGCCGCCTTCCCCGCGAGCTAGCATTGCTGACACCGCCGCACGGGAAAGCTCAAAAAAGCCACGGAGATTCACCCCGGTGACGGCGTCATAGTCCTCGTCGGTGTACTGCGTGAAGGGTTTGGCGACAAAGACGCCGGCGTTGTTGACAACCGTGTCAATCCGTTCGAACCGCTCCATCGCGGCATCAACGATGCGCTGGCCGACACCGGGTTGCGCGATATCGCCGGGAACCGTGAGCACCATAGGGTCGTCACTTGCGGCGATAGTCCGCGAGTTGGCTACCACCGCGTAGCCGAGCCCACGGTAGCCGACGACTAGGCCGGCGCCGATGCCCTGGGAGGCGCCGCTGATTACGACTACCGGCTGAGCGTTCATTGTTCCGGTCCTTAACGGCTTGTGGCTGTCACAGGTCGACGACGATCGGTTCTGCGGGGCGGGCTGGTCGCGTGCAGCACAGCAGCATGTTGCCCGGCGCCATCGCCCCGACCCTTTCCTACAACCCTCCTCGTCAATCAATTGTCGGTGACGCGTCAAGAGCGCGCAGGTTCGACCACTGCGACTCCGTAAAATGTTATGGAGATTAAGGCACTTGACATAATTTTCATGCAGTGCTGTCCTTGGGACATGGCGCGCCAAACATCCCCTGAGCCACGGGGATCGACGGTGGACCGGCTGATCGAAGTCGGCGAAAGGCTGTTTGCGATGCACGGGCTCGACGGTGTCTCGCTGCGCCAGATCGCTGTGGAGTCCGGCACCTCGAATAACTCGGCGGTGCGCTATCACTTCGGCTCCAAAGATGCCCTGGTAACGGCGATCGTCGAGTACCGGCTACCGCACATCATCCAACGC
The DNA here is from genome assembly GCF_035570115.1 of Mycobacterium sp. GTDB lineage: Bacteria > Actinomycetota > Actinomycetes > Mycobacteriales > Mycobacteriaceae > Mycobacterium. Next base: position 38,264 of record NZ_DATMLH010000087.1, read on the forward strand.
CGCGAATTACTCGCTGCCCGTTGCGATCCCGAAGATTTGCGGTCGGTGCTGGAAGCCCATCTGCTGCCCACAGTGGATATGGCCGAGAGTGCCGACAACCACTATCTGATGTTCATCGAGCAATTGCAGCGGTACGGACGCAGCGCCGACCACCCGTTCCTGCGTGTCTCGGCACCGTTGCGTAACTCGCATAACAAGTTTCTGCGGACGGCGGGAAATCTGATGCCGCACCTGCCTCATGCACTTCGGGCCGAGAGGATCGGAGCTGTTGCAGCCCTGTGCCTGCATGCCTCGGCTGACCGTCAGCGGGCGCTGCACTTCGGCGCGCCGCGGCGCAACTATGCGCTGCACGTCAACGACCTCTTCGACGGACTGGTTGGCTATCTCAGCGCCGCTGCGTCGGCTGCCACCCTGCGCAGTGTGAAGGCGAGAGCAACCCAATCTGTCTCCACGGTTACGTGAAATGCGGTGCACCCGATGAACACGCTTGAGGACACGGTCGCCGTCGTCACCGGAGCGGCCAGCGGTATCGGCCGCGCGATCGCACACTCCCTGGCCGGACACGGCTCTCACATCGTCGCGGTCGACATCGACACCGTCGGCATCACGACGTTGGCGACGGAGCTCACGGCCCAGGGAGCCACCGCTGCGGCCTGCACCGCGGACATCTCGGGGGCTGACGCCTTCGACGACGTCCGTAACACGGCACTGGAGCGGTTCGGCCATGTCGACATCGTGGTCAACAACGTCGGCGTGCTGACCAACGGTCTGCCACAAGACATTCCGGTCAGCGAATGGCAACGCATCCTGAACATCAACCTGATGTCGATTGTCCGCAGCAACACCGTGTTCTTGCCGCTGCTCCTCGACCAAGGCAGCGGACACGTCGTCAACACCGCGTCATTCGCCGGCCTGTTCACCTACTCCTACGACCGGCTGCCTTACGCGGCGACCAAGGCCGCCATCGTTCAGATCAGCGAGGGTCTGGCACTTTATCTGCGACCCAGGAATATCGGCGTCACGCTGCTGTGCCCGGGACCAGTGCTGACCAACATCGCGTCGTCGGTACCGAAGTTCGGCGCCGGCGCGGCCATGCGTACCCCCGGCGATCAATTCGAACTGCTCGACCCCGCACCAGTCGGTGACCTGGTGGCCGACGCGATTCTGCACAACCGCTTTTTCGTGCCCACCCACCCGCAGGTCGTCGATGAGCTACGCCGGCGCGTCGACAGCTGGGATGCCTACCTCGATTACCAGATCTCCCGTGAACCCTCCGCACCGAAAGGCCAAGACCGATGAGCGATGCCCGAACGGATGGCCTCAACGTATTCAAAGAGCTGATGCCCGGACTGATCCCGGACAACCTGGCAAGCTTGCGCGACGGCAGCTTCGCCGACGAACTCGCTGACCTGAGCTTCGACCACGTTTTCGGTAGCTTGTGGACCCGTCCCGGGTTGGACCGCCGTTCCCGCAGCCTCGTCACGCTCGGCGCGCTCATCGCGCTGCGTGCCACCGAAGAACTTAGGTTTCATTTCCCCATTGCCCTGCGCAACGGGTTGACCATCGAGGAGATCGAGGAGGTGGTCTACCACATGGCCGGCTACGCGGGTTTCCCGGCAGCGGCGACAGCCCGCAATATCGGCCGCGAAGTGCTACCCACACCGCGAGCCACAACCTAGGGACGCCAGGATGGACTCGTGGAGATTTATGACGTCATGCGCAGCACCGCCGCGGTGCGCGAGTTCACCGGCGATCCCCTGCCTGACGATGTGCTCGAGCGCATTCTCGACAACGCGCGGTTCGCGCCCAGCGGCGGGAACCGCCAGGGCGCCCATGTAATCGTGGTGCGTGATCGGGCCACCCGCGAAGCGCTGGCCGAGCTGTCGATTCCGGGCGTCCGACGGTATGCCGCGCAGCTGGCAAACGGTGAGAGCCCGTGGAACCCACTGCACCCGCCGAAGGTGACCGCGGCCGAGATAGCGGCCACCGATGTGCCGCCCCATTTCACCGCGCCGCTACTCAGCGCCGCGGTGGTGCTCGTCGTCTGCGTCAACCTCGAGGTCGTCGCCGCGATCGACCAAGACCTCGACCGGATCGGCGTGATCAGCGGCGCCTCGATATACCCGCTGGTGTGGAACATCTTGCTGGCCGCGCGCAACGAGGGCTACGGCGGCACCCTCACCACCAACGTCGTGGCGGAGGAACCGCGGGTCCGCGATCTACTCGGCCTGCCGGAGTCATACGCGGTCGCCGCGGTCTTGCCGCTGGGAAAGCCGCAGCGGCAGCTGACGAAGCTGAAGCGCAACAGCGTCGCCGAACTCGCAACCCGGGAGCGGTTTGACGGTGAGCCGTTTCGCGCGAAGGGCTAACTACTCAAGAAGCGTGTGGCAGCTTCCAGAGTGTGCTCTGGGTGGCTGACCGGCGGCGTGTGACCCGCCTCATCGATGCCTGCGATAGGTCCGCTGCCGGGGAGAGCTCGGGCTAGTTCTTCGCCACGATCGAAGGGTATTGGGATGTTCCTCACCTTCTCTCGAAGTCGGTCGGGCCAACGTATCGACGAAGACCGCGCCAGCGACACTGCCACCCGGCGATGTCGCGATCGGTCACAGATTTGTGTGAGACATCGGTCCGGGCGCGTGTGCCAGTGGTGACTTTGGGGCAGCAGGGCAAACTGATAACACGGCGGTCAGCGGGTTACCGACCTGCATGACGTCGTCAATAGTCCAGCGCCGAAAGAACTTTCGCGGTCCATTCGCAACAAAACGGTGCTACATAGCTAACACTTAGGTTAGCGAAAGGTCAGGGCAAAGTCCCCTGCCTAGCGTCGGTGTTGTTACGCCAACGAAGGGAGATCGAGATGGGATCACGCCCCTCACCCGCCGCGGCAGCTTGGGGCCCACCCCAGCCGCCACCGATGTGGGGACCGCCACCTCCCCCACCGCCAGCCTGCATCCCGTTCCTTCCCTGCTGACCGATAGGTGAGGAGAGAGGTGACCGGCAACGCTGTGGACGCCGCCAATGACCAGCCGGCGTCCACAGCGTCCGCCTAACGTCAGTCGTCTTCGGCGTTGGGAACGATAAAGACCTTGCCGCTGCGCCCGACCGATTCGGATTCGGTTACCGCCTAGTGAATGTCGTCCAGACTGAATTTCTTGCCCTGCGCCCGTCCACACCGCCAACCACACCCCGGGCATGTGCCGACCGCGATCGCAGAACTCGTCGACCAGTTCCCTATGCCGGCGATCCTCGTGAGTCGCTATCAGGACGTGCTGGCCGCTAACCCGATCGCCCATGCGTTGTCACCCGGATTTGAAGTGGGACAGAACCTCTCGCGTTGGCGCTTCCTCGACCCGCGACCACCATGGCAAGCTTTTCGCTGGCGGCGTATCACCCATTCAGGTGAGTTGGGTGCGCTGTCATCAAGGCGCTCGCATGCTCGCTGCTGAGCGGAGTATCTGCTCGACACCAAAATTGAAGCGGGCGCCGTAGTCAAGAGATGTGAAGTCGTCGAGAACTGCGTTGAGCGCGGGGAAGCGGTGCTCGTCGACGGCGTTTTCCAACTGCGGACGGATTGCGGTGGATGCGCGTTGTTCTTCTTGAACGAGGCCCAAGGTGAAGTAGAGGAGATTCCATGCTGTCCAGGCAGCCGATCTGTACGTCGGGCACACCTCGAACAGCACCGTAAGCAGCTGGTCACCGAAGGCCAGGGTTGCGGACATGACGGGGGATGTCCCCGCGAAGACGCTCGCCCCGTCGCGGTGGCTCAGCATCGCCTGGCGTAACCGTTCGATTAGCTCGCTGGCCTGCTCGCGGTCTGATCCATGCAGTTTTGCGAGATCAACCTGCCCGACGATGGTGTCGGCCATGACGTCCAAGAGTCGGTCTTTGGTGCCGATATGCCACATGACGGTGTTCATGCTGACACCCAGTTCTGCTGCGATCGCGCGTGTCGACAGTTTGGCCAGACCGTCGCGGTTCAAGACGACGAACGCGGCGCTAACGACGTGATCGAGGGTTAGCCCCGCCTTCGCGCGCCGAACCTCTTGCCTCTTGGTCACTGACCAAGTATAACTGGACGAGTCTTGGTCAGCGATAGAGAAACACCGCGAGTCCGTTCGGCAGGCGAGGGAGTTCACGCCATGGCAAGTCAGATCGATCCGACCTTTGACACCATGTACGGTGGCGAGCACGCAGCCGCCGACATGGTTCCGTGGGATATCGGCGGACCCCAACCGGTCGTGCAGCAGTTGGTGGCCTACGGCGGCGTGCGCGGTCGGGTACTCGACGCGGGCACCGGCCCTGGATATCACGCGATCCACTGTGCGTCGCACGGATACTCGGTGGTCGGGGTCGACGCCTCGGCGGCGGCGATCGACCGAGCAGAACACAACGCAGAGCGCGCCGGCGTGCGAGTCGACTTTCAGGTAGCAGACGCGACGACGTTGACCGGATTCGACGACTGCTTTGACACCGTGATCGACTGCGCCTTCTATCACGTCCTCGCCGACGATGAGGAAGCCCAAGCGCGCTACGCCCACACGTTGCACCGCGTTACCCGGCCAGGCGCACGGTTATTCATGTTCGAGCTGGGGCGTCACCCGGTCAACGGGGTGCATCTGGACGGGCTGTCCGCTGACACCCTCGAACGGGTGCTTACTACTGCTCGATGGCGAATCGATCATCTCAGTACGTCAACCTACCTGAGTGTTTTCAGCCCTCAGACGATGGCTTTTCTCGCGCAGGTGGAATCAGGGCGCGGCATCGCCCCCGTGATGAAATCGCTAGTCGAGCAACTGGAAACAACCGGCGCAGCGCGCGATAGCCAGCTGGTCCACCTGCCCGTGTGGGCACTCGCAGCCACCCGACTTGACTGACCGCGATGACCGCCCGATGAATAACGAGGCCCAAAAACCTCTGACGTCAGGCAGACCCAAAGATCCGGCGCTCACGGGCGGGAATCTGCGGGCACCTCACCTAAATGGATGACGGTGCGCCAGCCGAAGCCGTGCCACGTTGAACCCACCGGAGGAGGCTTGGCATGTCGACCTATCGCGCCTTTCAAGTCACAGGGCAGCGGCAATTCGAATTGGCGGAGCGTGAGCTGCTGGACCCGCAGCCTGGTCATGTGCGGTTTCGTGTGCAGAGTTGCGGTGTCTGCCACAGCGATGTGCTCGCCGTCGAGGGCCTGCGTCCAGACCCCCGCCAGCCGGTGGTGCCGGGGCATGAGGTGGTCGGCGTCATCGACGCCCTCGGAGACGAGGTAACCGGATGGAGCGTCGGTGACCGCGTCGGCGTTGGCTTTCTGGGCGGTCACTGCGGCGTGTGTGTCTGGTGCCGTCACGGGGATTTCGTCAACTGCGAAGATCAACCTCGACCCGGCACGGACGCGGACGGTGGATACGCCGAGGCGGTCTACGCCCGCGCCAGCGGGCTTGTCCGCATTCCCGACGCCCTGGAGTCTGTCGATGCCTCCCCGCTGCTGTGCGCCGGCATCACCACCTACAACGCATTGCAGAAGTTGAAGGCCGAACCCGACGCGCTAGTCGCGATCCAGGGCATCGGTGGACTAGGTCATCTGGGTGTGCAATACGCGAACAAATTGGGCTACCGAGTCGCTGCCATCGCACGAGGTACCGATAAGGCCGCGCTGGCGGATGCGCTTGGCGCACATCACTACATCGATAGTGCCGCAGTCGATCCCGCCAAGGCGTTACAGGAACTCGGCGGAGCAGTTGCGATCGTCGCCACCGCGGCCAGCGGCGCATCCATGTCGCCGCTGTTGGCCGGGCTCGCACCGCGCGGTCAGCTAGTGGTCGTCGGCGTCGGCAATGACCCGATTGAGGTCGACGCCTCCGCTCTTGTCTTTGGTAGCCGCTCGATCGTCGGCAGCCTGACCGGCTCATCGATCGAAAACGAGGCCAGCCTCCAGTTCAGCGCCACACATGGCGTCGTACCCATGACCGAGGTGCTGCCGTTCGAAGATGCACCCGCGGCTTATGAACGAATGATGTCCGGCCAGGCCAGATTTCGTGTGGTCCTCGACATGCAGTCCCAATAGCCGACAGAGCGCAGCTACCGCAACGAGTAATGAAAATTGTTCCACGGCGCGCGATTTCATTTGGATGTCGGCCTGCGTACATGCGCACGTTGACACTGGATTGCTTGATCGTCACCTAAACGGCCTGGGTGAGCTTTAATGCAGCGGCCCGCGCGTTCACGCGGTTAAATCGGACCGTGGTTGAAACCCTAGAGCGAGCACCGCACGTCCATCGAATCCCTGATCCTCGCTTCCGGCGACATCATAAGGGCGACTCGCACCGGCTGACCGCCTTCGGAGGTCTTGCCGCGATGTCGCTGGACGCCTTGTCCAGCGTCGCCTACGGCCCGGAAGCGATCGTCCTCGGTCTGGTCGTCGCAGGCGCTGCCGCGGTGAGTTTCACGGTGCCGATCTCCATAGCGATCGCCGTGTTGCTGCTGGTGCTGGTGATCTCCTACCGGCAGGTGATCGCCGTCCATCCCGACGGTGGCGGTTCGTATGCGGTGGCGAAGAAGGATCTAGGCCGAGGGCCGGCTCTGCTGGCCGCGGCGAGTCTGGTCGTCGACTACGTCTTGACCGTGGCGGTGAGCCTGTCAGCGGGGGCCGACAGCTTGGCGAGTGTGTTTCCGCCACTGGCGCATCACGGGCTCGCGCTGTGTCTGGCGGGACTCGCCATACTCGCCGTGATCAATCTGGTCGGTATCGCAGAGTCGGCCAAGGTGCTGATGGGTCCGACACTGTTGTTCATCGCCGGGATGTTCGCAATCATCATTTTCGGCTTCTTCGAAGACGCTCCGGTGAAAATGATCGGCGATTTCCACCCGATTCACGCCACCGAGGCGCTGGGCGTGGTGGTGATTCTCAAGGCGTTTTCAGCAGGTTGCTCCTCGCTGACCGGGGTGGAGGCGATCGCCAACGCGGTGCCGGCGTTCCGGTCGCCGGCGGTCAAGCGGGCCCAGCGCTGTGAGATCGCATTGGGAGTCTTGCTGGGGGCGATGCTTTTGGGTCTGGCCGTCCAAATCCGGTTGCACCATGTAGTTCCCCGCGACAACGTGACCATTCTGGCGCAGTTGTCGGCAGGCGCGTTCGGAACCGGATGGCCTTTTTACGTGATCAACCTGTCGGTCACCCTCGTGCTTGCCTTTGCGGCCAATACCAGCTTCGGTGGCCTGCCGGTGCTGCTGCAGCTGCTGGCCAGGGATCACCGTCTGCCACACATGTTCGCGCTGCGCGCCGAAAAACCGGTGTTCCGATACGGCGTCACAGCGTTGGCGCTGCTGGCCGCCGCGGTGCTGGCCGCCGTCAACGCCGACACCCAGCGGTTACTACCGGTGTTCGCGATCGGGGTATTCATCGGGTTCACGATCAGCCAAACCGGCCTGGTGTTGCACTGGCGCCGTGAACGCGGCCCGCGGTGGCAGGGCTACATCCTGCTCAACGGCTTCGGCGCAATCCTCACAGCGGTAGCCGGGATCGTGTTATTTGCAAGCAAATTCACCGAAGGCGCGTGGCTGCTGTTGATACTGGTGCCCTCGTTGATCCTGCTTTTCGACCGGATCGAACGCTACTACCGGTACGCGGCCGTCCAGTTGGGCCTAGGGAAGGTACCTGTCAAGCCGGAGCGCGGTGTCGACACGCAGGCGATGATCGTTGTCCCGATCGTCGCGGTCAGCTGCGTGGCCGAGCGCGCGGTGCAGGCCGCGCTGCGGATGGGCGGCGAAGTCGTACCAATCACTGTCGAGGTCGACCCGGATTCGACTCAGCGGGTGGTCAGACAATGGCAAGATTGGGACCCCGGGGTGGAACTCACGGTCTTGCCCAGCCCGCACCGCAGCCTAGTCACTCCCACCATCAACTTCGTACGAAGCGAGATCGACAAAGGCCGCCACGTCACCGTGTTGCTCGCCCAAGTCTCGCCCAAGCACTGGCGCCACCGGTTGCTGTACAACCAGCGCGGCCCGCTCCTCGAGGCGGCACTTCGCACACGCACCGACGCGATCATTGCCTCGCTGGCGATCCACATCGACTGACCGGAGCCCCGGCCAAAAGTTGTTAGCCACTCCCGAATGCGTTGGAGCCCATCACAAGCGCCGCCGTCCCGCCGTAGAGGTATCCGACCTCCACAGCCTCGGTGATCTCGGCCTCCGAGGCGCCCGCGGCGCGAGCAGCGTTGGCGAGGTCCCGCACACCGTCCGGGTGCGCGGCGATCGCGTCGGTGACCATGCCCATGAGTAGCTTGTACTTGCCCGAAATGGCACCGTCTTTCAAGATGTGCTCGCGCATCGCGGTGTAGGAGTCGCCGAACTGCGGATCGCGCTGCCCGATCGCTCCGAGCCATGGAGGTGCAGATGGGTCCGCACCGGGATGAGCGCAGTCACCGGTCGCCGCGGCGGGACCGGCAGCGTCGCCGCACCCATCGGCCCGACCCGGTGGGGCGGTGTGGATGAGCATGGCAACGCCAACGATCAGCGCAGCGGTGCAAGCCTTCAGTCTGTCGAGACTGGGATATTTTTCACGATGTCGAAGCGCCCTGACACGTAAGCAGGGTGTATCCGTCATGGGCAAACGGTACGTCTGCGACACCCGTAACGCAACCGAAACACATTGTGCCACTTGGATTATAGAATACCGGCATCATTGGAGAGACACACAAGCGCGGCATTGTCGGGTCCAAGGCCTGGGCGAGGCGGACTCCCCGTCCATGTCGTTGACGAGCCTGTGGTAATCGTCATATACCAGCGTGGTCGTCATAGAGTGCGCACGCGTCCTGGGTGATGGGATCGGGGTGCATAAGGATGGGACCGACGGACAAGATCGCCGCGGCAGCGTTTTTCATCTCGCTGTCGGCGCTGGTGACAAACGTCGCGTTGATGTGGCTCAAGTGGCCCCGGATCGTCGTCGAGGTAGCCGTACGCCATAACGGCGAGCTGCCCGCCACCACATCGCCGCACGGGCCGATTCACTCGGCCGGTGCCGTGTTCCTCTTGGCCGTGATCAACAACGGATCCGAACCCGTAACCGTCACTAGCGTTGGCCTGACCCAGCGCGGCCATGGCGCGCACCGCCTCGACTACCTGCATACCTGGAGAGGACCTGCGCCTGATCGCCTGCCGAAGGCACACGGTGCCGACGACACGCTGACCATGCCACTGCGTATTGACGGACATGGCTGCCGTGTTTTCGAGTACTCGCCGTCAGCGCTGGCCGAAATCCCAGCCGGTGTCCATTACCACGGCTATGCCAAGCGCTACAAAGCGTTTCGCTGGCTCCCGAATCACCCCGTAGTAAGCGAGACACGCTCAAAGCAAACCGTGATGCGCAACCTTTAATCTGTTGTCGCGGAACGTGCTTCGCTATGTTCGCCGTCGTCGGACGTCCCGTGAGAATCTGGCCGGAGGGCGCTGCGGCGGGATCGGCGTCGACGGCCATCGCCGCGACCCGGTCCACAGTGCCGGTGGTGCGTCGAGCTTGTAGGTCAGCATCATTGCGACGCTGCCGTAGTTGGCTCGCCAGCCGCGAAAATGCGGCCAGGCTTCCTCGTCAGTCTGTTCGATCGGGTACCCGACTTCGCGCAGCATCGCGGTAGCCGCTTTGAATTCGTCGAACGACACCGTGACCGCCCCGTCGGGGTCAGGGGGGTCGTCGGGCACCGGCAAGCCCATGGAAATTGCAATCTCCCGCAACGCCACAAAGCCCATCCGTAGCGACAACCGCGTGGAAAGTTTGGGTTCTCGCGACGGAGTCAGCGATAGGTGCAGGGCAGCGGCATCCATCACCGCGATCAGCGCGATCAGCCAGTGCGACAGCGGTCGCGGCGAGCGGAGCCTGGCCAATGTCAGATAGGTGGTGTGGGATTCGGCGACCTCGGCGGCCCACCGTTCCCATCTGGTGAACAGGTCGTCGAGGAGAAACGGTACGTCGCCGTCCTCCCCGATCCCCCAACGAGTGCGGGCCAGAATCTCCGGCCCCCACGCCGGGACGCCGGCGCGGGAGCCAAGCAGGGTGACTTCGGTCTCACGCCGGGTGAACGCGGCGTAGTACGTGGGCAGGTAGCCGACCTGCAAGCCGATGACGACAAGCCCCGTGAAGGCCGCCAAGTATTCGAGCGTCGTGCTGCCCGTACCGGTCGGGGCGGCGTACCCCAGAGTGAACAGCGACGATCCAGCATGCGTAAGCGCATCTGCGACGTGCCCGTCCATACTCGGCAACAGCAGCAGCGCGAAGCCGATAGTTAGTAGGCCGAGCCATACCGCCAGCCGTACCAGCAACGACAGCGGCGCCTGCCACGCCAGCATCCGGTCGCGACGCTCGAACGACTGGACCCGTCTGGTCAGTTGGAAGAACCCGACGTCCAAGGATTTATCGACCAAGCGTGAAATGTGGGAATAGACGCCGCGCGGCACCACAAGGGAGCCCACCACGCTGAACGTCGTGCTCGTCACAACAAAGAGCCCCACAGCGAAGCCTAGCCACGCACCGATCACCACACCGCCGCCACATTCACTTAGTTCAGTTCGCCGCGTTCACGCAGCGCATTGGCCAACTGCACGCGCGACTGGACTGCAAGCTTCGAATATATCGAGCGGAGGTGGGTCCCGACGGTATTAACGGATATGCCAAGCGCCCTGGCAGCCGCTTTGTCGGTGTGGCCGTCGGCGACCAGATACGCCACTCGTCGTTCGGCCTCGGTGAGTGACCGGGGCTGCGGGTCGCTGTGGTCGCGGGCCCACTTTGCGCGCCGGGCGCCCGCTCGCCGCATGACGCGCTGAACCCCTGCCCGGCGGGCAACCGCACCCATATGGTCGTAGTCATCCCACGCGGCGTCGAGTTGGTGCAGCGCAGCCTCACGTTCGCCGGCGTTGAGCAGCATGCCGCCGTAGCCTTCCGCTCCGACGGCCCGCAAAACCCGCCGCGGACTGTGTTGCAGGACTTTCACCGACTCGGCCACCATGGCCGAATCACGGTTGAACAGCCCGCGCATATTCAATGCCAACCCGGTCAGCGTCGCGACGTCCGGATTATGCCGCGCACCTTCTTCAGCAACTTCAATCGCGCGCTCGGTGAAATCGGAAGCGCCGCATGCTATCCCAACTTCAAAAAGAATCGTCATCCAGCAAGGCCACCACGCCCAGTAGCTGCGCGATCGGTGCGGCGCCGCCATGAGTTCCGACAAGATTTGGCGGCTATTGTCAAGGTCGCCCTGCAGCGCGGTGAGCCAGCCCTGGGTGAATGTCACACCCGGATGCGCGCTCGGTTGTCCGGCCGTGATGTCGATGGCCAGCCCAAGTCGTTGCTCGGCAAGTGCTGCCTGGCCGCGCAGCAACGCGACGAAAGCGCGGATCAACGTGCCCTCCACGACGTGCACCATGTTGCCCACTAGCTGCCCCAGTTCCACAACGGCCTCGGCGACCTGATCGGCCTGGGGCAGGTGGCCGAGGTTGTAGTGCTGTTTAGCGTCAGCGAACAGCAGATCGGGCAGCAGCGACTCGGACTTACTATCGCTGTCCTCACGTGCGGCATCCAGGAGTATCTGGGCATCGTCGTAGCGATCGAGAAGCTGCAATTCCATGATCTCCTCAGCGAGGTAGGAATTCCTCGTGACCGATCGCAGTTCGCGGAAATGCTTCAGCGCCAACTGATGTCGGCGCTGAGCGTGAGCGGCTTCACCCGCTGCCTGCAAGGCCAGCGCGATTGCGTCACCGTCACGTGACGCGCGGGCTTGCGACAGCGCGGCGTTGGCCTGTTCAGCGGCCGCGTCGGCACCCAGGGTACGGGTGGCCGCCAACGCATGCGCGGCCTGAAATCGGGCAGCCAGATCAGGCCGACCGGAACTACGAGCGAGTCCGTCCTCCGCGCGATCCATCAGGTCGGCGACGCGTCCGCTGAGCCAGAGGGCTTTCACACCGTGGGTCTGGATCCGGCTGATCGTGTCCACGTCATCGACGGTGGCCAGCAGCCGGTCGGCCACGGCGATCGTGTCATTGGCACGTTGTGCGTGCGACAGCACCGATACCGCTCGTTCGCCCAGCTCCAGCCAGTACGGCTGTCCGGGGCCCACGGTCGCAAAGGCCTGAAGCGCAAGATCGGCGGCGTCGACAGCACTCGTTGTGACCAGGGCTTCCGCGGCGGCGACCATGATCCGAGCGTTGGACTCGTCACCGAAGGCGGCGGCTGCGCGCGCGTGCACGCCGGCCGACACCGGATCCGCCGCAGCGCCCGCGAAATGGCGTGCCAATCGTCCGTGAAGCCGACGCCGCTTCTCGCCGGACAGGCGTTCGTAGACCGCCTGCCGCACCAGGTCGTGTCCGAAGCTGAGTTCGCCGGCGGCCAGGGTCACCAACCCCGACGCGAGTGCTGCGGTGACCGCGTCGTCGTGTTGGCCTTCCGGCATCGCGTCATATAGGTCGGGTAGATCGGTGATTGACATCGCGCGTCCGGCAGCGGCTAGGGCCTCGATGAGTTCTGCTGCCGTGCAGGATAAGTCATCCAATCGCCGATACACGGCGGCGCGGAATTCGGCTGGAATGTCTTCGTCGCGCCCCGTCTCGGCGTACCGCGCCGCGCCGTCAATGACGTGGGTGGCCAACAGCGGATTCCCACCAGCGGCATCAAGCAGCTCGTCGACGCAGCCGTCAAGGCTGTTCCCGAGACGATCCCGAGCGATCTCGGCGAGCACCGCACGCGGCAGCGGGTCCAGCTTCAGGTGCTCGACTCCGACGGTGTCCGCAGCGCTGACGGTGAGACCGGCATCGTCGGAGCGACTGGCCAGCACCCACACCACGGGTCGCCCAGACAGCCGAGCGATCAACGACCGCAACGCGTATCGGCTGAGCCGGTCCGCCCACTGCACGTCGTCCACAGCGATCATCAACCGATGCACACCCGCCAGCTGCTCGAGGAGCCCGGCGATGCGATCAACCAGTATCAGCGGCTCGGCGGCGAGCCCGGCGATCTCCTGGAATTGGGCCGCGGTCAGTAGCGGATCCCGTCCGCTGCGCAGCAGCCCGATGATCGGTGCGCCGGGGGAGGCCTGCTCGATTTCGTCGCACTTGCTGCGCGCGACCCGGATGCGGGTGTGGGCTGCTTGACGGCATATCTCGGAGAGCAGCGCCGTCTTTCCGATCCCGGGCTCACCGGTGATCAGCACCACCCCGCTGGCCCCGTGCACACGCGTGCGGCGCACGGTAGCGAGTGCCGTCGCCAAGACCTCGTCGCGACCCCGCAGCGGCCCATAAGGTCTCATCGGCCGACCTTTCAGCCCCGCCGGCACGGCGACGATGTTTGCTCCCCCCGCGGGAGGGGGCTCATAGCCGATTACCGCGATGCATGATCAAGCCGCGACCGACGACCGGCTCGGTATCGCGGGCATCGATCTCCTGACCGCAGTCGGAGCACACCACCGACACGCCGACGCGATGCCCGCATGGCTTGTGCAGCAGGTCAACGGGCGGGGCCGCAAGACCGGTCCACTCGTTGCCCCATTGCATCAGAGCGACGTAGACCGGAAACAGCGCACGGCCCTTGGCGGTCAACCGATACTCGTTGAGATCGCGCACGGCATGCTCGGCGTAGCGGCGTCGTTCCAAAATGCCCTGGTCGACCAGCCTGTTCAGCCGTTCCGACAGCACGTTGCGCGCCAGACCGATGCCCCGCTGAAAATCCTCGAACCGCCGGGCCCCGTTGAATGCTTGGCGCAGGATGACCCACACCCACCGCTCGCCGACGATGGCCGCTGAACGAGCGATCGCGCAGTTTTCTTCGAGCAGATCGGCATGCTTCATCATCGATGAGGATAGCGCTGATTGCAGTTGCGTTTCAAAACTTAGTTCACGAGATGGTGAGGCCGCCGTCGACGACGAGCGTGGTGCCGGTGACGTAGCTCGCGGCGGGGCTCGCGAGGAACACCAGCGCGGCCGCAAGCTCATCTGGATCTCCCGGCCGACCGGCCGGCACCCGCGGAAGCTGGCTGTCGATGTAGCCCTCGGGGAACTGATCGGTCATCTCTGAGGGGAAGAACCCCGGAGCCAGGGCGTTGACGCGAATGCCCTTACGACCGGTCCACTGCACGGCCAGGTCCCGGGTCAGACCCGTCACACCGGCCTTGCTGGCCGAGTAGGCCGCCTGGGGCAATCCGCCGCTGGTCAGGGCGACGACACTAGACACGTTGATGATCGAGCTGCCCGGTTTCATGACCCGGCCACACGCTTGGGCCATCCAATACGATCCGTTGAGATTGATATCGATCACCTCGCGGAACTGCTCGGGTGATTCGCGCGTCGCCGGTACGGCGGTGCCCTTACCGGCGTTGTTGACGAGCACGTCGACATGGCCGAACTCCGCCATCGCCGCGTCGACCACGGCCTGTGCGTCCTCGGGACGTGCGACGTCCGCGGTCACGGTTAGCGCGCGCGGGCCCCGCTGCTCGATCAGGGCGCGAGTCTGTTCGAGCCGATCGGTGCGGCGCGCGGTCAGCACCAGGTCGGCACCCGCCTCGGCCAGCGCCTCGGCGAAGGCGATGCCCAGCCCGGACGATGCTCCGGTGACGATTGCCACCTTCCCGTCGAGCCGGAAGCGATCGAGGACCGTCGTCGTCATCTGGTTGTCCTTTCGTCCAAGGCACAGTCGCCATTTCCCATCTAGTTGCAAATTACTACTAGCGGAGTACGGTGTGAAGCCACCCGGTGTTGACCCAGACGCTGAGCAAGAGCCGACGGTGGCGGCTGGCAGCTCGCCCGGTGGACCAAAGGGAGTAGCGGTATGGCGCAGCCGTCACAAGCTGAGTTGACTTACGAACCTGAACTGACGGGGTTGCTCATCGTCGACCCCTACAACGACTTTCTCTCCGAGGGGGGCAAGCTCTACGAACTCAGCCGCTCGACACTCGAGGCGAACAACGTTGTCGAGCATATGCGGCAGGTCCTCGCCGCCGCGCGGGCGAATGGCGTGCGGGTCTTCATCGCCCCGCACCATCGTTGGCGCGAAAGTGATCCATATAGTCATTGGAAGACGATGCCGCCGGTCCAGGCCTCCGCCGCCAAGGGGCATATTTTCGCCGACGGAACCTGGGGCGGAGGTTTTCACCCCGATTTCGAGCCGCATCCCGACGAGGTCGTCGCTCAGGAGCATTGGCTCTCAAGTGGATTCGCCAACACGGACCTCGACCTCCAGCTTAAGAAGCACGGCCTCCGCGCTGTCATTGTGATCGGCATGCGCGCCAACACTTGCATCGAGTCGACCGTCCGGTTCGCAGCCGAGCTCGGCTACGAGGTCACGGTAGTAAAGGACGCTGTCGGCAGCTTTGGGCACGCCGAAATGGACGCCTCGCTGCAGTTCAACATCCCGGCTTACGCGGGCTCGGTCGTCTCGACCGACGAGATCGTCGGACGCTTTCAGTCACATCGACGGCCGAGGACATTCGGAAACCCAACGAACATCAATAGTTAGGTCCTCATGAAGCGCATCTACGCCGACTCTCACCCCCCGCTACTGAATCCCCGCGACATCGACTTTTTGCTTTACGAATGGCTCGACGTGGCAGCACTGTGTGACCGGCCGAGGTACAGCGAGCACTCCATCGAGTCCTTCGACTCGGTTCTGGATCTCGCGGCAGACATTGCGGTCAAACGCTTTGCCCCGCACTTCAAGACCGCCGACACGGAGGAGCCGTTCGCCAATCCCGACGGCACCGTGACCACGCTGCCCGAGATGAAAGCGGCATTGTCGGCGGTGGGGACCGCCGGACTTCTTGCCGGCGAATTCGACCACGACATCGACGGGTACCAACTCCCCTACGTCGTGTCGAGGGCCGCCTTCGCCTGGCTGCAGGCGGCCAACATCAGTACCGCCTCCTACCTGGGCCTGACCATCGGCAACGCCCACCTGCTGGCCGCCTACGGCAACAAGGAACAAATCGACACCTGGGTGCGGCCGATGCTCGACGGCCGCTATCTGGGCACGATGTGCTTGTCGGAGCCGCACGCGGGGTCATCGCTGGCCAACATCACGACACAGGCGGTCCAGCAGGACGACGGCACATACCGCGTCACCGGTACCAAGATGTGGATCAGCGGCGGCGATCACGAAATGTCGGACAACATCGTTCATCTCGTCCTGGCCAAGACACCCGGAGGCCCACCGGGCGTCAAAGGCATCTCGCTGTTCGTCGTTCCGAAATTTCTCGTCGATGACGGCGGCCGCCCGTCGACCCGTAACTCGGTGGTGCTGGTCGGACTCAACCATAAAATGGGCAATCGCGGAACGACCAACGCGCTGTTGAATTTTGGCGACGACTCCATCACGCCCAACGGCGTCAACGGGGCGGTCGGCTACCTTGTCGGTCAGGAATTCGACGGGCTGCGCCAAATGTTCCACATGATGAATGAGGCTAGGGTCGGGGTCGGATTAGCGGCCACGGCCCTGGGCTATACGGGGTATCTGCAGGCGCTGTCTTACGCCCGGACCCGGGCGCAGGGCAAACCCCTGTTGCGCGGGCGCGAATCCGTCGACGAGATTCCGATCATCTCCCATCCCGATGTGCGCCGAATGCTGCTCGCCCAAAAGAGCTATGTCGAGGGCGCTCTGGCGCTCGGTCTGTACTGTGGCCGCCTTATCGACGAAACACTCTCCGCCCCAGCCGATGCCGACCGCGACGACGCACGGCTCCTGCTCGAGGTGCTCACCCCGATCGCCAAGAGCTGGCCCTCGCAGTGGTGTGTTGAGGCCAACAGTCTGGCTATCCAGGTCCACGGTGGATACGGCTACACCCGCGACTACAACGTCGAACAGCTATACCGCGACAATCGACTGAACTCCATTCACGAGGGCACGCACGGCATTCATGCCCTCGATCTTCTCGGCCGCAAGGTGCTCATCGACAGCGGCCGCGGCCTGCGCCTGCTGATCGACAGAATCCGACGCACGAGCGGCCAGGCGTCGGCACTGGGACATCCGCTGGCGGCCTGGGCAGACGCACTGGCAGCGGCCGCGCAGCGGGTTGAGCACGCCACCCTATCGCTCTGGAAGGATGGCGACCCCGGCGCCGCGCTGCCCAACGCGACGGCGTACCTGGAGGCCGTCGGCCACGTCGTGCTGGCCTGGATCTGGCTGCAGCAGGCTGTAGCCGCGCACGGCGAGACCGGCGATTTCTATGACGGTAAGCGTCTTGCCGCGCAATACTTCTTCCACTACGAACTCCCCAAGACGGCCACGCAGTTCGACCTGCTCGATAGCGGTGACCGAACCACGACCGATTTGAACGAAAACTGGTTCTAGTGGGAGGGCTGGACCAAGTTTCCCCATGGAGGTGGGATGCAGCAGCTAACCGGTTTGGATGCGGCATTTTTAGCGCTCGACTCGCCGACGGCCTACGGGCACGTCGGCAGTGTCTCCATCCTTGATCCTCCGGCGGGCGGGGCGGTGACGCTTGAGCGGCTGACCGCGCTCATCGAGTCCCGCTTGCATCTGGTCCCGCCGTTTCGACGACGTCTGGCGGAGGTGCCGTTCGGTCTCGACAATCCCTACTGGATCGAAGACCCCGACTTCGACATCGAATTCCATGTCCGCGAACTCGCGTTGCCTGCCCCGGGGGATGATCGCCAGCTGGCGGTACAGGCGGCGCGGCTGCACGCGCGGCCACTGGACCGCCGCCGCCCGCTGTGGGAGACCTATCTCATCCACGGCCTGCAGGGTGGCCGGCAGGCCGTCTACATCAAGGTGCACCACGCGGCCATCGACGGGGTCTCGGGAAACGATTTACTCGCCGCGTTGATGGACACCACGCCGGAACCCCGCGGCGCCGACGAGCCAGACTCGTGGCGTCCGGAAACCGAGCCCGGGGCTGCGGAGCTGCTGGCGCGCAGCGCGGTGTCGCTGGCAACTAACCCGGTTCGGGCCGCGCGGGTCTCGGCGGAGATCGTGCGTTCGTTGCCGGCGATGGTCAACAGTCCCGTGCGCCCCTGGCTGCCGCTGATCGACCGGTTTTTGCTGCGCCGTGACCGAGGTGTCATCCTGTCGGCGCCGCCGTTGATCGCGCCCGCAACGCCCTTCAACAAGAACATCGGCCCGCATCGGCGATGGGCCTTCACCAGCGTCCCGCTGGCGGAAGTAAAGGCGATCAAGAACGCCGCCGGTGTCACCGTCAACGACGTTGTGATGGCGCTGTGCGCCGGCGCGCTGCGCACCTGGCTGCAGAAACACGACGCGCTGCCCGAGGGACCGCTGGTGGCCGCCGTTCCGGTATCGACCCGCACCGAAGAACAAAAGGGCACCCACGGCAACCGGGTGTCGTCCGTCATCACGCCGCTACCCACGCATCTGGCGGACCCGGCCGCGCGGCTGGCGGCTGTGCACGAGGCGATGCGCGCGGCCAAGGAACAGCACAACGCGCTGCCCGCCGAACTGCTCACCGACATCGCCGAGTTCTCGATGCCGGCATTGGCCAATCAGGCCAACCGGCTCGCCACCCGACTGCGCCTACTCGAGCGGGTCCCGCCGTTCAACTTGGTCATTTCCAACGTTCCCGGGCCGACCGTGGATCTCTACCTGTGCGGAGCGCGGCTCGACGGGATTTACCCGCTTTCGGCGATCGCCGACGGACAGGGGCTCAACCTGACCGTCTTGGGGTCGAACGGCAAGATCAACTTCGGCGCATTGGCCGACCGCGACCTGGTGCCCGATGTCGATCTGATCATCGACGCGGTCAAAGACGAACTCATCGCACTATCGGATGCTGTCGGGGCTGGCTGATGTCGAGCCCGATGACGCGGTCGCAGATACTCGCCGACACCGACGGCGCCAGCGCTCCCCCGTCGTGGCTCTTTGTGACAGACCCTGCCCGTGCGATGGCCGAGTTCGGTCTGCTCATCGCCGCGCTGCCGCTGAGGCAACTACTGCCGGTCGGCGATGGCCACCCGGTTCTGGTGTTGCCGGGCCTGCTCGCCGATGACGATTCGACCTGGACGTTGCGGCGCATCTTGCGCAACCTGGGCTACCGTGTGCACGGCTGGCGGCTCGGCCGCAACCTCGGGCCCACGGCTGCGGCGATCACCGGACTACAGAACCGCCTCGTCGACCTACAATCGCGATACGACTCTGCGGTAAGCGTGCTCGGCTGGAGCCTCGGCGGTATCTACGCGCGCATCCTGGCCCGCGACACTCCGACTGCGGTGCGCCAGGTCATCACGCTTGGCAGCCCGATCCGTCTCGCCCACGAACGTCAGTCCCGCGCCCGCCGCGCCTACGACCGTTACGCCCACTTGCATGTCTTGCCAAGGGAACTGCCGCTGGAGTCCGGCATAGCGGCGCTACGGGTGCCGGCGACCTCGATCTACTCCCGATGCGACGGCATCGTCGCCTGGCAGGCATGCCTCGACGTGCCGTCCGCGCGCGCTGAGAACATCGCCGTCGTCGGCAGCCATTTGGGGTTCGGTCACCATCCGGCGGTGATATGGGCTGTCGCGGACCGGCTGGCTCAGCCGCTCGGGGAGTGGGCGCCATTCCGGGCGCCCACCGCACTGCGGCCGCTCTATCCACCACCGGACACGCCACCCGCTCAATCACGAAGCGCGCCAACGCTGAACAACGCGGTTTCCTCTGGTTAAACCCACCACCTTCACTCGGTCGCGAGGTGGCTGGGACCACCCTGCGGCCGAACGGAGACCCGCACAATGCGGTCACCCAAATATGTGAGGTACCGCCAGCGGACGGCACGCAAGACTAATCGCAGGCGATCGGGAGGCCCTTCACCGAGGCGATTGAGGAGGTGACAGCGTGAGCCAATCGCTGCAGCACAAACTGTTTGTCGCAGGCCAGATCCCGCAATCCGGGCGCGGCCCGCTTCCCGACGGCAGCATGCGGATGTGGTCGCCGATCACCTCGACGCTGATCATGGGACGACACGAGGCCGTGCTGGTCGATCCCCTCCTCACCAACGCGCAGGCCGTCGAACTGGGTGATTGGATCGTCGCGTCGGGCCGCACCCTGCGGCAGATCTATGTCACCCACGGCCACGGCGATCACTGGTTCGGCGCCATCACGTTGCTGCAGCGGTTTCCCGACGTCGCGGTGCTCGCCACCGAGGGGACGAGCAAGCTGATGGCGGCCCAAAACCAGCCTGAGTTCCGCGCCAACTTCTGGGACCCACTCTTTCCAGGTCAGCTACCGACCGGCGAGGTGGACGTCTGCGTGGTCGCCCCGGGTGGTTTCGAGCTCGAGGAAGTCGCCCTGCGGCCAATCGAAGTGGGACATACCGACACCGACGCGACGACGATGCTGCACGTGCCGCAGATCGGTCTGCTGGTTGCCGGCGACGCGGTCTATAACGGCGTGCACCTATACCTGTCGGAATCCGGCGGTGTGACGGGAATCGACGAGTGGCTTGCTGCCCTCGACATTGCTGAATCTCTCAGTCCCGCAACGGTTATCGCTGGCCACAAAGATCCGCACGCAGCCGACACGCCAGCACATATCCAGGCGACGCGACAGTACCTGACGGACGCACGACGACTGCTCGAATCATCGGATTCCGCCGCAGCGTTCTATGCGGCCATGCTTGCTCTGCACCCCGACCGCATCAATCCCGGTGTGTTGTGGGGTGCAGCGATCACGCTGTTCCCCAAGGAGTGAGCGACTGGCGCCGAAGGCGCCGCGTATTACGCAGTAGCCAAGCCTAATTCGGTTAGCCTGGTGTGGTTCTGGTCCGCGAGCTTTTCGACATTCGCTACTCAGCGTTAGCCGCCGGCGAAGGTTGCATGCCCGGGACCAGACGTCAAGAAGCTGCGGATCCCGCCACGAGCGTCCTCGGTGTCGAAAAGGCCAACCGCGGCGTCGGCTAGCAGCGCGTCGGCGCCTGCGACGCCGCCCGCGGTGTAGCTGCGGGTGAGTTCCTTGACCACCGCGAAAGCGCGCGTCGGTCCGCTCCCGAGCCGACTGGCGAATTCCACAGCAGCGCCGTGCAACTCATCGGCGGGCAGCACGCGATCGATCACTCCCCACGCCGCGAACTCTTCCGCGGTATGCAACTCCCCGCCCAGCGCGACGGCGCGCGCACGTCCCAGGCCGGCACGCACGGCGATCCGCTCGACGCCGCCGGCTAGCGGAACAATGCCGAGCCGGGTCTCGGGCAGACCGAGCATTGTGCCCTCGGCCGCCCAGATCAGATCGCAGAACAAGGCCAGTTCAAAGCCGCCCGCCATGCACGTTCCGTGGACTGCGGCCAGCGTGGGGAACGGCAGTCGCTCGATGCGATGCCCCAGACCCAGGAACGAGCCGATCAGCGGCCTCAGCTGGTGTGCGGTCATGCCCGCGAACAGGGCAACATCCGCTCCGGCACTGAACACCTTGCCTTCGCCGCGCAACAGCAATGCCCGCAGTCCCTCTGCGGCTTCAACCTGGTCGAGTGCGCTAAGGAGATCGGAAATCAGCTGCTGGCCAATGAGATTCAGTGGCGGGCTGGCCAAGGTTACCGTCCCCAGCGGGCCGTCGCGGGTGAATCGGACCTTGGGGTCGGCACTATTCACTCGTCATTCCTTCCCGGCCGGGGCGGGTTGTAGCGCCTGAGCAATTTCACGACGGGCCGCCGCCACCAGTTCGGCGTTGGTATGCGCGTGCCCCCACAGCCCCCAGCCGCCTTCTATTGCCTCAGTCAGCAATATCCAGATCCGCTCGGGTGCCGGTGGCTTGCCGGGCGCCCCGGCGATCACCTCGGTGAAGCGGTTCACCACGGCGATCTGCTTGTCCCGATCCAACCCGCCGGCGTTGGTCAGCACTTGCACGCGTACGTAATCCGAACCACCTTCCACGTTGGAGATGGCGTCCGTGGAAAGTTCGTGAATGAACGCCGCGGTGTTCTGACGGAACATCGCGATATCCGGCACTCCCTCGATTGCCATTAGCTCAGCCGCCAGGCGGCGCGCCAACTCGTGCTTGTCCGCGAACGCACCCTCGGGTGCGTATACGTCGATCATCGGCATGGTGTCACTCCCTATCGGCCCCGAACACGAGTATCGGTCGCTGCGATTCGGCGCTCACTCATCCGAATATGTGATTCCCGGGGTGCACAATCCCTTGGCCGCCTCGGCGGGAGGTCGGCATCACAGGTCCATTCACTGGACTCATCGGCTATTTTCTGGTTTGATGGCAACATGCTGCCGAGCTCGTATGACAGGCAGGATTGTTCGCTGGCGCGCGCACTCGAGATCGTCGGTGAACGATGGACGCTGCTGGTGCTGCGTGATGCGTTCTACGGAGTTCGGCGCTTCAACGATTTCCTCGCACACCTGGACATGCCTCGCACGG
The DNA here is from genome assembly GCF_035570115.1 of Mycobacterium sp. Taxonomy (GTDB): domain Bacteria; phylum Actinomycetota; class Actinomycetes; order Mycobacteriales; family Mycobacteriaceae; genus Mycobacterium. Next base: position 60,594 of record NZ_DATMLH010000087.1, read on the forward strand.
TATTGAGCAACCGCCTGCGAGCTCTTGTCGAGAGCGGCGTGATGGTGAAGGTTCCCGATCCCAGCCATTCGGGGCGTTGGCTTTACGCGCTTACCGACGAAGGGATGGCGTTGTGGCCGGCCTTGTACGCGCTGCGCTCCTGGGGGGAACGGCAATCCGGCCGGCGACCAAGGGTCTTCACCCACGATGCGTGTGGCACACCGCTAGATCCAACGGCGCGATGCGAGACGTGCGGCGTCATGCCGGCGCCCAATCGGGTCTTCGTTGCACCCTTGGCTGAACCCAAGCCGGGAGCGCGGACCGATCCCGTGGCCCTTGGTTTGCGGCGAAAGCACCGCCTGCTTGATTTCCTGCCACTAGACAGCGACGTGGCATGAGGCCGTACGGCCCGCTGCGCGGCAGGGAGCACGAGTTGTCCACGGCGCTCGCCGTCATCCGCCGGACACGCACCCATGGCGCCAGCGGTGTGGTGTTGGTCTCGGGGGAGGCCGGAGTCGGAAAGACCGCGCTGCTCTCGGAAATTTGTCGTCAGGCGGCGCACATGAACATCCGTATCGCCCGAAGCAAGTGCGACGAGATCGAGCAGGCCTGGCCGGGAGCACCGATGGTCGGACTGCTGCGCACCGGCCGCGATCCCTTGCTGGCGGAGGCTGAATTCCAGGAGGTTAGCGCGCTGATCGCCAAGCCTCTGCTGCTAGTCGACCGTATCGCGGGCCATCTCGCCCGACTGGCTGATGCGCAGTGCATCTTGGTCGCCGTCGACGACGTGCAGTGGGCTGATCGTGTCAGCCGATATGCCGTGCGGGCGTGCATCTCCCGGCTCGTCGACGTCCCCGTCGTGTGGGTACTGGCCAGCCGATCCGACGACGTCGGTCTTGCCGTCAGCACCGCCGATAGTGTTGAAGTCGACCATATCCGACTAGGCCCATTGGCCGGCCCGGCCATCGGCGATATCGCGCGGGATCGCCTCGGCCCCAACCTCGATTCGCGCGTCGAGCAAATGCTCGACGCTGCCGGCGGCAATGCATTCCTGGCGGTCCAGATCATCGACGGGGTGGCGCAGCACGACGAAACCGCTGGCATGGATGGCATTCCCGCGGAGTTTAGATCCGCCGTCCGGCAGCGGCTAACCGGCCTGTCGGTTGCGGCGCGTCGGCTGGTCGAGGCAGTGGCAGCCAGTGGCCGTCCTGTGTCGCTCATCGACTTGGCGGAGCTGTGCGAGATGACCGAGGGTCCCGTGTATGACAAAGCCGTCAACGATGCGGTGGTATCGGCTCTGGTCAAGTCGACGGGCGCCGAGTTGAATTTCGGCCACGATCTGCTCAAAGACGCGGTTTATGAGCTGATAGCGCCCGACGTCCGGCGCCGCCTGCATGCCCGGTTCGCCTGTCATTTCGCCAACAATGTTGGCGACCAAGTGCTCGCCGCCGCGCACGCGCGCGTCGCGGTGTCCATCGGCGACGAGGCCAATGCCCGAATCATGCTCACCGCCGCGGAGGCATTGATTACCACGAGCGCCGTTGACGCCGCCGACCTTGCGCTGCAAGCGTTCCGGACGCTGCGCCCCGGGCAGCCGCATTGGCTCGAGCTAGGTGAACGAGCGGTCTCCGTGCTTTCACGCACCCAACGCGCCACCGACACGATTGCTGTGGCCGACGTACTCCTCGCGACCGTCGACGACGCCGATGTGGTCGGCCGGATCGAGACCCACACGGTCCAGCCGATGTGGCTTTCCGGCCATTCCGCCGCTCTCGTCGAGCGCGCCGACCGGGCCATTGCCAGGGCGGGAACGCGGCACGACCTCGTTGCGCGATTCCGCGCGGCCCGCGCATTGGCCCACACCCGGATCCTTGCCGCGGATCAAGCCAGCGACGAGGCCGACGTGGCGCTCTGCGAAGCGAGGACGTCGCACGACCATGATGCACTCGCCTTGGCGCTACAGGCCGCCGGCGAAGCGGCCCACAACGAACGTCGACATCAACTGGCCTTGAAGTATTTCCGTGAGCTGCGATCCGTGACAGGAGTGCCATACCTCGCCGAGGAGATCATGGAACTGCAGCTACTGGATCGCTACGACGACGCGCAGATGCTACTCGACGGCGCCACCAACGATAGCGGTGGCAAGGCGGGCTCAATCCTGCCGGATCTGTTGTTCGCGCAACTCAAACAACACTACAACTTGGGTCGGCTGCAGGAAGCCGATGAAACTGCATCGGCGCTCATTGAGCTCGCACAGGTGACGGGCACCACGGTGCACGTCATTGAGGGTCTCCTAATGCGCGCGACTGTGGCGTTGTTGCGTGGCGAGCCCGAGTTGGCCGCGCAACGGTTGCGACCCGCGTTGCGCCGCGCCGACGACGACGTGATACGCCATCCCGGGCTTTCATTCCTGTCGGGATGGTTGACCACCGAGCAGGGCGACGTCGATAGTGGACGGCTGATCTTCTCAGAGCTGCTGGAAACGTCCCAGCGGACGCGCAGCTATTGGGCATGGTGGCCGTGTTATGCAACGGTTCTATTCAGCATCGGATTAATCAGCGGGGCAACGAATATCACCGAGCGGACAGTCGAGTCCACCGAGGAAGGTGCGCGACGCAATCCCGACGTCGCCACGCTCAACGGATTGGCGTTGAATCTTCGCGGACGGCTCGGCGGCGACCTCGGCATGGTGGCTGAGTCAGTGAAGATCCTCCAACACAGCCCCCGACCGGTCTTGCGGGCCGCCGGGGCAGATCACTATGGCAGGCTGTTGCTGGCGGCCGGCGACCGCGACGCCGCGCTCGACCAGCTCGACGCAGCATGGGACGTGTACGACCAAATGGGCGCGTTGGCTCCACGGGCAAGGGTTCAGCGACTCATGAGGGAAGCCGGTGCCCGGCGCGCGAAGTGGGTTGGCGATCACACCGGGGTCGAGAAGGTGTCGCTCACCGAGGCCGAGCGCCGGGTGGCTTATCTGATCGCTGACGGCCACACCAACAAGTCGACCGCGAAATCGCTGAGCATATCGATCAACACGGTGGGCACTCACCTGCGGTCGATCTACTCCAAACTCGGAGTCCAGTCTCGCGTTCAACTCGTGAATATCTTGCGAGAGCTCGGTGAGATCGCCTGACAATCGTTGCGGCTCAGCTGGTTAGGACGCCGCCATCGACGGGCAGCGTGATGCCGGTGACGTAGCTGCTTGCGTCGCTGGCCAGGAAAAGCAGGGCCGGGCTGAGTTCTTCGGTACGGCCGAGCCTGCCTTCAAGCGTGCGTGGCAGCACCGCGCGCTCGATGTAGTCGTCAGAAAACTGATCGGTCATTTCGGATTCGAAGTACCCCGGAGCCAGGGCATTGACGCGAATCCCCTTGCGGCCCGTCCACTGCTGGGCGAGGTCGCGCGTCAGACCGATCAGTCCGGCTTTCGAGGCAGCGTAAGCCGCCTGTGGTATCCCGGCACTGGTCAAGCCCAGCACGCTCGCGATGTTGATGATAGTGCTGCCGGGCTGCATCACCCTGGCACATGCCTGAGCCATCCAATAGCACCCGTTGAGGTTGACATCGATGACGGACCGAAATTGCTCGGGAGTTTCTCGGGTAGCTGGTACGGAGGTGCCGACGCCCGCGTTGTTGACCAATATGTCGACCCTGCCGAAGGCGCGCACGGTGGCGTCGACGAGCTGATGACACTCGTCCGGGCTGGCCACGTCGGTTCGCACCGTGATGGCGTGTCGGCCGGCGTCTTCGACGAGTTGGCGGGTGGCTTCCAGGCGATCCTCTCGACGCGCGCCGAGTGACACGTCGGCTCCTGCACCGGCCAGGGCGGCCGCAAAAGCGACACCTAAGCCGCTGGACGCGCCGGTGACGATCGCGACCCGATCGTCGATCCGGAAGCGATCGAGGATTGTCATCGCACGGTTGGTCTTGGAGCCTATTTCGTCGACGCGGCGCTGGTTGGCTTGGACGGCTTGTTGTCCCGTATCCAGCGCTTTTCCTCTTCTGACCCCGAGTCAGGCGGACGCATCCCCTGAACGGTCCACTGATCTCGGGGTGTGTCGTCGATGTGGATCTCCCAGTCCAGTCCGCGGTCACGCACGAACGGGTGAATCGTCTTGTTGATGAATTTCAACAGCAGCTCTCTCAGCTCAACCGGCATCGCGTAGGCGATGTGGTCGATGGAAAACCGCACGAAGTCGTTTCGTGGCACACCGCCGATGAACAGTGACTCCTTCGGCACGTCGTGGAAGACGACCACCACATAAAAACGCGGCATCATCATCTCTGGAAGACCACCCGCTTGGCCGGCGTAGATATCGGTGATCGCGTTGGCGAAGGCGCGCTTGTCCTCGTTCGAATAGGTGCCTTCGGTGCAATAAACGTTCCACAGCGGCATGTGTTCTCCTTCCTCGCTGTGCTGTCCGTACTCGGTACTCGGTACGTGCTCTCTAGGTGCCGACTGCCGGCGCATCGAGTGCTTGCCGGTTTGACGACACCCCTAGGTGCTCGATGAACCAGTCGCGAGCAGGGTGAGCGGTCTGCTCGAAAAACGTTGCGTAGGCATCAAAGTGGCCGCCGTCGTAGGTGAGTAGCTTCTTCGGTTCCAGGGCGGTCTCGTATACCTCCCGCTGAACCTCGGTGAAAGTGGTTCGATCGTCTTCGGCCAGGATCATCAGCAGCGGCTTGGGCGCCACGTAGGGAAGCCAGCCCGCGGGCTCGAACTCGATGAAATTCTCGAGTGAACGAATCGTCGTCTGGTTGTTCCAGATCCCCGATTCGATTGCTTCGCGGTACTCCTCGGGAAATTCCCGAGGGAATGCACACAGTTCTTCCGAGTCTTCGGAAAGCATCGGCACCATCATCGGGGGTTCGCCAGCCAAGCGAGCGCGCCGGTCGATTGCGGCTCGGCGCCGGATCTCCCGTAGCTGTTCGGCGGTAAACAACTTGACCGCATTGCGGTGACCACTGACGTTCGGGATCTGGGCGACTACGCATCGGACTCGGGCGTCATTGGCGGCCGTGACGATCGCCAGTCCCCCCGAGAAACTCGATCCCCAAACGCCAAATCCTTGTTCGGAGTTGAATTCCGGTTGTGATTCGGCGAAGGTGATCGCGTCACGCAGATCGGTTATCTGTTTGAACACGTTCAGTTCCTGCCGGGGTTCGCCCTCGGAGGTGCCCCAGCCGCGATTATCGAAGTTGAGTACGGCAAACCCAGCTTCGGCAAACAAGGCGGCGTACGGGTCGATGAGCTGTTTGACTCCCCCGAAGCCGGGACACATGACGATTCCGGGATGCGCGCCCGCTCCGGGCGAGTGCAGGTAGGCGCGGAGGATCGTGCCGTCTTCAGTCTGAATTTTCGTGCGCCGCATAACCTTTGCCTTCCTTCGCATGAGGCCCGGGCGCCTCACACCCGCTTTCTTGAGAACCAGGACTGCGCTGAGAAGTGCAGCGTCCAGCGGTTGCCGAAGTCAGGATATTTCGACTTCATCAACTGAACCAGTTCGTCGGCGCTGTCGAGCCGCTTGGCTCCATCAGCGAAGTCACCGATGTACGACCGTGTTTCGTCCAGCATTCGAGTCGCCTCGTAGTCGGAGGACTCGGGTTTCCGGTGGCCGGCGACGATCATCCGGGCGGAGAGCTTCTCGATGGCATCCAGGCTCTGCAGCCAGCGATCCCAGCCGTTGGGACCGCTCAATCCGAGCATCGCGTGGATCTGGTTGTAAACCACATCACCGGCGACAACTGCATCGAGGTCGGGGATGTGGACGACTGTGCTGGGCTGGATGTCACCCTGACCGACTTCGACGATCCGCAGCTCGTGTCCTTCGAGCTCGATTGTCGATCCGTCGAGGGCTTCTGGAACGGCGGTTGGCTTGGCAACCCGTTCACCGAACATCGCCGCCCACTGCTGCGCTTCAATCTCTGCCGCCTGGTTGATGTACTCCACAACCGAGGCCGTCGCGACGACGCGCGCATCGGGGAATGCGGCCAACAAGTCGCCGGCACCGTACCAGTGATCGGCGTGACCGTGGGTCACGTAGATAGTCCTCAGCCGTTTACCCGTACGTCCGATGAACTGTGCCAGCGCAGCCACGTCCGTGCGAATGTGCTGCGCATCGATTAGAACGGCCTCTGACGTCCCGGACACCAGCGTGGACGTTGTTGCCGCAAACGTTCCCCCGCCTTGTTCGAAGGGCAGAAACGGGCCGATGAACACGTCGGCCTGTAGATCGGTTTTGGCAGCCGATGGGGAAATTGTCATAACCTACCTCTCAGAGTGACAGCTGTGGTCGAAGCCGTTGACGCCGAGTCTGTTTGACGAATTTGAAGCAGCTCTCTACTCATCCGGACCACCGTTCGAAGGCCGTCGATGTCGTTGTTGCAGCCCTTGATATCGAAGGTGGCATCCCGCGAGATGGCGATCCTTCACCTGTTCAGGTGAGGTCCGTTGTTGCCGCCGCAGTCCAGGGCCGAAAAGGTGCTTAACCGACCGCCGAAGCTTCTCACTCGAAAACGCGACCCCGACGCACGCAGCCGCCTCACCCAAATGGATGACGGCGCGCCAGATAGCGCCATGTCATGTTTGATGGCGAATCGCGAGGCCCGCTAACTATTCAGGGACAACGATCATGCCTAAATCAAGGACACCGACGATCGTTTTGGTGCATGGCGCTTTCGCTGACGCGTCCGGATTCGCCGGCGTGATCCGCGAGCTGCAAAGCGCCGGCCACACCGTCATAGCGGCGCCCAATCCGTTGCGCGGCCTCGCCGGCGATGCCGCAGCGATAGCGACCAGGGTGGGTGCGATCGACGGTCCAGTCGTCCTCGTCGGGCATTCCTACGGAGGTGCTGTCATCAGCCAAGCCTCGGCTGGATTGGACAATGTCACTGCGCTGGTCTACCTGGCCGCATTCGGGATCGACGAAGGTGAGAGTTGCGCTAGCGTGCAGCAACCTTTCTCGCCCTCGCTGCTGGCAACCACTTCCTATCCCACCGGCTACGACGCGCCGGGCGCATCGCCGGGGCCCGACCTCTACATCACGAAGGAGCGTTTCCGTGAGACGTTCTGCGCGGACGTGCCCGTCGATGTCGCCGAGGTCATGTTCGCCACTCAGCGGCCGCTCTCCCTGGCCGCGCTCACCGAAAACGCCACCGCCGCCGGCTGGAAAGCCAAGCCGTCGTGGTATCTGGTCTCGGAGCACGACAACGCCATCGCACCGGATGCCGAGCGGTTCATGGCCGAACGCATGGGCGCCACCACCAAGTCCATCGCCGGTTCCCACACCGCCTTCATCGCTCAACCGGTGACCGTCGCCGGTTTCATCGCCGACGCACTCCGGACCGCGTGACCGGCCTTACCGGAAAGGAAACCACGGAGCACATGACCACCAACACCATCGCCCTCGATCACCCTTCCCGACGCCTGGTGGTAGCGCTGCCCGCACGCTACGACGAGGCCCGCGAGCAATACGAGACTCTGGTTCCCGAAGTGGATTTGGCTCGTTTCGTCCAGATGGCTTCCTGGCAGGCCACCTTGGAGCTCGCCGAAATCAATGCCCCGCACGGGTTCATGCGCTATTACCGTGGCGATGTCACCGCCCTCATGGCCGGCTCGACGTCACTGTGGAAGGCCACGCAATACCTGATGGGCAATCACACCATCGCCGAACGCATGTTCCGCTACGACCCGTCGGTGATGCTGCATGCCCCACTGCGGACCGTGCTCTACGCCGACCCCGATGGCGACACCAAGCTCGCCGTCGACCAACCCAGCCTGCTGTTCAATAGCTACGACAAGCCCGAAATCGCCGATGTCGGCTATGAACTCGACGGCCTGCTTGCTCAACTCATCGAACTGCTCGGCGCTCAAGCGCCCGCTCAACTACGCGCCCGCGTGGCCTGAGGGATGGCTCCGCCGTACCTGATCACTGGCGCGGGCGGCGGTATTGGCAGCGTCAGCCCGCGCGTCGTCGATCAACTTCTCGGCCATGGTGCGGCCGTGCGGGCGATGGTGCGCCGCGACGACTCACGCGCCGACGCGCTGCGCGCACTGGGAGCCGACGTGTTCGTGGGCGACCTGACCAACCCGGTGGACGTCGGCGCGGCGATGTTCGGCATCGAGCGGATGTTTTTCAACATGAGCGTCTCGGCGGACTACCTCGAAGCCACCGCCGTCGTGTGCGCGGCCGCCGAGGACGGCGACGGCCTGGAACTGCTGGTCAACATGTCGCAGATGACGGTCTCGCAGATGACCGCAACCAGCACCGAGGAATCCCGCCAACAACGGCTGCACTGGCTGGCCGAGCACGTCATCAACTGGTCGGGCATTCCCGCAGTGCACATTCGGCCCACGGTGTTCCTCGACAATCCGCTGTTCACCGTGCTAGCAGCCCGCTCCATCCGCGACAACGGACAGTTGGCGTTGCCGTTCGGCGCCGGCCGCACTTCGCCCATCGCCGCCAATGATGTCGCCGCCGTCGTGGCTACCGTGCTGCGTGCACCCCAGGATCACCTTGGTGCGGTCTACGAATTGACCGGCCCGACAGCGCTGGACATCGACGGGTTGGCCGAGCAGTACGCGAAAGCCCTTGGCCGGCCCATCACCGGGGCTCGGTTGCCTTACGACGAATGGCTCGAGCAGCTCACCCGCTCAGGCCTCGATCCGCATACCCAACAGCACATCGCCACCATGGCCAGGTTGCACCGCGACGACCGCTACAACCGGTTAACGCACGACGTCGAAGACCTCATTGGCCACCCGCCGGAGTCGGTGCAGGACTACGTCCGAGAGCGAAGGGACCTGTTCACGTGAACCGGCGGCGGCCGGCGTCCGACCGCGACGGCCACCGGCTATTGCGTCCGCTCCGGCGTCCCTACCAACACCCCTTCGATCTCCCCGTCGGTGGTGACCAGGAGCCCCCGCCCGGCCGGAAGTTGCTGCGCAGCAACCCGACCGTGCACCTTGACGTTGGCTGGGTCGTTGTCCATGAACAATGTGGGCGAACGCGATCCGGTCAATCTCTGCAGCAATGGGTTCATCACCACCTGTGACGCCCAGTTGCCCGGCAAGCGCGCAACGATGACGTGCAGGCCAATCTCGCGGCTGCGCTCGATCAGGCCCCACAGCGGTGCCGTCGCCGCTGGCTTTAGCACCTGATTGTGGGGTCGCAGCTCGTGTTCGTCATCAAGCAGGACGAAGTGCTGCGGGCCCTCCCATGATTTGAGGTTCAGCAGCTCTTCCTGCGTTAAACCCGACGGTGGGAGGCGGTCCTGCAATTCTGCGGCCAACTCGCCGAGCACGGCGTCGATGTCGTCCGCCGTATACGCATAGGCACGCACATGCGGACCTTGGATCTTCCCGATCAGCGTTGTCTTCGGATCGATGATGGTGATCTGCGCCTGCTCGGGACTGAACCGGCTGGTAATGGCCTGCCCGATGGCGGCCAGCGTGGTGGTCTTGCCGCACAATTGGCGGCCCATCACAAGCATGTTGGGCAGTACGCGGGCAGGGAGGACCACCGGCTGAAGGGCGCGCTCGCCAATGGCGAACGGGATGTCCAACGGGTCGGCCGCCGGGGCGGCGTCGGCGAAACTGGCGACGATGTCGCTCAACGGCACCCGCTCCGGCAAGCGGGACAGCCGTTCTACCTTTCCGGTTCCGGTGACCTCGGCGAGCAGCGAACCGACGCCGCGGGTGCCCACCCGTTCACCCTTGGTCCCGGTGATTTCGGGCACCCCGATCAACACCTCGTATCCGTCTTTGGTCAGCCCGAAGCCCGGCCGGTCCAGCGTGTTTCGTGCGGCTCTGCGCTGTTCTATACCCGTGCCCATTTGCGATTCATCCGGGTTGCTGAGCCGAAGCTGGATTCGAGCATTCGACACCGTCAACAATCCTTGCTTTTGGCCCACAAACCAGCCATTGGCGCTGCTCATGACGTGCACGCCGTAGGACAGGCCTTGGCGCGCGATCGCGATCGCCCGATCCCCCATGCCGGGGTCCTTTTCATACAAGTCGCCGTAGTTGTCGATGACCAGAAAGACGTCGCCGAACTTGTCGTTCGGGTCCGTTCCCCCGCCACCGGCCGCCCCGAACCGTCGCTCCCGGAATTCGGAGATATCGATCTGGTAGTGCTTGAACGCCGCCTCACGGGCACGGATCAAGCCCTCCAGCGTGGCGATGGTCCGCGACACCCCTTCGGAGTCGTTCACGCTGACGACACTGACGACGTGCGGCAGCTCCTCCACCGGATAAAGCGCCGCCCCGATGCAGAAGAAGGTCACGCGCTCCGGCCGATACATCAAAGCGGCTGAGGTCATCAACGTCATCAGAGTGGTGGATTTACCCCGCTGGGCAGTGGCGACCACCATGACGTTGTCCATCTCGGCATGGACCGCATGAACCCGTTGTTCGTGCTCGTCGGGAATGTCAACGATCCCGACCGGAAAGACCAAACCCGGGTTCTGACCGTAGTCAACGTGCCAGGGCTTGTCGCGCCAGTACGCCACCAATGCGTCGACATGTTCACTGACTTCCAATGGGGGAAGCCAGATTTGGTGGGGCAGCCGGGCCGGGTGGGAGACCAGCGATTCGCGGATGACGTCGAGGATTTTCTTCTTCTTGAAGCCGTCGGTATGGAAGAGGAACTCGTCGGGTTCCTCGGGTTCGTCGGCAACGGCCAAGGCCTCGGTGTCCTGGGCGCTCAGCGGCTGATACTCCCAGGTGAGGGGGCGCGGCTGGGAGAAGCTCACGTCGATTGTCCTGTTGACATTCGCGACCTTCTTGGGCAGCACGAAAGGCGCCGATAGGTAAAAGCATCGGAACGGCTCCAAGTCGCGCGGGCCGACCTTGAGCAGGGCGTACCCGTTCTCCTTCGACGGCAAGTGCAGCGCCGCGTCGCTCCCGATGACGTCGCGGGAGTCCTCGGCGGTTTCCGCCCGTAACGCCACCCGGAACGCGATGTTGCTCTTGGCCTTGCTGAGCGACGACAAGTCCAGGCGCTGGCCGCCCAGCGTAAAGAAAACGTTGCAGCCGCGGCCTTCCTGGCCGATGTGGATGACGAGCTGGATCCACTCTTGGTGGTGGTGGAATAATTCTAGGTACTCGTCGATGATGACCAGCAGGATCGGAACGGGCTCCAGATCTCGGCCGGCTAGCCGCATCTCTTCGTACTCGTTGGCATCACGTGCGCCGGCTTCCTTGAAAAGTCGGTACCTTCTGGCGATTTCGCCGTTGATAGCTTTGCGCATTCGTTCGGCGAGGTGCCGATCGTCCTTGCCCAAGTTGGACAGCGAGCCCGCAACATGGGGCAACCCCTCGAGGTCCTGCGCGGCGGATTCGAACTTCATGTCGACGAAGATCACGATGAACGATTCGGGCGAATGCGTCAGCGCGATCCCATTGCACAACGACAGAAAGAACTCTGACTTGCCTGAGCCGGAGGTTCCGATGACCACGGAGTGAAAACCAAAGCCGCCGAAGTCTTTCGCTCGGAAAATGACGTACTGCAATTCGCCGCCGGTTTTCACCCCGACCGGCACCATCGCCCACTTCGGGTCGCCCCGGCCGCGGCTCTCGGCCCATAGTCGGTCGACGTCGAGCTGTCGCGGATCGTTGATCCCGAGCGCCCGCAGCAATTCACCTGCCTGGCTGTCGGTTTCGGACAAATCCCCGGCGCTCATCGGCGACCAGCGCGCCACTGCTCGTGCATACCGGTTGGCCGTGCTCTCGGCGAGCATGTCGGCTACCGCGTAGAACGCGCCGCGATGATAAAGCCGCCCTTCTCGCACGTCGAAACGTTGATCCTCGTCGGCAAAGCCCACGCCGACCCCGGGTCGGGCCGCCAATCGCAGCACGGTAATGCCGGCCATGCCTTTCTGTCCGGTCACACCCTCCCACTGTTCGGGCGTTCCCACGCTGTCGTCGACGATCACCCAGTGCGGGCCCAGCCTTGAACCCGACGACTCCATCGGCGAAGGCATCGACGTCGGGGTGGCCCCCACCGGCGGGGTCCATGGCCCGCGGCCCTTGCGGTGCAACTCGGCGTCCAGCGCGTCCTCCAGCTCGGTCGGCGAGGCAAACACCAGGCGGCGCAGACCACAGGCATCGAACATCTCGTCATGCTGGTTGTGCGGCAGCCAGACCAGCCACGACCACAGCTCGGGATGGCGGGTGACGACCATGAGCTTGAGGTCATTCGGGCTGTGGTAGACCGCCAGCGAACACAGCATCGAGCGGGCCAGGTTATGCACTTCGTCGGGATTGCTGCCGATGAAGCTGAAGCCTGGCTTGGAGCGCAGGCTTAAGACCTTGCCGATCCCTCGAATTTTGCTTTGCTCGAGAATGAAATCCCGCAGCGCGCCGCCGGTGACCGGCTCGAGCTCCTCTCCGATCGGGACCTCGGGCCATTGCAGCGACACCGCCGAGTCGCTGGCCTGCTGGATGCCGATGCCGAGGCGGACGTCGAGAAAATCCTGGTCGCCGGCGCGCCGCTCCCACATCCGCGGCCCGCCGATAACGGTGTCCAATTTCTGCGGATCGCCATGGACAAACAGTTGGCTACGGCGCTGGTTCTGGGCGGCGCGTTGTACTTCGTCGCGGTCTTCATCGAGCTGGCGCAGGTAGATACGTCGCTGCTTTTCCTGCTCGCCCCAGGAGACCCGCCGTCCTCGCCCGAAGCGCCCGCTGAACATCAACGCGCCGAACCCGGCCAGCCCCATCATCGGGAAGAACCCCGACTGCAGTGATCGGACCCCGGAGGTGTACATCACCACCAAGGTGCCGATGATCCCGACCAGTAGCGCCGGAAGCGCGATCATCAGCAGGATGTTGCGAGGCTCGCGCTCCGGCAACGCCAGTGGGGCGGCGACCGCCACCCGCACCGGCGGCACCGCGGGCGCCGGCTTCCGTGCCGCCCGTACGAAACCGCGTTTGGACATGCCTAACCTCCGACCTGTTGGTTAGCTTCCGGGATCGGGGCAACCGCGGCGCCGCCAGAGATGGTGTCGCGGGCCAACAGCGCGCTCTCACGGCTGATGGCCGGTCCGGCCGCAAACGTGCGTACGATCGGCCAGGGCGCCTGCACGGCGCTGCCCGGGTTCAGCCCCAGGGCCTGCAGGGTCTTCTCGTCCCATTGCACCCCATATCGAACGCCCTGCGGTGAAAGCCAGTACAGGCTTTCGCGACTGTCCGAGGTGGCGACGCCGCTGGTTGTCGCGACGAAGTTCGCCGCTACCGGCAGCACCAGTGCCTGGTCGGCCTCCACTGAATCGGGATTGCGGTCATCGCGTACTAGCCGAACCAGACGCTGATCCATGCCGATCGGCACCGGCAGCCCCCGCCCGTTGAAGACGCTGATCGCCGCCTGCGGGTCGGTGGACTGCTTCTGCCATGCGACGCAAGTCACCGGATTCGCCGCCGAATCAATGAAATTCAGCTTGCCTGGAGGATAGTAGCCGACGTTGAGCACTTCGACGACGGGAATATGAATCAGCTTGTCCGGTGACACCAGAGTCGGGGTGCCAGAGCCCTGTGCGAGTGCGGTGCGGAGCAGATCGGCGACGAAACTGGTGATCTTTTGCACGCCATCGGGCAGCAGCGCGTAAAAGCCGGTAACGACGCCGTTGGAGTCACGCGTTTCCAGCACACTGCCAACCGTCGAGCCCGGCAGCCACGTCGACGGTGTGCCCTGATCCGGAATCGCCGGAACGACAAGGGGTTCGGTTGCCGGCAGGGTGTCGAAGAGGGCGTTGGAAATCGCGATCGGGTAAGTCACGCCCGGATCTAGGCCAAGGTTGAAAGTGACCGATCGGTCGGTCGGGTCGATTAGCGACCGTTGCCCGCCCCAGATCACATACGTTGCGTCTTTGTGGGTCACCAGCACGGCCTGCGACGGCCCCATCGGAGCCGCCCGGCCCGCCGTCGACAGCTCTCCGGCGATCGATGTCACCAACGGTGGCCCCCCGCTGCCGTGGGTCGGTGCGGTGTCGCACACCGACCACGCCGACACGGAACTCGGTGTGACGGTGAGACTGTCGGGCACACCGGGAATGCCGATCATCGGACCGGTCGGGTACTTGGCGATCTCGGGTGGCTTGACCCAGGTGGGTGCGGCTGCGCTACCGACGGCCAACCGCGCCGACGTGAGGTTCAGCGCGGGATACAGCCGCCCGTTGATCTTCGCATAGACCGCGCCGGTATCGCGGTTTCCGATGATCGCGGACTGTCCCACCAGACCGGCGGGTTTCATGACGTGGAGGAGCGCCATCCAGCCGACGCCGATGAGAACGAAAACAACCGAGAGCGCCACTGCCGCTTGTTGTTTCCGGTCATCGTGCTTCATCCGCACCGAGAACCGGGTGATCGCAGCCTTCAACCTGCGGTTGTAGAACAGGTGTCCGGAGTTCTGATCTCGGTTCGAGAGATTGAGTGGCACCGTCAGTATCCTTTCGGCGGTCGATCTGCATCCGCCTGACCCACCAATGCGGCGAGGCTCTCACCGTTTCGGCTGACACCGTAACGGTCATGGCTGCGATCTAGCAGCTCGAATGCCTTCAGCGCCAATCGATCCCACGTCACTGGAGGGATCCGCCGTACCGTGCCTCGTTTTCGGCTTCGGCCTCTTCCCGCAACGCGGCGATCGCGAGGTTCAACCTGTCGGCGAGCTCGCCGTGCGTGTAACCGGACATGACGGTCGGATGCAATATCAATTCGACCAGCCGACCATCTGAATTGACAACTGTCTGAATATCGCCGAGATCGACGCTGTACGTAATCGCCTCGGCTTGCCCGACCAGCGCTTCCCACTTATCGGCGGCCTCGCTCAGTTCGCGTAGAACCGATTCGACGAGATCCTTGTCGCTGAGCTGCGCGCGACTACCCGACCCCGGCATCATGACAGTATCTCGAGCCCTCCCACCAGCGTCAATTCATTCTCTGCACGCTTGAGCGCTCAGGCCTACGGGCCGGCTTTCCATCCGCCGGCCCACGGCACACTGAGCATTTGGAACCAGGCGAAGTGATAATTTGCGTTCACAAGGTTCCCGGTGGCGATGCCCTCAGTGGCGGCCAGCAGCAAGCAATTAAGCAGCAACCCGGCATCGATATCGGGGTATTGGGCAAATAGCTGGTAGCGCGAGGTATCGAGGTACACCCGCAAGATGTCGATTTCCGCATCGTTGACACCCGTCCCCGCAGCACCCGCCTTGGCCAACGTGTGAACCATCCTGGGAAGACCATCGCGCCAGTGCGTGGCCTCCCCCAGCAGCCAGCCCACGTCGTCGACCGCGGGGAGCTCACGCGGTTGCGCCGAGGTGTCGGTGACGTCGTTGTCGGTCGCCCAGCCCAATGGATCGCTGGGGGCGTAGGTCGCCGACATCGTCGTCTGGCCGAGTAACGCCGCCGCGTTGCCCGTGCGTCGGTCCGGGCTCAGCAGCCGGACGTCTGCGGGCAGGGTAATTCCCGGCGGTATCCAGCCGTGCGCAAGGTCCGTGACCAATAACGTCGTCCCGTCCTCACGCTTGCCGACGGCCCAGCGCAACCCGGGTTCCTGCCGTGCCACGAATTCGAGCAGCCTTTCCAACCGTTCGCGCTCGGACTCCGATTCGGCCGACGCCTCGGGCAGCAGCGTGGTCGCAGCGTCATCGACCGGAATCTGCGCGAGCGGTGCGATCTCCTGCATAACGGCCGCAATCGCCTGGAGCACGTCGGTGTCGTCCGAGGGAGGCAGTGGCGCCAAGAGATCCCGTTCGGCGGATTCCAAGTCGACCGTCGTCGCCGGTTGCTCCGCCGTGGCGAGCGGTTCGGTCCATCTCTCGTACCGGTCTTCGTGCCCGTCGACTACCGCCGCGCGGTGCTGGATCTGCTCCGGAATTTCCGGCTCCGGCGGTGTGGGTTCGTGAGCGGGCCTATTCGTGTCGGTTGGCGCTGGAGCGGCGACTTTGAATCGCCGTGTCTTTTCGGTGTCATCGGCGCCATTTACCGCACCATGTTCCGCCGGCAATTTCGGCGTCATGTTACGGAGATGACGAACTGTCGACTCGACTCGCCGAACGGCAAAGGCGCGAGCGCCTTTCATCACTCGAGCCTCTTCCGCCAGCCGCACCGGATCAGTCAATCCCGCTCGCCTGATGCCTGAGAGTTCTTCGTTCGCCGAATTGACAATCTTTTGCAAGTCGGCTTTCAGATATTTGACGAGTGGAGCCGTCTCAGCGGTAACTGTCGACAGCTCGGCTGGCCACAACCCGCCCGTCACCCATGGGGTGCAGTCGACCGGAGAGCTGAATGCCGGAATCTTCAGTGATTCTTGGGTAGCTCTCCGAAGGCGCTGACGCGCCGTATTCCTACCGAAGATCGCCACCGGCCAAGCGTACCTTCATCCTCGGATCGACGACCTCTCTGTTTGTCCTGCTCGACAAAGGCCCGCGCGCCGCCGGTAAAATGCCAGCGCACGTCTTTAGGACGCGGTAAGTGAATTGTCGGAATATCCAAGTCTGGGTAGCGTAGGCGTGTGGCTGATTCCGGGTTGCAACAGCAGCTGAACGAGGTACGCGCACTGCTTGGTCGGGCGCGAGAGTTGTTCGGTGCCAATCCGGTCGAGCCGCCCACTGATATCGCTCCGGATCGAGACGCTGTTAAGACCTGGATCCGCTAGGCCGCGCTCGTCAAGGCTCCCGATCGTTTGGGCGCTGAAGCTCATGCGCCACCAACCTGTCGATCGCCATGTCGAGATCGTTGGCGGTCGGAACTCCGGCGGACGGGGTGTAGCCGGCCGCCACGATCTCGCCACGGACTTCCATCGCCGCCTTGAGATACGAGACGTCGGCGGTCAGCAAGATGGCCTCCGCCAAGCTTTCCGCGTTGGTGCTCATCGCCGCCTCGCTCAACGTGACGCTGTGCATGTACCCGCCACGGCAGGAGCGGACCAGGATGTGCCCGCTCGGGTGTACGGTGTCGAACGCGGGATCGGCCTCAGTCATTGACTGTCGTCAGGGATACGTTCGAGTCTCCGGACGGCCTCTGCTTCGTGTTCTTCCCACATGTTTGCCGATCTAGTCAGGTTCTCGGCTATTTTCGCGTGGCTGTCGGCCTGTTGCTCGTAGCACATGCGTCGTCGCTCAAGAAGTTCGCGGCCGGCTTCGCGGAGCTCGCCGAAGATCGGCCCCAGCGAGTCCAGGCTCCGTTGAATTGCCTGGTGCGAGGACGGGATGGTCCGTAGATACTCGGACGTCTCTTGATGGTGACCGGCAGCTTCGCGCAAGTTGGCGGGCACCACGTGGATTCGGTCTGCCATCCGCTGTCTCCTTGATATCTGTTGGTGTGCCGGCGTGGCGCCGGATTTCTACTACGCTCTCTCGAGTCTCTCGGCCGTGGCCGGCCTGGTGGCCGCCGGTGGGGCGGTCCTGTCCGGTACGGCCGTTGCGATCGGTCCAGGAGGATGCTCCCAGCCTAGGAAGCTGGGCCCGTTCACGGTGGAAATGTGCTGGATCTGACCGTTGAGCACGGCTTCGCTTTGACCGAGGGCAAGAGCGTGGCGATCGGTGAACATGCCGATGTCCCCGGGTGTGAGTCGCGACGGGTCGACCGGGTCGCTGACCGCAGTCCCCGGCGGCGGAATGGTAATCCCTTCCTGGCGAAACGCATCTGCGATTGGCATCCCGCCCGCGGCCGCCTTGATGGCTGCGGCGAGCTGAGGATTGGCAGCGGTGACCGTTTCCCCGGTGGGCAGGGTGACGGTCGTCGGGCCGGCCGGCGGCTGGGTCGCCGCGGATTCGGCCTCGTGATGCTCCGCCCGCTCGTCGCCGTCCTTCGCCGAGGATGCCCGGTCCTCCGGGTCGTCGGAGTCCAGCAGCCCGTCGTCGAGGTCCTTGGGCGAACCCTTGTCCGCGGCGCCTTGCAGTGGCCCGGGCAGCGGAAAGCCGCCCGGCATAGGCAAACTGGGCATCGCTCCCCCGCCCGGGATGCCTCCCCCTCCAAACGCCGGAATACTCGGCATCGTCGGGGTCATCGGCGGCGGTGACGACGGGATCTGTGGCGGCATGTCCTCAGTTAGGAAGCCGGAATCGTCGGCGGGCAGCGAATCAAAGTAGGGTTCCAAACCGGTATCGGCTGCTGCTGGCCCGCTTTGGCCCGCGCTATCGGCTGCAGAACCAGTGGGCCAACCGATGGGCTGGCGGGATTGGTCCGCACCACCCACGTCGGGCTTGGAAGCGTTGTACAGCGATGTCCAGGCGGCCATCAAGGCCGAGCTCGACGTGTCGTCAAGGCTTGCACTGGCCACCACGGCGCGGATATCCCTGAGCTTGCCGATCAGGAAGCGCTGAAAGTCGCGCGCCCCTGCCGGGGTGTCCAAATCGGATCGCGTCGTGACCGCCGCCTCGATATCACGCTGCAGTCTGTCCAATGCCTCCCGACCCTCGGCGTTCCTTTGGTGCGCATTGAGAACCGCCGTGACCACTTGCAGATCGATCTGAGCAGTTGTCGAATTCTGTTGTGCCAGAGCGGCTTCTGCGTCTCTGATGGTGTCTGCCGCCGCGCCCTCCTGATGGTCGGCGGCGGGATTGTCAGGTTGCGGACCCGCTGGCCGGCGGGCGGCAGGTCCCGTCTGCGGCGGGACCATCATCTGCCCCGTGCTGGAGTCGAACAGATCCGGATGCTGTTGGCGGATCGTGGCAATAACTCCGTCCAACCGTTGCGGGCTTGCTGCAAATATCGTCACCACATCCGTTATGTCTCGCGGTGTCAGACCGGCCAGCCAGGCTGCTGGGTCGCCCGTGCATTCCTTGACGTGCTCGACCGCGGCGAGCACATCGTCAGGCGTCGCCATCGCTCAGCAGAGCGACGTTGCGTGCGAGATCGGATCGGTCTGCGGCCCCACCATGCTGGCGACACTAGCCAGGGGCTTCGCTGTCGACAATTCACTAGTACACAGCGGTACCCGGCAACGCGACGGCAGCGAAGCGCTAGCCGGCGGAGGCGCTGTAGTGCGCCGTCAACTTCTCCAACAAGGCCTTTTTCGCGGCGTCGAGCTCGTGGGCATCGGACACCACAGCCAGGATCTCTCGTTGCTTGGTGATCAGGAACTTCTGGAACTCCCGCGCCCCCATCGCGGTATCGAGCCCAATGGCCGCCTGGTTCGCCACTGCGAGGTCGATGTCGGCCGCGATCGCGTCGAGCCGCCTGATGCCGTCCACCGTTGCGGCATGCGCGCTGGCGAGTGCTTCCGTGAGAGCGCAGTCGGCCTCCGCGGCCGCCGCATGTTGCCTCGCTAGCGCGGCTTGCGCGTCCCCGATGGCGTCGATCGACTGCCCGGCCTGGTCCGCCATGGGTTGACCGTACTCACGGGCAGAGCGCTCAACAACCATCACCGTCACCCCACCGGGCGCCGGATCTGCACGCCGGTGCCTAGCGGGCTGATCCGGACCGTAGCGCCGGCATGGGGTGCTTCGACGACCAGGTTGTTGCCGATCGCCATCTGCACGTGTCCGGTGCTGGGGAAGACCAGGTCGCCCGGGCGTACCTGTGCGGGCGGGACCGGGATTCCGTCATGTATCTGCTGATAAGTGGTGCGGTCCAAGTGAATTCCCGCCCGCGCGTAGGACCACTGGGTCAGCCCCGAACAATCGAACTGGTCGGGCCCGGTTGCGCCCCAAACGTACGGCCTGCCCAGCCGTGACAACGCTGCCCGTACCGCGATGCCGGCGCGAGTGTTGGCTGGCGGCAACCGCAGCCCGGCCCGGTGACCGCCGCGGGACATGACTCGGTAGTGCAAGGCGCGCAACGCCGCCCGATGCCGACGGGCGTGCTGACGGGCGTCCAACACATGCGCTCGTTGAGCCCGCAGCCGCGCCACCCGGCGGCGCATCGCCTCGCGCTGCGCCATCGGCGTGTCCGGTGTTGCGGTGTCGGCGCGGGCCTCGTCGAGGACATTCCGGGTCAGGGTGCGGGCGTTGGCGTGATCCCGGTGCGCGCGCGACGCCGTCGCGGCGACCTCGGCATCAATCGTCTCGGCCGATCGCAGGGCTTTCCGGCTACGGTCGACTGCGGAACGGTAAAGCTCTTGTCCCCCTCCGGTATTCAGTCCCGCAGCTCGCTCTAACATCTTGTCGTACCGGGCCGCCTCGACGTCCACCGGTACTGGACGAGTAGGG
The DNA here is from genome assembly GCF_035570115.1 of Mycobacterium sp. Classification (GTDB taxonomy): domain Bacteria; phylum Actinomycetota; class Actinomycetes; order Mycobacteriales; family Mycobacteriaceae; genus Mycobacterium. The sequence goes on from NZ_DATMLH010000087.1 coordinate 80,718, forward strand.
CCGGCAAACAGTTGGTGCGCATGGCTTAACGCCGCCAATTCGTTCCCACTCACCATGCTTCTCCTCCCTTGGTGTCGTCGTCACTCCCGTTGCCGTCGGCCAGATCAGCGAAGGCCCGCACGCGTGGTAGCGCTCCTGGCGGGATGACGCCCCGATTTCGGATGTCCCACATTTCCGCGGCACTGACGCCGAGCAGCGCTGCGATGACCGGCTCCGGCAGCGATGAGTGGGCGCACGCCCGGTCGAACCGCGCACTGAGACTCATCGGCATGCGCTCCAGGAGCGCACCGCGCGTGGTCTCCAAGGCCCGCAGATGCCGCATCAACCGTCCTGCCGAAGCTGCGTCGGCGTTGACCGCGACCCGCCAGGAGTTGGCGGCCAGCATCTCAGCCTTCACGCACTGTCCGATCACAGAGAGAATATACGTCTCATATTCGTTTGATGTCGTCTCGGGTAGTCGCTCGATCACCGAATTCAGGGCATCGAGCTGAGCTTCGGCGTATCCTTCGAGTACTTCCGTATCGGTGTGCCGGTCCACGACAATGGGCCCGGTGGGTCGCGTAGGCGTGGGTTCTGCCGGCCCGACGGCCGTCAACCGCTCCAGTTCGGCCGCCGGATCGGCGGCGACCACGAGACGCGAGTAGGTACCCGGCGGCAGGCCGAGCCCATTCTCTACCTTCTGAACAGTGCTTTTATGTGGCTTACGGGCTCCTCGCTCGAGGTAGCTCAGGCCCATGATGCTCACGCCCGTTGCCGAGGCGAAGTCGGCGAGCGACCAGTCGCGCGACTCACGCAGCTCCCGGATGGCCGCCCCTGCGGATTCGCGGCTCACCGCAGCGCTCCGGGCATATTCGAATACTACACAGGCGTACGCGTTGTCCTGCAAATATACGTTTTCATCACGTTTCTCTTGCCAAGGCTCGCGATCAGTGTATACGATTCCGCATACGTTTCAGGCTAAGGAGGCAAACTGATGGGGCATCCATGTTCGGTCAACCCGGAGTTGTGGTTCGGCTACGCCGACGATGACGGCGGTGACGGTGCTGCCAAGGCACGCGCTTATGAACAGTCGGCCACCGAGGCGCGGCTGCTGTGCCTTCGGCGGTGCCCACTGGCACAGCAACGATTGTGCGCGCGATACGCCGTCGAGAACCGGGAAGAATACGGCGTGTGGGCCGGTGTCAAACTGCCTGGCGGCCAGTACCGCAAGCGTGAACAACTGGCTGCAGCTCACGCCGCCCTGCGCCAGATCGCGGCCGGCGAGATCAACTCACGACAACTGCCCGACAACGCTGCGCTGCTGGCGCGGCGCGAGGCCGACACCGTGCCGGTGACCGCCACGGTGTTTCATCTGCCGATCCGCCGCATCGGGCCGCAGACGGCGGCCTGACTCGTTGCAACGGTTGGGTTGAACCGGCTGACAGGGGGTAATACCAGGGCGACCGACACTGGGGGATCGACGACCCGCGGCGACGACGACGCCGCCGGCGCAGCCCGGATCAAGGAGTGACGCGCATGACGTTTGACTTGACGCCGACGGCAGCGCAACACGACCTGGCGCGGCGCACTCACGAGTTCGCCGAGTCGGTCGTTCGTCCTGTCGCCCTTGACTACGACCAGCGACAGGAGTTCCCCTGGCCGGTGCTGGAGGAAGCCGCGCAACGCGGCTTCTACAGCCCGCTGTTCTACCGCGACCTTATCGGCGATCCGACCGGTCTTTCGTTGCCGATGTTCATGGAGGAACTGTTCTGGGGTTGCGCTGGAATCGGTTTGGCGATCGTCATGCCGGCGCTGGCGCTTTCGGCCATCGGGCAAGCCGCCTCTCCGGAGCAGATGCTGGAGTGGGCGCCGCAGTGTTTCGGAACCCCGGGCGACCTCAAGCTCGCGGCGCTGGCGATATCCGAACCGGAGGGCGGCAGCGACGTACGAAATCTGCGGACCTGCGCGCGGCGCGACGGCGGCGACTGGGTGATCGACGGTCACAAGATGTGGATCGGCAACGGAGGTATCGCCGACGTGCATGTGGTCAACGCGGTCGTCGACGAAGAGCTCGGTCACCGGGGCCAGGCGTTGTTCATCGTCCCGGGCGGCACACCCGGTCTGAAGCTGGTGCGCAAGCTCGACAAACTGGGCTGCCGGGCATCGCACACCGCCGAGCTGCTTCTCGACGGGGTACGTGTTCCGGAGGCCAACCTGCTGGGCGGGCAAGAAAAGCTCGAACACAAACTTGCCAAGGCGCGGGAGGTCGTCGCCGGCGCACAACGTTCCGGCTCGGCGACATTGGGCACCTTCGAGCAGACTCGTCCGATGGTCGCCGCCCAGGCGATCGGCATCGCGCGGGCTGCGCTGGAATATGCCACCAGCTACGCCACCACACGCGAGGCGTTCGGCGGCCCGATCATCGACAACCAGGGCATAGCTTTTCCACTGGCCGAGCTGGCCACCCAGATCGATGCGGCGCGGCTGTTGACGTGGCGAGCGTCGTGGATGGCGGCCAAAGGGATCCCGTTCGAGCGTGGCGAGGGTTCCATGTCGAAGATGGCCGCCAGCGAGGTTGCGGTCAAGGCCACCGAGCGGGCCATTCAGACGATGGGCGGTTGGGGCTACATCACCGATCACCCGGTGGAGAAGTGGTATCGAGATGCCAAGCTGTACACCATCTTTGAGGGCACCAGCGAGATTCAGCGGATCGTCATATCCCAGGCGCTGGGCGCTTCGGAAGGCGCTCCGCCGCTGCACGTCGAGATCGAGCCGTCCGGTGGCCCGTTGAACCGGATGTTCGGCCGCGGCACGCTGCTCCGGACTCGCGTGGGCAGTGCGGCGCTTTCCGCGAAGGACCGGGTTCCCGAACCGCTGATGCGGCTCGCCATGCAAGTGTTGCGGCCACCACGCAAGTAAGCCACCAGCTCTGCCGCCGCCGCGTAGTGTTGCGGTGTCGGCGCGGTATCGCCCCTGACGAAGGGTGGACGATGAGCAATCTCGAGACCGCGCCCGTCGAAGTTGCCTGTCGCGCCTCGCATCTCGAGGGCCTGGAGGTGTTGCGGCCACGGGAGGTCCCGTTGGGCGGCCCGCGTGCGATCCTGGTCCGCCGCACGCTTCCGCAGCGGCAACGGTCACTCATCGGCGCGTGGTGTTTTGCCGATCACTACGGGCCGCACGATCTTCGAAGCTCCAGCGGCATGGACGTCGCGCCGCATCCACACACTGGGCTGCAGACAATCAGCTGGCTGTTCAGCGGCGAGGTGGAACACCGCGACAGCGCCGGCGTCCATGCCGTCGTTCGCCCCGGTGAGCTCAATCTGATGACTGCCGGCGCCGGAATTTGCCACTCGGAGGTATCCGTCGCAGCCGATCGCGACGCGACGTCGGTACTGCATGGCGTGCAGTTGTGGGCGGCGTTGCCGGATTCCGATCGCAACACCAGTCGTGACTTCAGCCACTATGCGCCCGAGCCGATCTCGCTGCCGGGCGCCGTCGCACGCATCTTCCTGGGGCGGCTGGCCGGCAGCCGCTCGCCGGTGCACACCTTCACCCCGCTGCTGGGCGCCCAGCTCGACTTGGAAGCCGGCGCCCGGGTGACGTTGGAGGTCGACCCGGCGTTTGAACACGGCGTGCTGTGCGACCAGGGCGCCGTTGCCATGGACGGCGCCGCGCTGGCCGTCGGCGACCTCGGCTATCAAGCCCCGGGCAGCTCCGCACTGGTGCTACAGAACGACGGCGATCGGCCCGGTCGCGTTTTGCTGCTGGGCGGCACACCGTTCACCGAGCAGCTGGTGATGTGGTGGAACTTCGTCGGACGAAGCCACGACGAGATCGCCGAGTACCGACGGCAGTGGGAAGAGGCCGACGAACGCTTCGGCGCCGTGCACGGCTACCAGGGGACTCCGGCAAGGCTGCCCGCACCCGCACTGCCCACCACCCGGCTGCTGCCACGTCCCTCCGCCGCCGATAGACCGGGTAGCTAAGGAACGCAGATGACCACGGACAAGACCGGCGCCCAGACCACCGTCAGCGCCGCAAACGGGAAGTACACGATCGCCGTCGATGGCGAGACCGTCGGGCTCGCCGCCGTCGCTGACCACGACAACCAGCGGGTTTTCTACCACACCGAGGTCGATGAACGGTTCGGCGGACGCGGCTTGGCGAACATCCTGGTGCGGGAAGCTCTCGAGGCGACCCGCGCGGACGGCAAACGCGTCGTCGCCCTCTGCCCGATGGTTGCCGCGTTCGTCAAAAAACACCCGGAGTTCGCCGATATCACTGACCCGGTCACTCCGGAGATCCTGCGATGGGCGGATACCCTCTAGGCGCAATAGCCGGCGCGCGTTGTCGGCATAATCAGTTGCGTGCCACAAACACACACGGCGAAAGCGCTCGCCAACCCAGATCAGCCGCACCGCGCCCTGTTGCACGAGTTGGAGCGCTACATCGAGGCCCACAATCCCGACGTGACCGACGTCAACGTGGTCAGCGCGACGGACACCGGTCAAGCCGACAACCATAAGCCGGTCCGACACTGGTACCACGTCACGTACGAAGCCTGAGAGGCCGCCCGCCTAGAGACCGCTGAGCGTGCCGATCACCTGGACGGTGACCGCCAGAATCACCGTGCCGAACAGATACGACACCATCGCTTGCTGCAACGCCGAGAGCCTAATTGCGCGATTCTTCAAGGTCGTGTCCGTCACGCCATAGGTCACGGCGATGGTGAACGCCAGATAGGCGAAGTCGGCGAAGGTGGGCTTCTCGTCTTGATTGAAGTCGACCCCGCCCACCGGTTCGGTGTAGTACTGCACCGCGTAGCGCAGGGTGTAAACAACATGCACCGCCAACCAGGAGGCGATCACACTTAAAAACCCCACGGCGGCGGCGATAGCGCTGTCCGGCCCTTTGACATTGCTGGCGACGAGCAGGTAGGCGACGCCTGCGAGGCTGGCGATGCTGGCTAGCACCACGATGGTCTCGGCCGGCCGGCGCGCCGGATGTCGCTGCTGCACAAGGCGTTCGATTGCATCCGCGGTCATGCCGGCGATGCTCGCCCAGGTCCAGATCAGATAGACGGCGACGGTCGCGATCCATCCTGCCGGCGGGGCGTACCGCCAGCCCGCTGTAGTTCCAACCACGGCGGCAGCGGCGACGCCGATCACGGCGGCGAGTCCAATGTGCACCGTTCTCGACTGATCCTGCTGCAGCACAGAGGGAATGCGCATCGCGCCAGCTAAACACGCCCGGCCTGTGATTCCGTCGTCGAATCACCAGTAAACGGTGACGCGATTAGAACATTTGTGACAAACCATGGCGGCGTGGCTGGCTCTGGCAGGCCAGCAGTGCCGCCGGGAAAGAATAATGTGCTCCGACCGCCCGGGTCCACGACAATAAAAAGTGTCAAAAGCAGTGCCAGCCGCGCAGTAATGTTTTAGCTACACACCGCCGCACGCGGAAAGAGGTCGCGTCATGGGCGTCCCGCCCGATAGCAGCCCGTACGGGTCGCAGACATTGATGGGTCCCGGCTGGCCGAATGTCGAGGAGGAAACGCTCACGGCGGCCGCGCAGGAGTTCGAACAGCTGGCGGCGCACCTGACCGGCGTCGTGGTGCCGCAACTGCAGGGGCAGCATGCGGGAATGGCCAACAGCTGGACGGGGCCCGCGGCCGACGCGGCGCTGGGCGAGGCCAGCACGATCATCAACGGTCATGAAATCAATGCCGCCCAGGCCTCGGCCATCGCGCTGCAGCTGCACGCCATGGCGGCGGCCGTGACCAAAACCAAGGCGATGGTGAACGCGACCGCGCAGGAGACGCAGCACGCGTGCGAGGCGATTGAGGCCATGCCGGTCCAGAACAAAGACGAGCTCTTGCAAAGCATGGTCAGGCTGGGCCAGTCGCAGAACATGGCCGACGTCACCGCCAGCACCAGTGAACTGGCGAGCAATCTGGGCGTGCCGGCCGTCAACCCCGCGGGGATACCTATCCCGCCCGGTGGGGCGCCGGGGGCAGGACAAGCCAGTCAGGACTCGCAGCAAGGCGCCCAAATGATGAGCCAGTTGGTCTCCCAGGTTGGGCAGCTGCCGCAGCAGCTGGGCCAGGGCTTGGGTGGTGGGCAGGGGCTGCAGCAGCTGACCCAGCCCTTGCAACAGATTTCGTCGATGTTCGGGCAACTCGGCAAGGGAGGGGCTGGCGGGCCAGGCGCGGACTCATCCCCCTTCGCCGCGTTCTCCGGTCACCCGGCCGCGGGTGGCTCGGGCGCCGGTTCGGGGGCGGGAATGATGCGCGGCGCGTCGGTGCCCGGCGCCGGCGGCAGCTCGCCGCGGACCCCGCTGATGGCCAAGCTGGTGGACAAGCACACCAGCACCACCCCGGCGGCGACCGCCGAAGAGCACGGCGCGCTGGCGGGCGTCACCGCGACCGCCGGTGCGGCACCCGTCGGCGCCGGCGGCGCCATGGGCGGAATGGGTGGAATGGGCATGATGGGGATGGGCGCCCACGGAGGCGGTGGAGGAGGCTCCCGAGCGGGTCTCGCGGTTCCGTCGCCGCTCGATCACGACCTCGCCGAGGATGAGGGCGACGATGAGTGGTGAGCAACGAATCCCGGAGAGGAGGCGGTCCCCATGAACTTCTGGAGGGGGCAGGAGCAGAACTGGCCGGCCACGACGGGGATACAAATGCCCCAGCTCCCGACGGTGACGCCGGGCGAGGACCTGATGAGCCAGACGATCGCTGGTGTCCTGCCGACGCTGGGCGCCCCGTTGGAAGCCAATATGGCGGCGTTGCAGGGCAAGGAGACGATGTTCTCGGGCAAAGTGGCCGCGTCGAACGTCGCATATCAAGGCTCCGAGGACTCCGGGGAGCAGGGCGTGATGCAAGTGGTCCAAATGTTGGGCCAATTAGGGGGCCAGGCCGGCCAGATGGCCGGCGCTCCCGCGCAAATGGCAGGGCAGATCCCCGGCAGCTTCAGCTCGTTGATGCAGCCCATGATGCAGGCATTCCAGGGCGCGGGCCATGGTGGGGGAGAACACGCATTCGGCGGGCAGGGCCCGGATAGCGGCGGCACCGGCGCCGGCCAAGGTCCGGGCGGTATGGCAGGCGCGCAGCAACAAGAGCGCGACGACGCCAAGGCTCCCGCTCAGGCTCAGGCTGGGCCTCAGCAAGACCGTGACCGGGATGACCATGCCGCGGCCGGACCGCAAGCAGGACCTGGCGACAAGCTGCAAAGCCTCAGCCCGGTTCCGGAGCTGCCGCCCGAGCATGCCCACCGGGACGACGGCGAAGACCTCGCCCGAAGGCTGTAGCAGCCCACCGGACGAAGTCGCCTGCGATGAGCGACCCGATGAGCGCAGCTGGCCGCGCAGAAAAACCGGAACGGGCTAGGTTTCCCGAGCCGTAGGATTAGCGGTGACTGCGTGCCGCCTCATGGGTGCGAATATGTTGCTCTCGGCTGGGTGGTCCGCAGTTTGTCGTGTCTGCGGTGGCCCCGGTTTGATCAGGCTGGTAGCGGAAAGGGGTGGTCGATGGTGCGCCGTCTGGCCGTCGTGCTGGCGGCAGCGACGCTAGCGTTGCTGACTGCGCCCCCGGTTTTTGCGATCGCGCCTCCCGTTATCAATCCGGGTGCCATGCCGCCCGACGAGATGGGGCCGGACCAACCCACCGAGCAGCGTCGGGTCTGCTCGGCGCCGACGTCATTCCCCGGTGCTAACTTCGCCGATCCGCCGTGGGCCAACAACTACCTGCATGTCAGTGAGGCGCAGAAATTCGCCACCGGCGCCGGGGTGACGGTCGCGGTGGTCGACACCGGGGTGAACGCATCGCCGCGAGTACCCGCCGAGCCGGGCGGAGATTTCGTCGACAAGGCGGGCAACGGCCTGTCTGACTGCGACTCCCACGGCACGTTGACCGCGTCGATCATCGCGGGCCGGCCGGCTCCCACCGACGGATTCATCGGTGTCGCGCCCGAAGCACGGCTGCTGTCGCTGCGCCAGACCTCCGAGGCGTTTCAGCCGGTCGGCGCGCACATCGACCCCAACGATCCCAATAGCACCCAGACGGCCGGATCGATCCGCAGCCTGGCGCGGGCGATAGTGCATGCCGCGAATATCGGCGCGAATGTCATCAACGTCAGTGAGGCCGCCTGTGTGAAGGTGACCAGACCGGTGGACGAGTCGACGCTCGGGGCGGCCGTCAACTACGCCGTGAACGTCAAAAACGTGGTGATCATCGTCGCCGCGGGTAACACCGGCCAGGACTGCACGCAGAATCCGCCGCCCGACCAATCGATACCCAATGACCCGCGAGGCTGGCAGGAGGTCCAAACGATCGTCACGCCGGCGTGGTATGACCCGTTGGTCCTGACGATCGGCAGCTTCGGGCAGGACGCACAACCCAGCAACTTCTCCATGCACGGGCCGTGGTTGGGGGCGGTGGCCCCGGGCGACAACATCATCGCGCTGGGCTACGACGGCAACCCGGTCAATGCGCTGCAAGGCCAGGACGGCCCGATTCCGATCGCTGGCACCTCGTTTTCCGCGGCATACGTGTCCGGGGTGGCCGCGCTGCTGCGGCAGCGGTTCCCCAACCTGACCGCGGCGCAGATCATCAACCGGCTCACCGCCACCGCGCGACACCCGGGGGGCGGAGTCGACGACCTCGTCGGCGCCGGCGTTGTCGATCCGGTCGCCGCACTGACCTGGGACCTTCCGCCCGGCCCGAAGACCGCGCCGTTCAACGTCAAGCGAATCCCACCGCCGGTGTACATCCCGCCGCCCGACCGCGGCCCGATCACGATGGTGGTCGTAGCAGGTCTGGGCTTGGCAGCGGTGCTGGGCGTGGCGGCGCTGACCCGACGAGCATTGAGACGCCGATGAGCAACGTGGTCGGCCTGCGCTTCACCAGCGGCCATGCAATGGTGGCGGCGGCTTTGGCGCCGGCGTGCGTCGCGGCGTCCATCAGACTGGGCTACCTGTGGGTCGGCGTGACGCTGGCGGTGGTACTCGTGCTGGCGTCTGTCGTCACAGTGCGCAACCGGCGCCTGACCGGATGGATACAGGCGTTGAACTCGTGGCGTCGACGGCGCCGCAGCGCTCCTGCATCTCCCTCGGTGCCCGCGGTTGGTGCGACGGTGCTGCCCGGAGACCACGTGGCCGTGCGCTGGCAGGACGATCACCTGGTCTCGATCATCGAGCTGATCCCCCGGCCGTTCACCCCGACGGTGATCGTGAACGGAGGAGCCCACACCGATGACGTGGTGGATACCCGGCTGGTCCAGCGACTGGTCTCGGCGCACTGCCCCGATCTGGAGGCCGACGTCGTATCGGCCGGATACCGCGTCGGCAAGACCGCTCCGGCGAACCTGGTCGGTCTCTACCAGCAGGTGATCGGCCCCTATCCTGCGCCGGCCAACCGCCGAACGTGGATTGTGCTACGGGCCGATCCGGAGACGGCGCGCAAATCGGCGCACCGGCGTGACGTCGGCGTCGCCGGGCTCGCCCGGTATCTGGTCGCATCAACAACGCGCATCGCCGATCAGCTGGCCAGCCACGGCATCGATGCGCGCTGCGCACGCAGCATGGACAGTTTCGACCAGGCCACCGAGATCAGCTTCGAGCATGAGACCTGGTCTGCGATCAAGGGGCGCAGCGCGTTTACCGCCGCCTACACCGCGCCCGGTGGTCCCGACACCTGGTGGTCGGCGCGAGCCGACCACACCATCACCCGAGTTCGTCTGGTGCCCGGGATGGCGCCGCAATCGACGGTGCTGCTGACGACGCTGGCCATTCCCAAAACGCCGCGCGGCTTCTCGTGCCTGTTCGGCGGCCAACGCGCGGCTCTGCAGGGGCACACTCCAGTCAACGACCGGCACTACCAGTTGCCGATCGGGTCGGCGGGTGTGCTGGTCGGAGAGACGTCGGACCGCTACCCCGTCTACATGCCATTCGATGACGTCGACGTCAGCATCAACCTGGGCGATGCTCAGTTGTTCACGCAATTCGTCGTGCGCGCGGCGGCCGCCGGCGCGGTCGTCACCCTTGAAGAGCGGTTTGGGGAATTCGCCAGTTACGTCAACGGCCACATCGGGCGCGTCAACAAATTAGTGTGGCCGAACGCTACGACCTACCTGGGCCCGCAACGGGGTGTTGGCCGGGTAATTCTGCGAGACAACTTCATCGACACGCCGCGGCACCGGCAATTGCCGATACGTCTGATTTACCCGCGGGAGGAAAGTCGCTACCAGTGGGCGCTCGAGAAGTGATTAGCGGCGAGTTGCTTTGGAGTATTTATCCCTGAGGAGGAGGCATGGGAGACGAACTTAGGGTCGACACCAATGATCTGCGGGCCAAATCGAATGAGATCAACGGCATCAAGTGGGCCACGCAGGGAGAGCAATCCCCGATTACGCCGCCGTCCGCGCTGACAACGTCTGTGGATGCCATTGCCAACCTCGCTAAGAACGCGCAGTCGGTTTGGGAATACCAAACCTGGGGCTTCACCGAAGGAAAACGGCTCGCAGAGTCGCTATACCGCGTCGCGAAGGCATATGACGAGGTCGATCTCCGGGCGACGAGCGAAATCAATGCCAACAAACCGATATCGAGTGGTCCGATCAACCCGGGCAGCCCCTCGATCCCGCCGGCTGCCCACCCAACCTCGCCGGGAATGCCGGGCAAGGTTGGCCATGGCTCCGGTGACCCGGAAGAGGTTGAAAACGCCTTGAAGAACGGCGATCAGGGCGCTGCGCTTGGGACGGTTGCGCAATTCTGGCGTACCACCGGCAACAACCTTCAGACGGCTGCCGAACCCTTTCATGTGAGGATCCGAAACTGGGAGGGCGCAGCTTCTGAAGCCGCGTACAGCCGATTCAACAACTTCGGCAGTTGGCTCCAAGGCTTGGCAGCCTCGTGGCAGCAACTTGCCGGTGAGGCCGATAAAATTCACGATGCCCACACAGCTGCGCGCGCCCAGCACACCCCGATTTACGAGCAGTGGATGGCACTGAAGAAGCAACTGGAAACCGCCAGCGACGACCAGAAGCAGGGCATCCTCGGAAACCTTTTCAAGCTATATGCGGACTCCGAACACGTTCGCGCGCAATATGAATCCGCCGCCACCATCGATCGGGTTCAACCACCCGAACCCCAGAGCGGGGATCTTTCGTCGACGCCGGTCTATACCAACGGCGATCCACGCCGGCCGGCCGTACCGGCTAGCGACGAGGAGCAGCCGAGCCACCCACAAGGCGAAACACCGGCCCTCGGAGGTGGGGGCGGCGGGTCACCAGGTGGGTCACCCGGCGGTGCTACCCCGCCAACCGATGCAGCCTCGCCGATGGCGGCGCAGCCCACTCAGCCGGCGACGCAGCAGCAGCCCGCGGCCTCACAAAGCGGCGGGTCGCCCAGCAGCCCGTCGGAAGGCAGTCCTGCCGGCGGGTCGCCTAGTGGCGGACTGCCAGGTGGATTGCCGGGCGGTATGCCGGCCGCGGCCAAAGCCTCCCCGCATCTGCCGAAGGGCCCGAGCATGAAACCAGCGTCAACCGGAGGCGGCGGCGCGGGCGGCGGAGGCGCTGGACCACTGCAGCCCGCGGTGACCGGTTCGGCCGTCGCGGCCTCGCACGCCCCTTCCGCGCAGGGCGCCGAAGCCGGCCGGGTCGGCCCGACCGCCCCGGCGGGCGGCGGCATGGGCGGCGGCATGCCGATGGGTCAGGGCGCTCAAGGTCAGGGCGGCAGCAAGGAGAAGCGGCGCAGCCCGGGCCTGTCCCCCGACGAAGAGCTCTACAAGGAGGACCGCGCATGGACCGAGGGCGTTATCGGTAATCGCCGGCGCAAGGACGTGCAGGACGCGAAGGATTCCGAGGAGTCGAAGTGAGCGCGGAGATGCATCCGCAAGTGGCGGCGGTCTTGCAGCAAGCACAACGGTTGACGTCAATCATGGACGAGCAGCTGTACAAGATGAAGTCCGAGAAGTTCACGGCCACAGATGAATCCAAGACGGTCGAGGTGACCCTCAACGGACATCAGTGGCTCACCGATGTCTTCATCAACGACGGTCTATTGCGGCTCGGCGCGCAAGTCGTCGCCCAGCGACTCAACGAAGCACTGCAGAACGCGACAACGCAAGCGAGCGCGTCCATCGAAGCGGACTGGGAACGCCTCGACGCAACGTTCACCGAGATCGCCACCGAGTTCGGTTAGTCGAAAATTTGCGCGCTAGAGCAGGTCCGGGCGCCCTTAGACTTATGCGAAGCGCACCAGTCGATGCGCCGTTGAGATGAGGAACACGATGGGCCAAGACAACCTGTACACGGACATCGACGGTCTGCGCTCGTTCGCCCAGACCCACGACGATGTGTCGACCGGGATGTCGGGGTTGACCGCCTCGGCCTATGACGCGGCCGGTGTCGCTGCAACACACGGGCCGATCGCCTCCGATGTCCACAACTCCTTGCGCGGGGTAATCGACGCTCGCCAAGGCGCGCAGCGCTCGGTGTCCGACATCGGCGAGAGGCTGGCGGCGTCGCTGCGGCAAGCCGCGTACTCCTACGAAGGGGTCGACCACGGCTCGGCAGAACGGCTGCGGACCGCGGCGGACGCGGTCGAGGGTGCTACCGCACCCGGTAGCACCGGTGGGACTTCGGGTTCGGCGGCGAACGGCGGGGGCAACTTCAAAGACGTCAGTGCGACCATGACCGGAGCGATGAAGGACGCGGTGGGCGCGCTTGGCGGAGTGCTTGGGCCCATGACGTCGGGGATTGGCAGCGCGGCCGGATCCCTTGGCAGCGGACTGTCCAGCGCCGCCAGTGCGCTCACCAATAGCCTCAGCCAGGCCGTCAGCCAAGCCGCCAAGGCCGCTCCCAGCACGGCGAGTGCTGTTCCCGCCGCGGCGTCGACCGGCGGTGGCGTCGAGCAAGCCGGCCACCAGGGCGGCCAATCAGATCACCAGGGTGGCCAATCCGATCACCAGACGCACGCCGGCAGGGACGACTCGGCCGCTGTCAAAGAGGTATCCGATGTCGGCGCTGACGCGGGGCCCGGTGAAGATACCGCCGCAGGCAAGGCGCCCGCGGAACACGTCATTCTGGCGCGCAGCACGTCGGCGCCAACGGGTGGCGGGACGGTCGTCTGACTCAACTTGCCTAAGTGGGCAACTCTTGCGGTGCCCGGCCCAGCGATACATGTCGTTCCGAACGGACATGTAGGGCGGTTTCCCGTGCTCTGATTGACTAGACCGCTAGGGATTTCGCGATCAGATACGGGAGAGCGCGGGTGGTGCGCCGAGGGAACCGGCTGCGGTGCAGCACAGCCTCCGGCGATCCCTCGTGGCGGGCAAGTGCGGGGTATTCGGAGGCTCGACTGCAGCAATTCTGGTTGGGTGCCTTGGGGTTTCGGTCTGGCTAGTCCTGCACCTGATCAGAACGGGTTCTGCGATCGTCAATGCGTCTGCAGTTGCTATCACCGCGTCCGCGGCTTGAGAACCCGGCGAGCCCCAACGACCGAAAACCTAGCAGCCCGAGTCCTATTCGGCGCCGCTACCGCGCGGAGCTGGCCAGCGCGTCGTTGAGTAATCCGGCGATGCGTTGCCAGTAGAGCCAGTCGGCGACCGCGGCGCGTTGCTCGACCGCATGGACCGCGGTGTAGGCCCGGTGCAGCGCCAGTTCCTGGGCGTGGGTGGCATAGGTCGAAAATGCCTGCAGATGCGCCGCGCCGCGATCCGCGTCGCTGCTCATCAGGTGCTTCATCAGCTCCCACCAGAGCGTGCTGCGCTGATCGGCCGGTGGAGTCGCATCCACCGGCGCCGGCGGCAACATGTCGACCAGCGCCAGGTCGCTGAGGGAAGCCAGGCGGCCCCCCGCTATGGGGTCGACCACCTCCAGGCGTGAGCGCCCCTGCATCTTGCCGCTGCTCGGAATGTCCTCGTCGGCCACAAACTGCGTCGGCACGCCCGGATCGATGCCGGCGAAATGCTCGCGCTTGGCGATCACCGTTTTCAGCGTGGTGTTGTGATGGACCGCCCAACCCTGCAAGGCAAGGTTCGGGTAGGTCGCCCAGCGTGCCCGCTCTTCGACGGGGACGGTCTCGTCGGCGGACACCATGGTCACCTGCGCAGGCAGGTTAACCGCATCGGGGATATAGGCCAGGCCGTAGCTGTTGGCGACCACGATCTGGCCGTCAGCGGTCACCGCGGTCATCCAGAAGAACCGGAAATCGGTCGCGTTGACCATGTCGGCGGCATTGAGCGCCGCCGCGAGCCGATAAGCCGTCTGCACATCACCGCCGGCCTGCCGACGGGTGGCGTCGGCGATGGCATCTTTCTGCGCACGTGCGGATGACACCGGGATCGGCGCCGGCGCGGCCTCGGGCTGCGACGACGCCATCGACCCGCTAAAGCCGGCCCGGCCGACGCTGGCGGTGGACGCGGGATGCACACCCGGGCCGCCCGAGCCGGTACCCGGCGTGCCCGACGTGCCGCCACCCGTAGATGACATGGGAGCTGCCGGGTGCGGGGTCGCCGGCGGAAGCAGAGGCATCGCGGAGGGGGCACCCGAGCCTGCATTCGACATCCCCGGCGGCGCGCCCATGCCTCCGCCGCCGCCACCGCCGGCACCGCCGCCACCGCCGTGGCCGCCGCCACTGCCAACACTGCCGACACCACCCGCGGCGGAGCTACCTGCAGCCGCCGTTGTCGACGTCTCCGCTGTGACCGGCGGGCCTTGGGCTGCCGTCGGCGCGATCGATGCGGAATTGGTCACCGCTGCCTGCGCTGCCTGGGCCAGGGGCGTATTCGGCGGCGACTGACCGAGACCCTGCCCCGACCCAGCCTGCGCCAGGTTCGACGCGTCCGGCGGATGCCCTCCAAATGCCGCCGCTTCCAATGACCCCAGATTCTGCTGACCACCCGCTTGGCCGCCGAAGGCGTTGTTCAACCCCGTATTCCACAATCCGCCACCGCCACCAGGCCCGCCGCCACCAGGGCCACCGAGCGGCGAGATGCCGCCGAGGCTCGGGTTAAAGGGGATGCGCGTACCGCCCGACGGCTGCGGCGCCCCCGGGCCGCCGGGAGCTGGCATGGGTCCCCCCGGTTGACCAGCGAAGCCAGCAGGCACGCCACCATCGCCGGCCTGAGGCGCCGGACCACCAGGACCCGGCGCAGGTCCCCCCGGTTGACCAGCGAAGCCAGCAGGCACGCCACCATCGCCGGCCTGACCCGCCGGACCACCAGGAAGGGGCGCCGTGTACGCATCAAGCTGGACTTTCGGCGCGTCTGGACTCCCGGGTCCTCCAAGCGCGTTTGCTGGTAGCGGAGGGTTTTGACCGTTCACGGGTGGCGGTGCTTTTTGGTTGAGGAGGTTCTTTAGTGCGTCCGTCGGCGGTTTCCAGGTCGCGCTGGTAGGTACCTTTGCCGCGGCCTCGGTGACGTCCGCGACGTTTTCGCCATGCACCTGCTTGACCAACGCCTCGATCACATCCGACCAGTCTTGGCCATCTTGGTCGGCTTCGTCTTCGATGACGGCGATGTCCTGCTGGGCTTTGCTCACCCGGTCGGCGATCGTTGTCTTGGTTTGCGCAACGGTCCCGGCGACATTCTGGTACCAAGTGATGGCTTTGACGAGGTCGTTCTGTAACCCGGTCACTTCATCGATGATGCCGCCGAGTTTGCCCTTGGCCGCGTTGGCCCCGCCACCCTCCCAGACACCGCCGTTGAAGATCTCGGCCTGCTCATGCTGGAGACCTTCCAAAGAATTTGTCAGCTGCTGCAGGGTCCGGGTCAGTTCTTGCGCCCGGTCGTACAGTTTCTGCTCATCGGTCTCCACCCATCCGCCGGGGTCGAGCATCTCGTCCGCGTATTCACCGGTCGGTTTCGCGACAGTCATCGTTTAGTTCCCTACCGCTTGGCAGGCTTGGCGGATCACACCGGAGCTGTATGAGGCGGTTTGGTTGAGGTACTGGTCAGCCACGACGTAGGTCGGAATCGCAAGAACGTAGGCACGAACGTACTGGGCAGACAACACCGCGAAATCTTCCAGCGTGGGGTTGCTGCTGCGCCGACCCAGCTGTTCCCTCTTATCGGCGAAGGAGCTCATCACCGGTCCGACGGCATCGTTGAGCGCTTTTTGTTCAGGACTCCACTGGCTTGCTGGGACACTCGAATCCGTCTTCTGCCACTCGGCGGTGGCCGCATTGAACTCAGACACCTCGGCCTCCCAGTCGGTGCAGATCGGGTTGCTGGCACTGAGGAAGCGCTGCGGCTTGGACAGATCCGCCGCCGGCGGCGCAGCCTGCGTCGGCGAGGCTGGCGCGGCGACCAGCGGTCCACGCGCTGCCGCTGATCCATATGTAATGGCGTTGCAGATCGCCCCGATGGCAGCTGTTGCGCCGGTGGTCACAAGCACCAGGTGGTTGTCGTTGGCCGCGTAGTTAGGGATCCGGTCTACGTAGGCGTACCAATACGCGATGGTCTGTTCGTAGAGTTCGCGCATCACCCGATGCGGTGTCAGCTTGGCTAATGCCACGGTCTGGTCGGCCGCATGACGTATCGCGGCGACGACCGCCTCAGACTGCGCGCGCTGCTCCGGGCTCCACGCTGAAGCTGGAATGGACGGGTCGCGCTTATCCCATCCGTTCTGCTGGCTCGCCGCCAGTGTGTTGATAATGGGTGTCCACGGGGCACAACTCGGATCTTCGGTAATTACCGTCACCGGCCCGTTGTCGTTGGCGCTGGCGATGCCCGGAGCTGCGGTCGATGTCGTCGAACCTTTTGAGTTCCCACCGGAATTCGAATGCAGGACGACTACCGTCACCGCGACCGACACCGCCACGATGACAAGTGCCGCCACTCCCAGTAGCACCCACTTCGCGCCGCCGCCCCTTCTGGGCGGTCCCGGGGGCGGATACCAGGGCTCCTGATATCCCGGCGGGGGCGGGCCGTAGGACTGGCCGTGCGGATGCCCGCCGTGCGCACCCTGCGCCTGCTGCGGCGGCTGCCACGAGCCAGGTTGCGGGGGCAAACTCATGCAAACACCTCCGTGTGCTTCACTTCGCACCCCAATGCGAAAACACCCGCCCAATTACTGGCCAAATGCTACCGAACTACACCTTCTCCCAGCCTAAGCCACTGATCACAGTGCTGTGTGCAGCAATTCAGCCCGGCCCAAGTCTGCGTAATTAATGCAAGCCGAATGCTACCGAACTACAGAATGCCGCTGGGATTGCTGATCAAGCCTGCCTCGACGACATGGCTCGAGTCGGTGAGGGCGCCGACGGAGCGCGCGACGTCAGGGCATAACACCTGGCCACAAACTCGCTCGCGGTGGAACTTTGGCGTCGCTGCCCCTCCAGGAATTTCCGACAGGAACCACGTGTGCGGACCCTTAAACTCAGAAGGACACCGGTCGCCGGAAAGGGAGTCTCGGGTGGGAGCGCTTGATGCTTTTATGTCGACGTGGTCGCGAGCGCGGTCCACGTTGGGTGAAGGGACGCCGCAAGAAGGCGCCCCGTTTGACGGCAGCAATCAGTTGCGGCAGATGCAATCTAGTGTGCAGTCGGCTGCGCCGGGCTCAAAGTGGACGGGCTCGGCCGCGGATGCCTATGCCGAAGCGAATAGCAACCAGGGCCGGGTTTTGGGCCAAATGGCAGGCCTGGATCAGCGGCTCGGCGCCGAGGTCGACCGTTCGGCCGCAGTTGTCGCTGCCGGGCGACGCAACTTGGACGACGTGAAACAGTGGGTCGTTGACGCGGCCTCGTCCGTCCCGCAAACCGAGGATCGCGAACAGCAACTCCTGCCGATCGCCCGCAAGGGAATCGGCGACGTGGCCGACGTCGTCAAACAAACCAACACCGATCTCAACGCCATCGGTGCGCGTATCCGGAGCATCGGCAACGACTACCAAGCGCTGGGCGACGATACGAACGGCGGAAAGCCCAAAGACGATCGGGTCGACAATGTGGTGGGCGACCATCCGCAAGACGCAGGATGGCAGTATCCGTGGGATCCTCCACCTCCGCCGGACTCGGCGCCGGGCGGAGGCCGCTGGGACGTTGACAACCAACACCCCTACCCGAGCGGTCCCGGTGGGGGGCCGCCGATGGGCCCATTTCCGACACCACGACCCTGGCGTAAGGACATAAACCCGCCGATATCTGGAGCGCCCTCGGGTTTCCAGGACATCGCGCCGACCACACCCAACGGATGGGGTGTGGAACCGCCGATCACCTTGCAAGAGGAATATAAGTTTCGGCTGGTCGGTGAACACTTCAACGGTAGCGAAAACCACGTGCAGTGGATGCAGAGAGACGGAAAGTGGTACCAGGCACAGTGGATTGACTACGACCTCCAAGCCGAGCACATAACTATCCCGAAGGGCAACGTCGGCTTGACCGGAGGGCTCCCGCAAATTCCGATCGGGCTCAACGACTGGCGCCCGATGAGCATTAAAGACATTTGGGCTGCGCAGGCCCATAACCAGCGCCTGACAATGTATATCCCCGACCCGTGCGGGCAGCCCTACGTGATTTCGCCGAAAACCCCGGGCATGAGTGCGGGATGAGACTGGGCATCCGGTCAGCGAGGAAGCGTTGGCTGTGGGCATTGGCGGCCGTGCTTCTGATCGGGTGTGGCGCCGGTGCGACGGTGTGGGTAGTGCGCGACACCGCAGGGACGGGAACGTCCGGCAATGACTGCGCTGTGGTGGAAAAGCTTGCCGGAGAATGGGTTACCATGACGCAGCAGGTCAAGACGGCTCTAGAGGCCGGTCCCGGTGAGCGCAGCGACCTGCTCGCCGTGGCTGACCAGGAGTCGGCGATGAGTGCGAAATTGCGTGCCGCAGCGAATTCCGTTTCTGCGCCAGCCTTCAAGGACCAGTTCAACAAGTGGGCCGACGGTGTTGCGATGACCGCCCAGATCCAACGCGAATCCGTCAACCGCCCTCTTCAGGTTGAGCCTCCACCTGACTTGGAGGCCAACATGCGCAATGCCGCGTTGACGACCAATCAGGCCAGCGGAGCGCTGCTGCAGGCCTGCCCCGACGCCCGAAAGGTGCTACCCGGAAAGTGATTCATGGTGGTTGCCAAGTTGACGACACTTCGCGATAGTGATAGCCATGACCGAGGGTGAATCGCCAGACCCGCGTGCGAAGTACCGACAGCTACCGCCGGTGGTAAATCCCGCAGACACCGTCGAATCAGTTGATGCCGCAGTCGATCTCGGCGATGATGTTGACCCCAACGAGGGAGCCCGTCCGTACCTGAGGATGATCCTGGGGCCCCAGATAGGCTGAGGGCCTTACCCCTCGGTCAACGCGCCTGTGCTTAGAGAATCTCCGTCGGCGGCCTCACCGGACGCGCAGGCGCCGGTGGAGTAACAGCAGGTGCGGGCGGATTGGCAGGATGTCCACCGGTGGCACCATCTGCTGGAGAATCCGGAATGGCCTCGAGCCGCTCGCGGTGCGGCGCAGCACCTTGGTGGCGCGGCTCCGCGGCGTCATCCTGCTTCTTGTCCTCCGGCTTGCCCTGGTTATCGGCCGGCTGGTCCGATTGCGGGTGGTCGGCCGATGGGCCGTCGACGTTGGCGCTCGCATCGTCGGACTGACCGCCGTGGCCGAACTGACCCGCCATACCTTCTATGCTTTGCATTCCCTGCATGAGTCCCTGCGGAAGTGATCCCAGCATTCCCGCCATCTGCATCGGCATCTGGACGGCTTGGCCCGCCATTTGCATTGGCATGCTGAGCATTTGGCTCATTTGATCCATCCCGCCCATGCCGTCTCCGCCGGCTGACCCCGCGCCAGCGGCCCCGCTGGCCGAACCTCCACCCGGAGCGCCGCCGGCCTGCCCCTGGCCGCCGCTGGGGTCGAACTGCTGCTGGTTGAGCCGACTCCCCAGTGTTTGATCCGTCTCGCCGTAGCGAGCGGCCGCTTGACCGACGTTGGCGGCGAACCCTTTCGCCTTTGCTTTGATTTCGCTCAGAGAGGTCATGGCCCGACTATCGGCTCTTCGATCGCAGGAACCTGTGCGGCGATCGCGGCCGACAGCGCATCACTTCCCGACACGGTGAAACCGGCGGGAGGTTCCGGAATGCTGTCGGCGTGGTCGCCCAACCTGCCGCCGGCCTGCGCCAGTTTTTCGTGATCTACCTTCAGCGTCTCATTCGCCATCGCTGAACCTCCCGCGCCGTACTTTCTCGATTGAGCAAATCATAACTGGCCGTTGATATGTGGCTTGCATCAATTTCGTCGCCCCAGTCCCCCGCGGCTTAGAGCCGAATATTCCGAATCAAGTCGTAGACGCTGGCGATCCACAGCAGCAATGGAATAACGGCGGCAATCGCGGCACCGTCAGCCAGTTCCAGAATGCGCTTGGTCACCGGCGAGACCCGACGAACTCCTACCGTCGCCCCGATCATCACAACGGCAACCAGACCGGCCGCGAGGTAGATACTCAACACCAGCCACGCGCTGTGCGGATACCAGTGGCTCACCTTTGCCGCCACACCGGTAGGAATGGCAATCCCAGCGGCGAGCAACGCCCAGGCGCACCACCGCTCGGCGTAAAGCCGTGATCGGAACCCGCAGACCGCTGTGACCAGGGCGGCCACCAGCAGACTGTGGATGAAGAAATGCCCGCGCACGACGACCCCGATGGCGCCGGCGGCCAGCACCAGGGTGCCGGCCCCAACAAAGCCGATCAACAGCTGCCTGGCCAGGTTGCTGCGCTCGGTTAGCCGCGCGGCGGACTCCGGCACCGATGCCATGATGGCCTGCCAAGTCGCCGACTCTTCCTCCGCGGCCTCGGGGGCTTCTACCGCGTCGAGCAGTTCCTCGTTGCCCACGCTCTCCCCCGGCGCGGGAATCGGCGGCAACGCGATCCGCGCGACGGCAACCGTGAGCTTGGCCGCGTTGGTCACGACGAACAAACCAAAAACGATGGCGCCGGCCGGAACCCAGTACTGCCAGTCGTAGCCGTACGCGATGGCCGCACCCGTCGCTGCCGTCGCGGTGACAGCCAAAAACGACGCCAGCTCGGCACGCCGACGTGGACCGCCGCGCGTCGCCAGCGTCAAAAGCAGCACAGCCAACGCACCGCCGGCCAACTGCGGCGCACCCAGCGAACCGACACCGCGCGGCAGCGGGATCGCCAACGCCACAGCGCCGGCGATCACTGGAAACGCCGCGACCAGAAGGCTTTCCGACATATCCAGGTTCTGGTATCGGTTTCGGGCGACCGTACTACCCACCAGCACAGCGATACCCAGAGCACCGAGAACCGGGGCCCACCACAGCGGGTGTCCGGTAGCGGCCCAAGCCAGCACTGACAAGACTGTCAAGGCCAGGGTCACGGCCGGAATGGCAACGACGACAAAGCGATTCAGCGCATCCCGATCGAACTCCGGCGATTCCTGAAGCACCGCAATGGCGTCGATGACGTCCTCGACCAGCGGCCGGTACCGTTCGGTGCGACTGACCGATACCAGCGTCAGCAACGACCCGTCGACAACTCCGGCGTCATCGAGCGATTGGTCGAGTTTCAACGGCGGCGCGCCGGGGCGGGCGAAGGCCCAAGCGCCGCTGGCGCCAAAGTCGAAGCCGGCCAACACATCTGCCGGGGTGTCTTCGAGCAGATCGGTCAGCACCGAGACCGTGTCGTCGATGTAGGTCTCGATGGGTGTCGCCGACGGCAGCACGAGATCCGTCATCCGCTTCCCGGTGAGGATCGTTACCCGGGTGGTCGCCGGCCTGCTGGGTGTGGTCCCCGGGGTGACCGCAGCGGCGGCGGGGGCACTCAACGGCGCTCGAGCCGGTCGAAGTCGTCGGACAGCGCCGCGGCCAACTCTAAAATCCTGCGCTGGTAGGTGGACTGCAGTAGATCCAGCTGGATCTCGGTCCCGGAGGCGATGTGCTTGTCCCAGGGCAGCACGATCACCCGGCCCGGTTGCAGGTGCCGCTCGAACTGCTGTACCAGATCCATGACATCCAAATTCGGCCTGTTGGGCGCGACATGGTTGATCACGACGCACGCCCGGGAAAGCAGGTCCTGGTAGCCGTTTTGGCGCAACCAGTCCATCGCGACAGCCGCCTGCCGCGCACCGTCGATCGATGCGCTCGCCACGATCACGATCCCCGACACCGTCGACAACACCGCTTGGGATGACGCATCGAAGAGGCCGGCTCCGCAGTCGGCCACCACCAGGTTGTAGTACCGCGAGACGATCTCGGTGGCGCTCTTCCAGTCCTCGTCGTTGAATGCGCGACGGGCGACGCTGTACTCCTCGGAGGACAGCACTTCCAGGTTTGCGGCATTCATGCTGGTGTGCGCGCGGATGTCGTTGTAACGCGTCAACGACTTGTCGGCGAGCAGGTCCGCGATGGTGGCCGCCGACTGACGCCCCGCGCGATCCGCGAGGTTCCCCGCGCCGGGGTCGGCATCGATGGCCAGGATCCGGTCACCGCGCACTCTGGCCAGCGCCGAACCCAACGACACGGTCACCGCGGTCTTGCCGACGCCGCCCTTCAGACCCAAGACGCCGATCTGGTACGAGTCGCGGGCATTTCGCCGGACCCGCATCTGCAAGTCCAATTCATAAAGTTCATCCGGGGACAGGCCCAGGTTTACCCGCGTCAGCAGATAAAGCCAGTGCCGCCAACCCTGCTGCGACGGCATCTTGACCGGCGACCTGACACCAACGTGCGACAACGCGTCGATGGCGCGGTGATTGCCGATCGTGGCAGCCGACGTCTGGGCGGGCTGGCCAGGCGGTGGCGCCGCAACCCGCCACCTGTAGTCCTGCTGAGGCTCGCCGAAATGTTGGCTGGGCGCGGGCGCGGGCTGCGCCTGGGGTGGCGGAGGCGGCGGCATCCGCGGCTGCTCGTATTGCGCACCGGCGGCCGCGGCCCGGTGCATCGGGCCTGTGCTGGTTCCGTTCGGTCGTGGCAGTGGTATGTCGCCCTGCGCCGCGGGCTTTTGGGCCGCCGCCTGCGTCTGCCATGCCGGCGGAGGTTGTGGTGCCGGTGGTCCTCCCGGTCCTCCGATCGGCATCGGCGGGATAGGCGCATCCGTGGGCGGCGATGGTTTCGTCGGCATCGGCGCTTGATACCGCCGGATCGCCTCTAGATCGACCTGCGCCGTCGCATCCTCCGGAGGATCCTCGGGAGCATTGAAGAGCCGGTCATAGTCGGCCGACATGAGTACCTCTCAAACATCAATCGAAGTGACAGGACGCAGGCGGGGGGCTAGGCCCGGGCCGGACCCGCCCCCTCGCGTCCTGCCGTTCTAGGCGAACATACCTGTGACGCCGGCCTCTGTCTGTCCCATCGTCTGACCAGCCTCGCTGATCGTCTGCGCCAGGTTTTGCAGCGCGGAGTTGAGCTCATTGGAGGTGTTGTCCCACCGCTGCTGCACGGCCTGGTACGCCTCCGAACCGGAACCGCCCCACACCGCGGCCAGCGACGTGAGGGAACTCTTGCCCTCGTCGAGCAGGCCGTGAGTGGTCTGGACGGCACCCTGGATGTCACTGGATCCGCCCTCGATACCGGCGAAGTTCCACAGCTGTTCACTCATATTGTTGCTCCGTTCGTTTGGTTGGTACTGGTCAGATGTTCATCGCTGACGACAGGGCTCCGTGCTGCTCCTCGTCGGTCGAGGTGTAGTGGGCACCCGCCGTGTGGATGTTCGTGGAGATGTCGTTGAGTTCCTGGATCTGCTGGTTAGCAGCCTCTTGGAACCGGATCAGCGATTGCTGCGCGGCCACACCGGCCTGGCCGTGCCACTGCCCGGCGAGCGAACCCGCCACCGACTCTACGTGCGCGATGACGCCCTTGAGCTCTCCGGAGATCCGCTCGAAGTTGCTGGCCTCCTTGGCGAGGACAGCGGCATCTGTGTTCATCTGTGCCATGCTGGACTACTTTCTCTCTTCCTGTGTCCTCACCACGGAATGGCGAGTCTTTCCGGCCATAGTGACCGGGAAGTCTTTGTGGGACGACTACCAGTCGTCTCCTTCGTCTTCGCCCAGGTCCTGGACGAGGGGTGCGGGTGCTTTCAGCGCCGTCTTGGTGCCACCCGATTTCGGCGCGTGGCCGCCCATGCCCATCGGGCCCATGCCACCGCTGCCGGCGCCAACCGGGGCCGAGCCTGCGGTCGATGAGTCGCCGGCGGCCGCACCTACGGGCTCGACGGCGGCGGGTACGACCGGCTCGTCCACCTTGTCGATCAGCTTGGCCATCAGCGGTGTTCGGGGCGACGATCCGCCCATACCGGGCAGCGAGGCCGCTCGCATCAGGCCCGCACCCGAGCTTGCTCCTGAACCGCCCAGCATCGGATGGTTCGACAGCGGAGCGGCGCCGAGGAAACCCATCTGCACGCCTTGGTGGCCGGACCCCCCCATGCTGCCGCCCATCTGACCGAACATCGACGTCACCTGCTGGAGCGGCTGAGTCAACTGCTGCATCGGGTTGCTTCCCAGCATCTGCCCCAGCGACGACGGGATCTGCATGACCTGCGAGCCGACCTGTTGACCGATCTGCATCACCTGGTTCATCGCCTGCTGCGGCGCCTGCTGTGCCTGGTTCTGCTGCGAAGTCCCCTGGTTCGCGTAACTCGACGCGCCTTCCGCGTCGGTGGTCGCCATGTTGACCAAGTTGACACCCTTGCCGCTGTTCAAGCCGACCGATTCGATGGTGGATGAACCGGTAACAAAGGTGAAGACGCCGTCGCGCATCACGGCCCCGGCTGCCCCGGACGCCGCCTGGCCCAATGACCCGCCGAGCACCGCCTCGCCGACGCCCGGGATAACGATCGGCGTCATCGGCATGATCGGCTCGAACAGCGTGTTGGTGGTGGTCTCCGCCAGGTACGCGTACATCGTGTCCGCCGCCAGGTTCCACATCCGGACGTAGTCGGCCTCGTTGAACCCGATCGGCACGGTGTTGACGCCCAGGAAGTTGGTGGCCTCCAAAACCCCGTGGGTGACGTGGTTCTGCACGATCTCCGGGATCTGCGGGGTGGCGGTCGCCGCAGTCACATACGACGTCGCCTGCGCCGTTGCCTGAGCGGCACGCTTCTGCGCCTGTGCCGACAACGTATGCAGCCACATCACCATCGGCATGCAGGCCGCCACCCCGGTTTCGCTTCCCGTTCCGGTCCACGCTGCGCTGAGCGACGCCAGCGCCGACGAGAGCTCGGCGGCCTGAGCCTCCAGCGCTATCGCCCACGCTTCCCACCCCGCGGCCGCCTGCATCATGGGAGCTTCGCCCGCCCCGAGCTGCAGCCGGGCGGTGTTGAGCTCCGGCGGCATCGCGCCGTACTCAATCGCGGGCGTTACAAACGGCGGCATGGCGTAACTCGCTACTCCGGACCTGTCTGGCTTTTCGGCTGCGGCGCTATGCCAGCTCGGCGGCGGTGGCGCCGTCGACCGCGGTGTACATGCCCGCAATTTCCACGTAGGCGGCACCTGCGCGGGCCAGCTCTTCTTGCGCGAAGCTGTTCTGCGCCAGCGTCTCGACACCCTCGCTGGCGAAGGAGAGTGCCGCCCCCATCGACACCTCGTCGACTCCGGCCGGCGCCAGCCCCGTCACTGCCGCTGAGGCCGTGGTGCCCATCGCCAACCCCTGAGTCCCGTTCGCGATCACCTGCGCGCCGATTCCCTCAGCAGCGGGCTCGAATGACATAGGTTGCATTTCGTATTCTCCTTTACTAGTGACCGACATACACGTGGCTCGTCAGTTAAACCTGCGGCCATTTCCGGTTGGGATTTGCAGCCCGCCCGCGCAGTGCACGCCTCCCCTTGTTGAAGCCCTTAGATAGATCCTAACTGCCCACGGAGGGTGGTGGAGACACTTCTTCTGGAGGGTCGACATAGGCCGCCTGGATGACCTCTTTACCCTCTGGTGAGACAAGAAACGCCTGGCCAGGGGGCCTTCTCTTGACCTTGATCTCGGTAGAGGGGTACTCCTGCTTGTCACCGGACAGGAACAGGGTCGGCGAGCCCGCCCCAAATGCTGCGCCCACGAACTTGTCCATGGTCGCCCGGTGCGCGTGGCTCATTTGGCACGTCGCAATGATGTGCAAACCAATATCGGCGGCGGCCGGTAAAAGCGGGGCCAACGGAGTCATCGGTGGAATTGCCCCGCCGGCGGCCTGGATCATGTGCCAGTCATCGACTAAAAGCACGATATCCGGGCCGCTCCACCACGACCGCGCCCGCAGCTGCGCGGTCGTCAGGTCGGTTGGTGGAAGTCGTTTGCGCAGGTTCGTCGCCAGCGCGCTGATGGATTCCTCCAGCGTCGCGCTGTTCCGGTTGATCGCCCCGGCATCGAGGAGATGGGAATCCGGCACGGCGTCGAGCAGACCGGACCGGTAGTCCGCCAGCATGAAACGCACCTGGGCGGGACTGTTGCGGGCGCAGATGGCCTGCGCGACGGCGTGAGCGATGCGAGTCTTGCCCGACTTCGCCGCGCCGAAGATCAGCAGATGCGGGGTCAACTGCATGTTGTTGTAGGCCACCGTGAGGTCCGACTCGCGCACGCCTATCGGAACCATCCACCGGGTGCGGTAGTCGGCATCGGGGCCCGGCGGGTTCGGATCTAGCTGATGCAGATAAATCCGTTCGGGCAGCACCCGGACCTCGGGTGCTTGCTCGGTGTGGCCCGCCGCGATCTGCTGCACTCCCGCCGTTATGGCATCAACGAGGTTGTCGGCGCTGTGCACACCGTCGAGCCTGGGCACGCCGATCATCAGGTGATGCTTCTCCAGCGAGATCGCCCGGCCTGGGCGGTTGGCCGGTATCTCGCGGGTCATCCGGTCGATCTGAGTTTCGTTGATGTCGCCGAGTCGAAACTCCACCTTGGTGCCCAGATAGTCGCGAACGCGCGACTTCAACTCGGTCCAGCGCGGAGAGGAGATGGCGGTGTGGACGCCGAACGCCAATCCCTGGCCGGCGATATCCTGCACCACCGGCTCCAGGTCGGGGAATTCCGCTACGAACGCCGGCCACCCGTCGATCACGAGAAACACGTCGCCGAACGGATCGGTCGCGGCCGGATTGTTCGGATCCTCCCGCATCTGCCGATACGCTGCCATCGAGCCCACCCGATACTGCTTGAAGATGAGTTCCCGTTGTCGCAGTACGGCTTTCATTTCGGCGACCATGCGGTTGACCCGGTCGGGCTCGGATCGGGTCGCGACGCCGCCGACGTGCGGCAGGTCCTCAAGGTAGATCAGTCCACCGCCACCGAGGTCGATGCAGTAGAACTGCACATCCCGCGGCGTGTGCGTGGCCGCGGCCGACATAACCAGTGTTTGCAGAAAAGTGGACTTCCCGGTTTGCGGGGCTCCGGCGACGGCGATATTGCCACCCGCCGCGGAGACATCGACACCCCACACCTCTTGGCGATGGCGGCGAGGCTCGTCCATGATTCCCAAGCCGAATTGCAACGGCTTTCCGGCGCCGCGCTCGACGAGCTCGTTGACGGGTGTGGGATCCGCCAATGGCGGCAACCACATTCGGTAGGCGATTGCCTCGCCGGTGCCCAGTTGGTCCAGCACGACCTCGCGGAGCACCCGCGGTTCTGGTTCGGCAGTCATGAGCGCCGCACTCCCCCGCAAGCGGGTGGGGGTCCCCCCACCCGCACAGCGGCGAGGGGGCGGGCCCCCACCTCATCGCCCATTTCTCTATCGTCGCCGGCGCGCGTCATCAGATCATCGCCGTATCGAAGATCGGGGCGGCCGTGAACTGATGGATATGGACATCCCGTCGACGGTGGTGCACGGGCTCGCCGCTACCGTCGCCGTTCTCGGTGTGCAGCGCGGGCACGTAGTTGACACCGGTGAAGCAGCTCTTGAACTTGACCGGGTCTTCCATTCCGACTCGCAGAAACCCGACCCCGCTTTCCTTGTTGGTGATGTATTGGGCTTCCGGTGTTCCGATCACCGCCTTGGACTCTGCCGAACTGGTGGTGCGCAAAGCGATTCGATAGGTCAGGTTGGGCTCGAGCTTGTCGATACGCACGCCACCGGTGTTGAGCGACTGGGTGGCGAGCAACAGGTGCACCCGCAACGACCGGCCCACACGGCAGATTCGGTCGAACAATCCGATGAAGTCCGGGTGGTTCTGAAGAAGCTCGGCGAACTCGTCGACGACGACGAAAAGCGTTGGTAGCGGCGGGAGTTCGGCACCGCGCTCCCGGTGCTTCTCATACTCGGCCACACCGGACAGTGCGCCGGCGGCGCCCACCTGGATGCCGGCCTGCCGGAGGATCGACTGCCGGCGGTCGAGTTCGCCGGTCAACACCTCACCCATTCGACTGACGAGCTCGGCCTCCTCTTCCATGTTGGTGACGACTGCGGCGGTGTGCGGTAGCCGCTCCATGCCCAGGAACGTCGACCCGCCCTTGAAGTCGGTGAGCAAGAGGTTGATCTGGTCGGGATGATGGGTAGCCGCAAGCGACAGGATGAGAGTCCGCAGGAACTCGGACTTACCCGACCCGGTGGTGCCGATAAGCATGCCGTGCGGTCCGGCGCCGAACTCGGCGCCTTCCTTGATATCGAGGTACATGACGTCACCGGTCTTGAGTTCATGCCCGAACGGGATTCGCAGCCGGTCCTGGTCGAGGTCGGTGAACATCCGCCAGCGGTTCGGCAGCACTTCTTCGACCGATTGCGCGCCGACCAGCTGATGCCATTCCGTCGACACCTTCTTCTGCACGCGGGTGGTTTTGTCGATGATGGTGCCGGTAATGGACCAGCCGGCAAGCTTTCGGGCGATGCGGGCAGCCTGTTCCGGCGATATCCAGTCGGTGGCCGACGTCACCTGACGGAAATTCTGGTTGGGCAGGCGGTCATCGGCGGTCCCGTCCTTGTCGACCCTGATCCGGTAGGCCGAGCCGCGATGATTCCCCAGCGTGATGAGCGTGACCCCGGCCCGGCCATCGACGGGGAAGCCCGCGCTACCGCCAGTCACGTCGACCACCACGACATAGGGTCCGCCGGGGCCGGCATCCGGTGTGTGCGGGCCACGTGCGGTCAGATCGCTGAGACCGTCTGCACGCGTGAAGATCATCCGGGTCGACCCGGCGGCGTCGGTGTCGGTCTGGTGCTGAACGTGGGGCAGCCATTTGATCCAGGACCAGTCCGGGTCCTCTGGATTGTCGGCGAGCACCCGGATCTGCAGCAGGTCCGGTGGATGGAATACGGCCAGGTGGCAAATCATCGCCCGCAGCAAACCAGCCGCGCCGTCCGCGTCTCCACCAACCGCAATGGTCGGAAATGACCGCAGCTGAACCAGTTTTGGGCAGTCATGGATGAGGCCGTGGGTGCGCAGGAATTTCAACACCCACATGTGGCTCACCGGCTCCAGGTGTGGCTGGGGCGCGGCGTCCGGGCCCGCCAGTTCGCCACCGAGGGCCGGCCGTAAAAGCCGGTCCACGGCAGGTTCCGAGCCCAGTCCGATCCGGGTGGCCGCAAAAAAATCGGCGTTAGCCGGCCGGGACCACTGTCGGTGCGTGCCAATGAGAGACAGCAAATCATCCGGATGTGGGGCGTGGTACCCGAAGAATGTCACCTGCGCGCTGGCAGATGAGGTTACCCGGGTTCGCAAGCCGGCCAGATACCGCAGATATTCCCTACGGTCGGCGTTGATTTCAGGGACCTTCTTGCCGCCGGGTCCACCGCCGGCCATGAAACCCACTGTGGCCATGATCATCATCAGCGGCATCATCAGCATGTACGGCGACAGCTGCCGGACTCCGGTGAAGACCATGATCGCGATCATCCCGAGCATTCCGCCGGCCATCACGTATGGCAGGACCTTCTGCACACCAGATGCGGGGATCTCGACGCCGAGATCTTCTGGTGGCGTGACGCTGATTTCGCCCGGCGTCAACCGCGGTCCGCGTTTGACAGTTGGGGTGAACTTCTTGGTTGTCATCAGCCCTGTCCAGTGTCGAGTTTCCGCGGTTTGGGATCCGGGGGCAGCGTGTCGTGCGCCAGCAATGCCGCCTGTTTGGTCAGCACCGGGCCGTCCACCAACAACCGTACGACCGCCCACGGGGCGTTCTGCGGTGACGTCAGCCCGAGAGTTTTGGCGGTCTGTTGGTCCGGTATCCCGTAACGCACACCCTGCGGATCGACGTAGTACAAGGCCTCGCCATGCTTGGGATCCGGTGATTGCAGCTGAACATACTTTCCGCCATCGATGTAAACCGTTGCGGCGCCCTCGATCTGCTTGATGCCGGTGTTCATCGCGGCGGGCGGGATCGGTAGGTGCCGGCCGCTCAGCACCGCGGTCTTCGGAGCCTGATCGCCGGGTTCGCGCACCCACGACCAGCACAGCGCGGGCGCGTCCTGGCGGGCCAGAATCGTCACCGGTTGATCCGGCAACGGCGAGGCGTACACGCGTTCGGGAATTTTGGCGACCAGGCTTGACTCGATCAACGGCGGTGAGATCAATCCGTACGAATTGGTGGCGCGCAGCGCCGCCGCCGTGGTCGCGTTCACGCGGGCGACACCGTCCGGCAACACCACATAGTCCTGCGGCCCGCTCTCGGTCTGAGTCTGAAACACCGCTCCGATCACAAGATTCGGCGACAGTCCGGCCGAGTTCGGAGCCCCGGCTGCCGGGACCGGCGGTAACTGCCAGGGCCCGACATCGGGCACCGCGTTGTACATGCCTTCGGAAATCGGCGTCGGTTTCGCGGTGACGGGGATCCCCACCGACGAGGCGACGGCACGGTCCACTAGGTCAATGACGTGGCGCCCGCTTTTTGTGACCACCCATTCTTTGCCTTGGTAGGACGCCAGCAAGGCTTGATTCGGCTGCATCGGACCCACCGATGCGTCGGTGGCCAATGGCATTGCTATCACCGACGTATCCACTGTGGGAGCAACACTGCTCGGGTTGGCGACGGTGTCGCACAACGCCCAACTGGACGTGACGTCTGCCGAAACGGGGGTGGCGTAGGGCGCGCCGGGGATGCCAATGCGCTGACCCTTGGGCATCTGATTGAGCTCTTGCGACTTGACTGCCGAGGGGTTGCCCGAGGTCCCCAGTATCAGCCGCGCGGATGTCAGGTTGTAGACCGGATGCAGTTCGCCGGTGCCCGACATCACCACGTAGAGCTGGTTGGTGGTGCGGTCGACGAGCAGGTTGTCACCGCTACGTCGGCCAAGCGGTTTGAAATACGCCAGCAGGCCGGCACCGAGGCCGACCAACACCGCGATGACGATGCCGACCCCGACCGCCCGGCTGTAGAACGCCAGCGGATCGTCGAACATACGGGTGTCGCGTCGCACGATGGCGTGCTCGACCCGACGCAGCAAGAACCTCCAGCCGCTGACCTGAACCTTGGTAGTAAGCCGCAATCCCGCCATGTGTCACACGCCGATGTTGAGTCGTCCGTGGACGGCGGCGATCGCCTCCGCCATATCGTGGTCGTTGATTCCGCGCAGCCGGTCTACGTCGAGGTCATCGATGTTCATCGAGGACGCCAAGCGCATGTCACGGTACTGCTCAGCGGATTCGACGAGTTGGCGTGAGTAACGACCGTTGCCGGCGACGTCGAGTGCCGGCTTGTCTCCGATCGAGCGCTGGCTCAGCAGTTTGGCGGCTTCCAACAGATGCTCCGCGGCATCGATGCTTAGCGTCGAGTCATTCGCCGAAGCAATAACTTTCGCGATGTCCAGTATTTCCTCGGGCGAGTAAGAGTCGAATTCGATCCTGGTCGAAAAGCGCGACCGCAGTCCCTCGTTGGCTTCCAGCAGGCGGTCGATGTCCGAGCTATAGCCCGCGATGATCACCACGAGGCGGTCGCGGTCGTTTTCCATGCGCGCCAGCAGGGTGTCCAGCGCCTCGGTACCGAACGGGTCGGCACGCCCGTCCCGTTCCTGAACCAGCGTGTAGGCCTCGTCGATGAACAGCACACCGCCGACCGCGCGATCGATCGTCTTGGCGGTCTTGACCGCCGATTGGCCTTCGTATTCGGCGACGAAATCCTTGCGGGACGCCTCCACAAGTTTCGGTTCGGCGATAACGCCCAACCCCGCGAGAATATTGGCCACCACTCGCGCAATCGTCGTTTTGCCGGTACCAGGGGGGCCGGCGAAGATCATGTGCTTGCTCGCCTGCGCGACCTTCATTCCCTTGGCGGCCCGAACCTTCGCCATCTGGGTGGCGGCACGATACCGCTCGATCTGCTCCTTGACACGTGTGAGCCCGATTTGGCGGTCGAGCTCAGCTTGGGCTTCGGCGAGCAGCTTCTCCTGTCCCGACGTATCGGCGACGACGCTGGACGGATCCCAGGGGTCGGTGCGCGCCGCAATTTTTTCGGTGCTGGTGGGCACCAGCCGGTAAGCTGGATTCTTAAGGGCCGCAGCGACTTTAGGCTCCGGATAGTTTGCCTGCAACCATTCCAGCAGCGGCAACGCCGCCTCTTCGTTTCCTTGGCTGCGCCGCGACATCGCCAGATACCATGCGATGGCACGCCCACACGCTTGACCCGCCGGCGTTCCGTTGGCTTCAGTGAGCCGACGCTCGGCTTCGGTGAACAAGCCCAGGTTGGCCGAAGCCACTCCGTGGGCGACGCCGGCCGCAGCCGCCAGGAAGCTGTCCTTCCATTCGGGAGCTTGCTTGACTTCGTCGATCACGTCGGTCCAGCGTTCGGCCGCGCCGTAGACCACCGCCTTGACCCACGACACCAAGTGCTCGGCGCCACGCGCGGGAGCGTCTTCGAGAGCCTCCATGGCGTCTGCGTAGTTGCCCTCCGACGCTTCACTTACGGCGAAGCCGAGGGTGATCGCCAAAGGCGAGTTGATTGGGTACGTGATGTCGCCGTAGAGCCCACCGATTGGGATCCTGGCGTCCAGGCTGATCATCGACATGTCGGCCAATCCCGCCAACTGCCCGAAGTTCCTTCGCGAATACCAGGCACGGAACAGCGTCACTCGGTCGGTGTCACCGCACCTGATCCGGCCGATCCACGCATCGCAGGCGGACTCCTCGTAGTTTGTGATCTCGGTGAACAGTTCCATCGATCGCGCCGGCGACATGGCCAGCATGCTGACCGCGCTTCCGAAGAGATTGCCTAAGTGCTCAGTCATCTTCACCTGCATACCGTGTGGCGAACACCTCAGCCGCTGCGGCGGTCGCCTCTTCCGGCGACGGTAGATCGAGGTCGCGTCCCAGGAAGTCGCGCGTCGACGCGTTGTCGTGCCCAAGATCGCGCATGCCCTCAAGCATGCTTGCGTACTGGGCAGACCGCGCCTTCTGGCGGGCCAGGTCAGCAATCACGAGAATTTCGTCAGCGAGCTGAGATTCGGTCATGTTTGTTGCCTTCGTGGTTAGCTCAATCTGCTGGACGCGTCCGTCCATGTGCGCCGATACCGATACTGTTCCCGGCGGGTTGGTCACCCTGAAGAGTGCGGGTGCAAGCTCTTCGCTCTCCCCCGGCGCGGCACCCAACGGGAGCAGATCGTCGGTCGTGTCCTCAGTCTCCGCAGCTCGGACGTAATCGTCAAAAGCATCGAGGACGGAGCCCTCTGCGCCGTCGTCAGCGACGGAGAAATCCAGGGCGGCGAGATCGTCGTGATCGTCGTCGTCCTGGGGCTCGTATGGCGGAGTGCGATCCACCATGGCGTCCTTCCTGATTTCTCCACTAGGAGTAATCGATCTCGGTGTGCTCGAACCAGCTACCCGACGGCAGAAACTCCACCAAGCCGTCGAGAGCGCGCTGAAGATTCTCCGCCGTCCCCGGAAGGAAACTTCCGTACAGCTCGCCGTTGACTCGGCGAGGAATCGACACCACCCTGCCCTGACGTGAGTCGGCAACACCGGCTGCTAAGTCGGTTGTGGTGGAGGTGCCGCCGGGGTGGCGTTCGGTGGCGGTGATCTCCACCCAACTAGTGGGGTTGGCGATGATATCGGCGTAGATGCGGGCCGAAGCGGGAGCGACGCCGTACTGCGCGATTTGGGCTGCGGTTTTGCACTCGGCCAGCTTGCTGGCGACTCCGGTGAGCGGTTCGACGTCGGTGGCAGTAGCGGGCCCGAGGACCGTGGTCACCATGCCGGCCAGGCCGACCTGCGGAGCCACCAACTGCAACACCAGCATTTCGCCATCGCGGGCGGCGACCACATGCCGATCGCCCTTGCGACATACCACGAAACGCACCATCGTGCCGCCGTTGACGTCGCGCCGCCACCACCGGGCCTCCAGGGTCCGGTCGGCTCTGCTGAGGGTGTCGACCATGGCCGCGACCGACGGATGCGGTGCGCCGTAAACATCCAGCACACCCTGATCGGTCAGATCGCGCCGGACTTGGTCCCAGACCAGCTCCCGGAGCTCCAGCTGGGGGATGTTGGGTCGGATTGCGAGTGCGGTGGGAAAGTCCGCCAGGCCGAGCCGGTCGGCGACCACCAACATGCCGTCGATGGTCAGTTCGACCGCGACCACATTGTCGACGTCGGCTGCGGGGTCGACTGTATAGGAACTGGACATCGTCTACCTCGGCTGCATCTGTCCGTTAAGGCTGCTGCCCGCATTCTCGTCGGCGACGGATCGGGCCGCGTCACTGCCACCCGGCTCGCCACCCATGGGCAGCTCCTCTCTTCGCTAGCTGCGTCCTAAAACTACTGTGTTCTGACTGGGCGCAGGCAGTGGACGGTGGCGATCCCGAACCCCACGGTCCCGGACCCGCAATCGAGTCGGCGAGCCCGGGTCGCGGCACGTTCTTCCCCCGCGTTGTCAAACCGGAAGATTTAAACGAAATCCGAGCGGCTGACGAAATGTGGCTCTGCGCCCGCCGTTGCCCGCGCTGTTATTCCCCGCACTCGTCACATGCAGAAAGAAGCCATTCCACCACCGACATCCCTCTCACTCTTTCGTCGATCCGAGCGTATCAGTCTGCCGAACCCCCACAACGCACGAATTTTGTTGGTTATCAGCGTTGGTAAAGACCTGGCCACAGATTCGCTTAGTCCCTACAAGACGGTCCGTCTCGGAAATTCAACCCCAACTAATCTGCACAATCAGCGCCTCAATCGCATCGGTAGTAGCGGCGGGTAGCGCGTCTTCGGCTTCCGCGCGAACGATCGCGTCTTCGGCCACCCCTGCCGCCTGGGCGGTCTCTGATATCGAGAGGTTTGCCCGCCGGCGAGCCGCGTACAACCGCTGACCCAGCGTCGCGCGCGGCGCCTTCGCGCCCAACATCATCAGCTCGTCGTAGTGGTGGCGCACCGTGCTCAGCGCTTTGATCAACGGTAGGCCGACCCGGCCGATCTGAGTGGCTCGAATAGCGACAGCCTCAACGCGGCGTAAGTCCGCCAGGATTGGTGCTGCCGCGCGGGTGAACTCGGGGTCCTCGACTGATGGGAGCCCGGAGACCGCACGGCTGCAGCTGTCGGCGGCGGCGATGACCGCTTGCGCGATGAGCGGCACCTGGTCATCTGCGGACAGGATTTCGGTGACCTCGTCGCCGGGGACCGTCCCGCCCTCGCGGATGCGAGCGATCGCGCCCGGAGGCCATCGCAATATCTCCTCGAGCTTGGCGCGGGTTCGTTCCCGCGGCCAGCTGCGCCCCTTCTCGAAAGCGATCAATGCGCCCGCGTTGATGATTCCGTCTGCCGCCAGGCTGCGCTGACTGATGTCGAGTTCGCGACGGCGCGCCGCGGCCGCGGCGCCGGCCCGAACAACTCCAGGATCCAGGTCGTCATCGAAGTGCCAAGTGCCGGTGACGTCGAGGTTTTCCGACTCACTTGATGGTTGCCGGGCGTCGGATTCTGAAGGGCCAACGACTTCAAACGTCAACTGGTCATCTCCGAGATCCTGGGAACGGTGGCTTAGGCCGCCGGTGAGATCTTAACGGTTGGACGGCGCAAGACGCTACGTCCCTCGCTACGTTTCCTTTGAGCAAGTATGGAATCCGTAGCGCGGTTGGGTGTACGCCAAACCGGGTCGATGCTACGGCTGAGGTGGCTAAGTGTCGCAGATCGCCCGCTTGTCGGGGTAGTGAAGTGGAGCATCTTCCACATGGAGTGTTGCGCTTAGTGTTGCATCGCTACGGTTTGTACTCTACGCTTCGCTTCAACGGACCGCACCATTGCGGCACTTACCGAAGGAACAGAGACATGACCGCAAGCACTCTCCGCGAGCTGCCGCTCGGTGCCTGCACCCGCGAGCCGGAGCGCTGGACAGGAGCTGCCGACGAGGCGGCGAAGACGATTTGCCGGGCGTGCCCACGCCGATGGCTATGTGCCAGAGAAGCCTGCGAGCTGCCTGGCGTGGAAGGACTGTGGGCCGGAGTTGTGATTCCCGAATCGGGCCGAGCCCGCACCTTCGCGCTGCGTCAGCTCCGTTCGCTCGCCGAGCGCAACGGCTACCTAGTCCGAGACCGCAAAGTCGCCCTGATTTCCGCTTAAGCCTTAGCGCCCGCAATACGAGGGGTCGGGCGCTGCGCTGGGTGGAGCAGTGGCTTACCAGGAGATACCGGAGTCGAGGCCTTGATCCAAAGGCGGCAAGCCTGAACAGGGCGTCCTGATCGCCGCTCCGAATCTATCTGCAGACGAACTACGACTGGTCAGTGTTTCTGACCAGTCGTAGTTCAATGCAACTCTTAGGCCGACCGCCGCGCTCGCAGAGGTCCGACCAAGGTCGGTCTACGTCACGAAGAACCTTGACTTGTTCATTGATTGCCCGCGGGAGCTGACGTGCCGTTACTGGCTGGCTGGCCGGCTGCGGGAGCCGAACCTGCTGGGGTCCCTGCCGGCGCGGGTGCCTCTGGAGCACCACCCGAAGCGGGCGTCCCTTGGCTGCCAGCCGGCGTTTGTGGACTCCCCGGCGCCGTCGCGGGCGCTGCTGGACTGCCAGCCGGAGCGGGTGCCGCCGGACTACCCGCCGCCGGAGCGGGCGCTCCTTGGCTACCAGCCGGCGCGGGGGCACCCGGAGCCGCGGCCGGCGCAGGTGCACCCGGAGCCGCGGCCGAAGCAGGTGCACCCGGAGCGCCAGCCGGCGCAGGTGCACCCGGGGCGGCGGCCGGCGCGCCCGGTGCCCCAGCCGGGGCGGGTTCCGTTGGCCCGGCTGCCGGGGGAGTGCCCGGGGCAGCGGCCGGCGACGCCGGGCCGCCGGCCGTAGCAGGTGTGCCCTGACTACCAGCGGGGATCGGCGTTCCTTGGCTGCCCGCCGGAAGCGTCGTCGAGTTGCCGGCGGGTGCCGCTGGCTTGTTACCGGTAGCGGGCGCGGTTTGGCCGCCGGCACCGGCGTGCCCGGATTGGCCGCCCGTCCCGCGTGGCGTCGTCGACTGCACCCAGGTAGCCAGGTCGTGGCCTCCGGCGTCGCGGTAGGCGACACCGGTGGGGTTGTCGCCGGTGACGTCGAAATAGACCTTGCCGGTGGTCTTTTGCCCTTGGCCGAGGGAGGCTGGGTTGACACCTTCGGGCGTAGCGACCTGATACAGGGCTCGATACGTCTGTCCGCTCGGGCTCGTAGCGTTGAGGTTCGACACTATCGGGGTGACCCCGCCTTGGACGGCTTCGTCGGTAGCGGTGGCTTCCCACAGAGTGCCGTGTGCCTGATAGGGAATGGCATCCGTACTTTGCTTTAGGTTGCTGATGGTCCACGCTTGAACATTGCCGCCGCTACCAATGTTTGCCGAAGAACCCAAACTCTGGTTACTGGTGTCAGCGGCTTCGTCGGCGGAGGCGGTGACTGCGCCACTGATGCAGAATGCCGCTGCCGAGGCGAGAGTTGCCGTTGACGCTATTACCGCGTCGGTGATCTTCAACTTGATTTCCTCCTATATTCGTTTGGGCGATCGTCCAAGTTGTCTGCTTGCATGCGATGCGTCCCATTAAAACTAGTCAATCCGCGCGCCGATTAAGTCGCGGGTGCCAATTACCACTACAGCCTTCCACACCGTGTATTGAACCTTCCACACTGTCTAGTGAAGTAGTACGCCGTTTCCGCGCGGCTCCCACGTGCCCCGAGCAGCTCAGCGGGCCTCACGAGTGCGACGCCCACCACCCGTACAGCTGGTCGAGGTTGGGCCCTGCTGGCTCGGCCTGCACACTACCGACCAGCAGTTCGGCGTCATTCGTCCACACCACTGTTGGAAATCCCTGCTGGATTCCGCACAGCAGCGTGCCGCTGATCTGGTCTGGTGTGGCGGTGTGGCGCCAGGGGCCCGGTGACTGGATCCGCCCGGGACAGTTGACGACCGTTGACGTCTGGACGATTTTATTCAACGCCAGGCGCAGCGTGGCCACGTCCGGGAATAGCGTGTACGTCGCGGAAGGCGGTCCGCCGGGGTCGGCATTCTGGCCGCACGACACTTTGGCCAGCGCACCAGGCGGTGCAGTGATCGGGTTGCAGATGCCGGGGGGGTAGCCGGCGGGTAGCAGGGTAAATAGCCGTGCTTGGGACTCGGCCGGAGGGGGCGTGAACACCGATGTGGCAGGCGCCGACGCGGTGGGTTCCGCATCGGAGGACTTTGATTTCATTGCACCGGACTTCGCCGGCGTGGAACCGGACGGCACCAACCAAATGACGAAACCGACGAGAACGACCGCTGCTACCAGGGCGGCGGCAGCTAGGACAACTCGGGATCTTTGTCTGTGGGGTGGCGGCCGCCGATAGGGGGATATACGCGGCGGCGGCCCGAATTGCCCTGGCCAGGCGCCGCCCGGTGTGAACGATGGGGCAACTGGCGGTGCATCCGCGCGGGTGTGGGTGATGCTGGCGGGGGCCAATCCTGCGCCTGGCGGTGAATGTGCCGGAGGGGGCGCTGTCTCCGAACTGCTTCGTTGATGGCGGGGTCCGGCCGGCTGAGGCGATATGGATCCGGGTGCCGACATGGGAGCACTGGGGACGGGCGGCGATTCGACGGCCGGCACCGGCAGCGCGGCCTCCTCACTGCGTTCGACGATGTCCTCGGCACGATCCTGATCCGGCGCACTCAACGCCTCGTTGGCGGCATGCGCCAGCTCACCGGCGCTGGCGTAGCGGTCCTTCGGGTCTTTCGCCATGCCGCGCGCGATCACTTCATCGAAAGCGGCCGGGATCCCGGGCCGCAATCGGCTGGGGTGCGGGATGTTTTCCATCAGGTGCGCGGTGATCAGCATGCCGGCGCTGTCGGCCCGATAAGGCGGCGCACCGGTCAAGCACTCGTGCAGCACACACGCCAACGCATAGACATCCACGAGGTGGGTCACCTCGGCGTCAATGAATCGCTCCGGCGCGGCATATTTCCATGTCCCCACGGCGCTGCCCGCCTGAGTCAACCTCTCATCGGTGGTGGCGCTGGCGATACCGAAATCGACGAGGTAGGCGAAATCATCGCGAGTGACGAGGATGTTTTCCGGCTTGATGTCACGATGTATCACCCCAGCGGCGTGGGCCGCATCCAACGCCGCAGCGGCTTGGCGCACGATGGCCACCGCCCGCGGCGGGGTCAATGCACCAGACTCTTTCAACAGGGTGGACAAGTCCTTGCCGTCGATCAGGCGCATGTCCAGGTACAGCAGTCCGTCGATTTCGCCATAGTCGTGCACAGGCACCACGTGCGGATCCAGGAGACGGCCGGCGGTGCGCGCCTCTCGTTGCAGGCGTTCGCGAAACACCGGATCCTGGGACAAAAGCGGTGACAACAACTTCAGCGCTATGACGCGCTCTTTTATGGTGTCCTCGGCCTCATAGACCTCACCCATGCCACCGCGGCCGAGCAAGCGCTTGAGGTAATAGTGCCCAACCTGTGACCCCACCCGCGAACCCTGCGCGGCGTCACTCATCGCCGACTCCTTAAGCCAACCCACGACCCCGCGCGTGGCCGACCGCGACGCCAGAGTGTGTCAACTACGACGGTAGCTTCTCGCCACTTTGGTCACACGTTAACCGTAGCAGCCATGGCTGCGCGCGCACTCGACGCGAATTCCACCGCCATTGACGTGGCGTAGACGTCCCACCGCGAGCGCTGGTGTCAAACCCGCCACGCCACAAGCTTCCGTAGTGCGAGATCCTTGATCTATGGAGCATTACCGCCGTGATGACCTGGTCTTCGATGTCCGTGATGCCGGACCGCACGACGGACCTGTCGTGGTTTTGCTGCACGGCTTCCCGCAACGCAACGACAGCTGGAACGCGGTCATCGACCGGCTCGCCGCCGAGGGCTATCGGTGCCTGGCGCCCAACCAGCGGGGGTATTCACCGGGCGCCCGGCCACTCCGCCGCCGCGACTACCGCACGTCGGAACTCGTCGCCGACGTGCGCGCGCTGATCGACGCCAGCGGTGCGCGGCAAGTGCACCTGGTCGGGCACGACTGGGGCGCTGCGGTCGCGTGGGCCGCCGCGGCCGAAATGCCCGACCGGCTGGCAACCGTGTCGCCGATATCCGTGCCGCATCCCGGCGCGTTCATGAAATCGCTTGCGACCAGTCGTCAGGGTCTGGCGTCCTGGTACATGTACGTCTTCCAGTTGCCGCGAATACCGGAATGGCTGTTGACGCGCCGCAATGGTGCTTTCGCCTCCGAATTCCTGCGGCGGAGCGGGCAGACTCCTGCCGCTATCGAGCGCGATGTACAGGCGATGAGTGAGCCTGGCGCCATGCGGGCGGGCATCAACTGGTACCGCGCGATCCCATTGTCCGACCCGCGTACCAACAACCAAAAGATCTCTGTGCCAACGCTGTACGTGTGGAGCGACGGTGACATCGCGTTGCTTCCCAAAGCAGCCCATCACACCGCTCGGTACGTCAGCGGAGAATACCGGTTCGAGATCCTGCCCGACGTTTCGCACTGGATACCCGAGGAACAACCCGACAAGCTCGCCGATCTCCTGCTCGACTGGTTCGCCGCTCACCAAGTCCACTGACGGGCCGCCATCGATCCATAGCGCTGGCCGCCGATACCCGCGTTTGTCTTCGTCGAACACCGAGACCACAACTCATTCGAGTTCGTGACTGTTGGATTATTTTGAGCTCACGTGACCTTAAGAGCGCGCTGACTGTGGTCAACCGAGGGTGTCAGGGGCGTCGTGCGTATCAGGATGCTGTGTAGTTGTTCAGGAAGTTGATCAGGGTGGCACGGCGCTCGGTTTGTGACTTAACTAATCCGCATTAAGTTGTGCCGCAGCATAATCGGCGGTCTACTGCAACGGGCCGCGAACGCCAGCGCCAGGCCCCAGCCGAAGAAGATCACCCGATGACTGCCGCGCGGTCACGACTTACGTATCGGCTACGTAGATTTCCCGTCGTAGCCGAGGTCGCCGCCACGGCAGTCTCAAAGACAGGCCGCCGGCGGCAATCATTAAAGGGGTCGGGTGTCAGTCATTGGGCTGGGAGCCATCACATCCATGAACGGCGAAATGGCAATCAAAGCAATAGGACTGCACCAGTTCGGACGCCCTGAGGTCTTGGGGGTTGCGACTAAGGAAGAACCGCATGCGAGACCCGACGACAATATGCACGGTCGTGCACGCGGCAAGCGCCGTGCCCACCTCCTCGCTCGAAGAGCCAAACCCCTTCCTTTTCAGGCGGATTCACGCTTACCGGCTTCTGCCCCCGTTTTGGAGGATCGTCGATATTGATGAATAACTGGGCAAACCCGTGGGTCCATCCTGAGACGAGAAACCCTCAACGTATGTGCGGGCAAATCTCGCCCGCGACGTGCTGCATCAGGTGCACCATCGGCGTGTCTCCGGTGTCAGTCTTGTTGGTGTACAGCATATCTACAGCTGGCAGACGGCTACTCCGAAGGCAATTAGCTGGGCCGGCTAGCTAGGCTGTCTAAGTGGTAAATCGCACCGTGCATCCCACGCCAAACGCATATCCCGAGGACCTCAGCGCTGGTCTGCTCAAGGTCGCCGGCGTCGGCGTGCTGGCCGCGGTGATGGCAACCCTGGACACCACGGTGGTCAGCGTCGCGCAGCGCACCTTCATCACCGGATTCCACACCACCCAGGCCGTCGTGGCGTGGACCATGACAGGAACCACGCTGGCAATGGCAACGGTGATCCCGGTGACCGGCTGGGCGGCCGACCGGTTCGGCACCAGGCGGCTCTTCATGGGATCGGTCCTGGCCTTCACCCTAGGGTCGCTCCTGTGCGCGATGGCACCCAACATCACGCTGCTGATCGCCTTCCGGGTGGTGCAGGGGTTCGGAGGCGGCATGCTGATGCCGCTGAACTTCATCATCCTGACCCGCGCGGCCGGCCCAAAACGGCTGGGCCGGTTGATGGCGGTGCTCGGCATCCCCATGCTGCTGGGCCCAATGGGAGGGCCGATGCTCAGCGGCTGGCTGATCCAGTCCTTCGGCTGGCCGTGGATCTTCTTGATCAACATTCCGATCGGCGCCCTGGCGTTCACGCTGGCCGCGATCGTCTTTACGAAGGACGAATCGCACCCCGCCGAGAGATTCGACTTCATCGGCATGCTGCTGCTCTCCCCTGGCCTGGCCCTGTTTCTTTACGGCGCGTCGTCGCTACCCGCGCACGGCACCCTCACCCACCGTGCGGCGTGGATTCCCGCTTCAGTCGGCCTGCTGCTGATCATCGGATTCGTACTCCACGCGCTGTTTGGCACCGATCACCCGCTGCTCGACCTGCGACTGTTCAAAAACCGGATCGTCGCACTGGCCAACACGACGATCTCGTTGCACGCGATCGCGTTCTTCGGCGCCGTGTTGCTGGTCCCCAGTTACTTCCAGCAATTGCTCGGCCAGACGCCGCTTCAGTCGGGTGCGCATCTGATCCCCCGAGGCCTTGGCGCGATGCTGACGATGCCGATCGCCGGCCGGATCATGGACAAGCGCGGACCCGGTTGGGTGGTGCTGGCGGGAACCACGGTGACCGCCCTCGGCATGGGCACGTTCGCCTACGGCGTCAGCCACCACTGCGCGTACAGGCCGCTACTGCTGACCGGCCTGGCACTGATGGGCATGGGTTCGGGCAGCACGATGATGCCGCTGTTCGGCTCCGCGGTGCGCGGACTGGCGCCCCATCAGGTGGCGTGCGGGTCGGCGTTGATCAACGTCAACCTGCAGGTCGCAGGGTCCATCGGTACCGCGTTGATGTCGGTGATTCTGACCAGCCAGTTCAACCACAGCCAATTCATCCAAGCGGCAGGCAAAGCCGCCGCGCTAAAGGAAGAAATCACCAAACATGGCGTGCCACCCCACCCACCGCAGGTGCTGGCACCGGGTTTCATGGACCACGTGACCAGCGACTTGTCGCACGCCTACACGGTGGTGTTCGTCGTGGCCGTAAGTTTCGCGCTCACCGTACTGATCCCCGCCGCGTTCCTACCCAAAAAGCCCGCGGCGGAGGTGCCCGGCCAGCCTGCGATCGCAGCACTGGCACCTTAATTCCCGGGGCGCTCCTGACGATGGCCAGTGACTTCAGTGCCCGAGAAACCGGCGTGCGCAAAGGAAAACCCCGGCCGATGGCCGGGGCAACCTGTAACCAGTGACGCGACTCATGTGTAACCCCTGACCCGACTCATCACATTTGTGAGCAGTTCTAGTTCCCCGTCAGACGGGCTTTCTGGCGTTCGTTCCACCGCTTTCTGGCGAGCTGGCCGAAACGTTGTTCGGTGAGTGCTCGCGCGGCTTCAAAGTAGACGGTGCGTTCCCAAGAGCCGGGGATCAGGTCCCACTGGGCCATTCTGCGCTGGCCGTCGGTGAGGTAAACGGTGGTGCTGGAGTTGCTGCAGCACGCCATGGCCTCGGCGGGCCAGTCCGGTTCGGCCATGGGGAGCCCCAGGACTTCGGAGACTGGCATTCGTCCAATCCGAGCGGTACCAGGGTTGATGTGAGGCCCAGTCTGAGGCCGAAGGCCGCGCGGGTTGCAAAGTTCATGCGTTGCCTGGGGGCAACGCGGGTGATCAGGCGAAGCGGGCGGCCAACGCTTCCAGGGTCTTGGTGATCCCGATGCCATTCTTGGCTGGCTGACCGAACAACTCGAGCAGCTTCGGGGCCTTCGCGGTGCTGTAGTCAAAGGTCTCGGTGATCTGGGTAGTGCCAGGCTTGGTTTCGTCCAGTTCCCAGCGCCACCGGTGCCCGAGCGGGTGCTGCCACTCGATGAGATGGTCTGCCTCGAATGCCGTCACGGTCGAGGTGATCTTGTAGGGGACGCCGTACTGCTTCATGCCGACGGTGAACTTCGCGCCATCGCTCAAGCGTTCAGGGCCGGTGACCGGGATGTCGCGGACAGTGCCGGAGCCGTCCAGCTCAGGGTGGCGATGCGGATCGGCGAGCAACGCGAATACATCCGCGCTGGATGCGCGGACCGACACCCGCCGAGTGACCCTGCGTGCGCCGCCGTCCACCGTGGTCACTGCCGAGTCAGTCATCCCGCAATCCTAACGGCCGGGCCCTTGGCGGGTTCCTCAGGTGATCTTTGGTTGCTCTCCGACCGTCACACCGCGACGAAGCCACGGGTAT
This sequence comes from Mycobacterium sp., assembly GCF_035570115.1. Classification (GTDB taxonomy): domain Bacteria; phylum Actinomycetota; class Actinomycetes; order Mycobacteriales; family Mycobacteriaceae; genus Mycobacterium. The sequence goes on from NZ_DATMLH010000087.1 coordinate 125,098, forward strand.
ACGAAGACGAAAGTCTCAGAACGGGTCCATCTGAGACGATATTTTTGAGGCAACTTCTGAGACAGCCCCAACTGGTACTTCTTACGGTACAACCGCTCCCACGAAAGTCATCTCAGTTCTTTAGTTCTGAGATTTGCCAGGCAAGGAACCCGACTGCACTTTAGTAGTGGCGTCTCTCGCGAGTGCATGCATCAGGCCGTGTCGCAGTCCGCGGGTCAGTTGGGGGCGGGCATCGTTGCTGCGAAGTTGGGCATCTGCGACCGGCATCACGTCATCGCCGACAGGACGAAATTAGCCGCGCGGATGTCCAGATCGTTGGCGGCACGATACAAATGCGGGTGACAAGGTGGCTGGCCACTTAGTGTCGCGGCATGGACCGCATCTGGCAGTGGGCGTGGGTTCGGTACGGCGCGAGGTATTCATGGGCGATCTGGGTGGTCGCGATCCTCGCAACCTTGCCGCTCTATCTCTTCTTTTCGTCCGTCATTGTCGCGTTCGAAAAGTCCAGTCACTACGTCCAAGTGGCCGCCCTCACCGCTGCCGCCATGCCCGTGCTGTCATTCGTGCAGGTTCTTCCGGGGCTCGCATCCATGCGCGTAGTAGACCGGTGGGCCGCCGGCTACGACGTCGACCGGGCGGAGGCACTGGAGGCCACATACATCTGGGGTCGAAGGTTGGTTGTCCGAGCTCATGCTGCCGTAGCTGCTTATGCCGCCGTGTTGTCGGTTGTTGTCGGTGCGATCGCCGGGGGGACCGGACCGCGGCTCGTCCAGTACGGGATTCTGGGCGCCGCGTTCGCAACTGCCGTCAATTTGGTCGCTGTCCACAGCTTCGTGGAAGGGGCGCTGCGACCAGCCCGGGTCGCAATCGCGGGTTACACCGGGATCGGCGAGTCTCTGCCTCGTTCTCGCCCGACTTTCGCCACGTGGTCCAACGTGGCCATGCTCGCAACCGCGTTTGGGTTCGCCGTGGGGGGCGCGATGCTGGCGGCGGTGTTTGATCGCGCTGGTGAGGCCCCCCTGCTCGCCGTGGGCATCGGGTGCGCGTTGACGCTTGTATTTGCGGTGCCGCTCACTGTCGGCGCCGCGTTCTCACCGTCCATGCTACCCATTCGTGACCTCGCCAAAGGAACCGAACGCGTTGCGGCCGGTGACTACAGCCAACGCCTGCCAGTAGTTCAAGACGATGACCTGGGCACGCTGGCGGCGTCGTTCAACCGGATGCAAGCGGGATTGGCTGAGCGGCAACGACTTCAGTCGGCGTTCGGGACCTACGTCGACCCGGTCCTGGCGGCGCGGCTACTCCGGCAGGGTGACGACGTGTTTACCGGGGAGCGCCGCGAGGTGACGGTGATGTTCGTCGACATCCGCGACTTCACGCCGTTCGCCGAGGCCAACACCGCCGAAGACGCTGTCGCCCGGCTCAACGCCTTGTTCGCGATAGTGGTGCCTGCTGTTGTCGACGCCGGTGGGCACGTCAACAAGTTCCTCGGCGACGGCGCGCTGGCCGTCTTCGGCGCCCCCAACGACCTCGCGGATCACGCCGACGCCGCGGTGGGCGCCGCGGTCCTGATTCAGCGCCTCGTCGCGGAGCGATTCGGTGGCGACCTCCGGATCGGCATCGGGATCAACACCGGTGTGGTGATTGCCGGCACCATCGGCGGCGGAGGCCACCTTGAGTTCACCCTTATCGGCGACACGACAAACGTCGCTGCCCGCGTCGAGCAGCTCACCAAGATCACGGGTGACGCGATCCTTCTCACCCAGCAGTCCGTCGATGCACTGATTGTTCGACCGCTGGGACTAATCGACCGGGGATCGCACGCGCTGAAAGGAAAGTCAGCGGCCGTGCAGGTCTTCGGCCTCGACCAAGAGACCGACGCGCGGGTTGACTTCACTAGCTAACGGGGAGTGAATCAAACCTCTGCCGCGATCACCCTCGCGACCCGATACTTTCGCTGAGTTTGTAGAACTGCTCGTTGTGGGCGAAGGGGGACTTGAACCCCCACGTCCCGAAGGACACTGGCACCTGAAGCCAGCGCGTCTGCCATTCCGCCACTCGCCCTGAACAATCGGTGGAGCCTACCACTGCAATGGCCGGCATCCCCAACTGCGCCGACGCCCGGACGGCGGTGCTCGGCACCGCCGAACGCAACGCTTGACCTGGATTGATGCGATTCTCAGAATTCTGCAAGTGCCGCTGCGCTGCACAGGCCCGATAGCATGCTGAAGTACGACACGCGTGATGCGACACGCCGGAGGATCGTCCGCCGTGCGGCCGCGATAGACCAGGACTGAGGCGGGCGCTTGGACACCAGCAGCCAGAAGGGGCTAGTTCAACGCATCGAGCGCAAACTTGAGGTCACCGTCGGTGATGCTTTCGCCCGGGTGTTCGGCGGATCGATCGTCCCCCAAGAGGTAGAAGCCCTGCTGCGCAGGGAGGCGGCCGACGGAATCCGCCCGCTTCAGGGCGATCGGCTTTTGGCTCCCAACGAATACATCATTACCCTCGGTATGCACGACTACCGGAAAGTGGGCGCCGACCCGGACCTCACTTCGGACGCTTTCGCTAGGCAGTTGGCGGGATACATCGGCGAACAGGGGTGGCAAACATATGGTGACGTGGTCGTCCGGTTCGAGCAGTCGGCGAACCTACATACCGGCCAGTTCCGCGCCCGCGGTGCTGTCAACCCCGATGTCGCGCCCCGCCCGTCGGCCAGCGACCTCGCCCCGCCACAATCAGACCATGCGTTCAGCGCAGAACCAGGAGTACCACCGATGACTGAGAATTCGAGCTACCGCGGCGGCCAGGGGCAGGGGCGGCCCGACGACTACTACGACGAACACCACGGGCAGCCGCAAGACGACCCGCGCGGTGGCCAGGATCCCCGGGGTGCCTATCCGCCGGAATCGGGCGGCTACCCGGACCAGCCCGGTTACCCGGCCGCGCCACCCGACCAGGGTGGCTACCCGGCGCAAGGCGGCTACCCCGACCAACGCGGCTACCCCGACCAGCGCGGCTACCCCGACCAGCGCGGTTACCCCGAGCAGGGGGCATACCCCGATCAACGCGGCTACCCCGACCAGCGCGGTTACCCCGAGCAGGGGGGATACCCGGATCAAGGCGGCTACCCCGACCAACGCGGCTACCCGCAGCACGAACAGCGCCCCGCCGGCGGTTACGGCGGCGGCCAAGGTTATGACGCCGGCTACCGCCAGGGCGGCTATGACCAACCCGGCGGCCAGGGATACGGCGAGTACGCCGACTACGGCCGCGGACCGGCCCGCCACGACGAGGGCGGCTACGCCGCACCCGACCAACGCTCGCCCTATCCCGACCAGGGCGGCGGCTACGACCAGCAGGGCTACGCCGGCGGTCCGGGGTACGGCCGACAGGACTACGCCCAACAGCCCGACTACGGCCGTTACGGCGAGGCCCCCGGCCAGCCATACGGCGGTGGATACCCCGAGCAGGCCGGGCGCGACTACGACTATGGCCAGTCCGCCGAAGCCGGTGGCTACGGCGGCTACGGACAGGCCGGTTACTCGTCCTCCGGGACCGCGGTCACTTTGCAGCTCGATGACGGCAGCGGACGCACTTACCAGTTGCGCGACGGTGCCAACATCATCGGCCGCGGCCAGGACGCCCAGTTCCGGCTGCCGGACACCGGTGTGTCGCGCCGGCATCTGGAGATCCGCTGGGACGGCCATGTCGCGTTACTGTCGGACCTCAACTCCACCAATGGCACCACCGTCAACAACGCGCCTGTGCAGGAATGGCAGTTGGCTGACGGCGACGTGATCCGGCTTGGGCACTCTGAGATCGTCGTCCACATCCATTGAGCCACTAGGTAGCGGAGCTACCCAGCTTCACCCCGCGTCGACCGCCGTCCAAGTATCGTGACGTTGCCATATCCGGTCACGCGAAGCGTGCGGTGCCAGGACGGAGGGGACGCCAGATGCAGGGACTAGTGCTGCAGCTGACGCGCGCCGGGTTCTTGATGCTGTTGTGGCTGTTCATTTGGTCGGTGCTGAGAATCCTGCGGACTGACATCTATGCTCCGACCGGCGCGGTGATGGTGCGGCGCGGTTTGACGTTGCGGGGCACACTATTGCCGTCGCGACAGCGCTTAACCGCCGCGCGCTACCTGGTCGTGACCGAGGGGGCGTTGGTCGGTGCTCGTATCACCCTCAGCGGCCAACCGGTGCTGATCGGGCGCGCCGACGACTCCACTCTGGTACTGACCGACGACTACGCCTCGACGCGGCACGCGCGGCTTTCCCAGCGCGGCACGGAATGGTACGTCGAAGATTTAGGATCGACCAACGGCACATACCTTGACAGGGCGAAGGTGACGACCGCGGTACGGGTTCCCATCAGCACGCCGGTTCGTATCGGCAAGACGGTAATTGAGCTGCGCCCGTGACTTTGGTCTTGCGTTATGCGGCCCGGAGCGACGTCGGCCTGGTCCGCTCCAACAACGAAGACTCGGTGTACGCCGGCGCGCGGTTGCTGGCATTGGCCGACGGCATGGGCGGCCACGCCGCCGGAGAAGTCGCTTCCCAGTTGGTGGTTGCCGCATTGGCCCACCTCGACGACGACGAACCCGGCGGCGACCTGCTGGCCAAGCTCGACACGGCGATACGTTCCGGCAACTCGGCCATCGCCGCACAGGTCGAGATGGAACCCGACCTCGAGGGGATGGGCACTACACTCACCGCAATCCTGTTCGCGGGCAACCGTCTTGGGTTGGCGCACATTGGCGATTCGCGCGGCTATCTGCTGCGCGACGGCGAGCTGACCCAAATCACCAAGGACGACACGTTCGTCCAGACCTTGGTTGACGAGGGGCGGATCACCCGGGAGGAGGCACACAGCCACCCGCAGCGATCGTTGATCATGCGGGCGCTCACCGGTCATGAGGTCGAGCCCACCCTGACCATGCGGGAAGTACACACCGGTGATCGCTACCTGTTGTGCTCGGACGGCCTCTCCGACCCGGTCAGCGACGAAACCATCCTCGACGCCCTGCAAATTCCCGATGTCACCGACAGCGCTGACCGCCTTATCGAATTGGCGCTGCGCGGCGGCGGCCCCGACAACGTCACCGTGGTCGTCGCCGACGTCGTCGACTACGACTACGGCCCGACGCAACCGATCATCGCCGGCGCGGTATCCGGCGAAGACGACCAACTGACCCTGACCCGCCCCAACACCGCAGCGGGCCGCGCTTCGGCCATCAGTCCGCGCAAGAATGTCGTCAAACGCGTTCTGCCGCAAGTCGATACCTTCACCCCGCCACGGCGGTCGCGGCGGCGGATCGCGATCGGCGCCGCGCTCATCGTCTTACTCGTGCTCGCAACGCTGGCCATCGGCCGGACCATCGTCCGCAATTACTACTATGTCGCCGACTATGGCGGCGCCGTGTCCATCATGCAAGGCATCCAGGTGTCCATCCTGGGAGTGCCGCTGCACCAGCCCTATTCGCAGGGCTGTCTGAACAGCCGCAACCAGCTCTCGGTGATCCGCTACGGCCAGGCCGGCGGTAACTGCCAACCGATGAAGCTGGCCGATCTGGCCCAGTCGGCTCGTGCGCAGGTGGCCGCCGGGCTTCCGGTAGGCACGCTCGAGCAGGCCGATGCACAGCTGCGCAGATTGTCGACCGAGTCGCTGCTGCCGCTCTGCCCGCCCGCGCGCGCCCAGTCGCCCCCTGCGTCCACGCCACAACCGGCCGCGCCCACGACGACCCAGGCACCGGAGTCAAGCGTCGGTACCCCCGATCAACCTGGGGCAAGTCCATCGCCGACATCGGCCGCTCCCACAGTCACGGCGCTCGCCCCACCACCACCGCAGCCGGGCACCGACTGCCGGGCGCCGACATGACCACCCAGCCGCAGCCGCCCGTCGCAGTGACACCTCCGCTGCCGAACCGGCGCAATGCCGAACTGCTGCTGCTGTGCTTCGCCGCCGTGATCACCACGGCGGCTTTCGCGATCGTGCAGGCCAATCAGGAACGCGGCTTGAACTGGCAGCTGATCAATTACGCCGTAGGGTTTTTGGCGGTGTTCGCGTGCGCCCACCTGGCCATCAGACGCTTTGCGCCGTACGCGGATCCGTTGCTGCTGCCGATAGTGGCGCTGCTCAACGGTCTGGGCCTGGTGATGATTCACCGGCTTGACCTCGACGACCGTCTCTCCGGGGCCAATGCTCGCGCAAACCCGCAGATTCTGTGGACCCTGGTGGGGGTGGGGGCTTTTGCTTTCGTGGTGATCTGGTTGAAGGACCATCGACAACTCGCCCGCTACGGTTATATCTGTGGGCTGACCGGACTGGTCATACTCGCGGTTCCGGCGTTGCTGCCACGGTCGTTATCTGAGCAGAACGGCGCGAAGATCTGGATCAAGTTGCCGGGCTTTTCGATTCAGCCGGCTGAATTCTCTAAAATCCTTCTGCTCATTTTCTTTTCAGCGGTGCTGGTAGCCAAACGCGGTCTGTTCACCAGTGCCGGCAAGCATGTCCTGGGCATGGACCTACCGCGGCCGCGTGACCTGGCTCCGCTGCTGGCGGCCTGGGTGGCTTCGGTCGGTGTGATGGTCTTCGAAAAGGACCTGGGGACTTCGCTGCTGCTCTATGCGTCATTCCTAGTGGTCGTTTACCTTGCCACCCAGCGGTTCAGTTGGGTCGTCCTCGGCTTGGCCCTGTTCGCGCTGGGAAGTGTTGCGGCGTACTTCATTTTCAACCATGTTCGGGTCCGCGTTCAGACCTGGCTAGACCCCTTCGCCGACCCGGATGGTGCGGGCTATCAGATTGTGCAGTCGCTCTTCAGCTTTGCTACCGGCGGAGTGTTCGGCACCGGTCTCGGCAATGGTCAGCCCGGCACCGTGCCGGCCGCGTCGACCGATTTCATCATCGCCGCGTTCGGCGAAGAACTGGGGCTAGTCGGGTTGGCCGGCCTGCTGATGCTGTACACGATCGTGATCATCCGCGGCATGCGTACCGCGATCGCGGTGCGGGACAGTTTCGGCAAGCTGCTGGCCGCGGGCCTGGCCTCGGCGCTCGCCGTGCAGCTGTTCATCGTCGTCGGCGGGGTAACCAACCTCATTCCGCTAACCGGGCTGACCACGCCCTGGATGTCGTACGGGGGCTCATCGCTGTTGGCCAACTATGTACTGCTGGCCATCCTGGTGCGCATCTCGCATTCTGCCCGGCGCCCGTTCCGCACCCGGCCGCGTAACACGTCGCCGATCGCCGGTGCCGGCACCGAGGTGATCGAGCGGGTATGAACACCTCGTTGCGCCGGATCTCGGTGACCGTGATGGCGCTGATCGTGCTGTTGCTGCTCAACGCCACCGTCACTCAGGTGTTCACCGCCGACGGGTTGCGGGCCGATCCGCGCAACCAGCGGGTACTGCTCGACGAATACTCCCGCCAGCGCGGCCAAATCACCGCGAGCGGCCAGCTACTGGCGTATTCGGTGGCCACCGAGAGCCGCTTCCGATTCCTACGCGTCTATCCCAACGCGGCGGTCTACGCCCCGGTCACCGGGTTCTATTCATTGCGCTATTCCAGCACCGGACTGGAACGGGCCGAGGATCCCCTGCTGAACGGGTCCGACCAACGGTTGTTCGGTCGCCGGCTGGCCGACTTCTTCACCGGCCGCGACCCGCGCGGCGGCAACGTCGATACCACCATCAACCCGCGGATCCAGCAAGCCGGTTGGGACGCTATGCAGCAGGGCTGCAACGGACCCTGCCGGGGAGCGGTTGTCGCGCTAGAGCCGTCAACCGGCAAAATCCTGGCGCTGGTGTCTACGCCGTCCTACGACCAAAACCTGCTCGCGTCGCATGACCCCGAACAGCAGTCGCAAACCTGGCAGCAACTTCGCGACGACCCGCATTCGCCGATGACCAACCGCGCCATCTCCGAGACCTATCCACCCGGTTCGACATTCAAGGTGATCACCACCGCGGCCGCGCTGCAGAACGGCGCGACCGAAGACGAACAGCTCACCGCCGCGGCCACGATTCCATTGCCGGACAGCACCGCCACCTTGGAGAACTACGGCGGCGCCGCCTGCATCAACGCCGAAACCGTCTCGCTGCGTGAGGCGTTCGCCCGGTCGTGTAACACCGCGTTCGTACAGTTGGGCCTGCTCACCGGCACGGACGCGCTGCGCAGCACAGCCCAGTCGTTCGGCCTCGACGACGTCCTCGACCCCGTTCCGCTGCAGGTCGCCGAGTCCACCACAGGCCCAATCGCGGACGCCGCCGCGTTGGGAATGTCGAGCATCGGCCAAAAGGACGTCGCGGTGACCCCGCTGGAGAATGCGCTGGTTGCCGCTACCATCGCCAATGCCGGCGTAACCATGCAGCCCTACCTGGTCGACAGCCTGCAAGGGCCCGATCTGGCTAACATCAGCACCACCGCGCCGCATCAACGGCGCCGTGCAGTCTCCCCCGAGGTCGCAGCTAAGCTGACGGAGTTGATGGTCGGCGCCGAGAAGGTCACACAGCAGAAAGGGGCGATCCCCGGCGTGCAGATCGCATCCAAGACGGGCACCGCAGAGCACGGCACCGACCCGCGCCACACCCCACCCCACGCGTGGTACATCGCCTTCGCGCCCGCACAGACCCCGAAGGTGGCGGTTGCGGTGCTGGTGGAGGACGGCGCTGACCGCTTGTCCGCAACCGGCGGAGCGCTTGCCGCACCGATTGGACGGGCCGTGATCGAGGCCGCACTGCAGGGAGGACCATGAGCCCGCGAGTAGGTGTGACGCTGTCTGGCCGGTACCGGCTGCAGCGCCTCATCGCCACCGGCGGCATGGGCCAAGTGTGGGAGGCGGTGGACAGCCGGCTGGGGCGCCGTGTCGCGGTCAAGGTGCTCAAGAGCGAGTTCTCCTCTGACCCTGAGTTCATCGAGCGGTTTCGGGTCGAGGCACGCACCACCGCGATGCTCAATCATCCCGGGATCGCCAGCGTGCACGACTACGGGGAAACCCAAATGGAGGGCGAGGGTCGCACCGCCTACCTGGTGATGGAGTTGGTCAACGGCGAGCCGCTCAACTCGGTGCTCAAACGCACCGGCCGCCTCTCGCTGCGGCACACGCTGGACATGCTCGAGCAGACCGGGCGTGCGCTGCAAGTCGCGCACGCCGCCGGCCTGGTGCATCGCGACGTCAAGCCCGGCAACATTCTCATCACGCCCACCGGTCAGGTGAAGATCACCGACTTCGGTATCGCCAAGGCCGTCGACGCCGCTCCGGTGACCCAGACCGGCATGGTGATGGGCACCGCCCAGTACATCGCCCCCGAGCAGGCACTGGGCCACGATGCGTCTCCGTCCAGCGATGTCTACTCGCTGGGAGTGGTTGGCTACGAAGCGGTTTCGGGTAAGCGACCGTTCACTGGCGACGGTGCGTTGACGGTGGCGATGAAGCACATCAAAGAGCCGCCCCCGCCGCTGCCGCCTGATCTGCCGCAAAACGTGCGCGAACTCATCGAGATAACGCTGGTCAAAAACCCCGGCATGCGTTACCGCAGCGGGGGACCGTTCGCCGACGCGGTAGCCGCCGTCCGCGCCGGCCGCAGGCCGCCTCGACCAAACCAAGGGGCTCCCGCCGGCCGGGCCACTCCGGCCGCCATTCCGTCGGGCGCACAGGCGCGGGCCGCCGCCACCGCGACCGGCCGGGCTCCCGCCGCCCGTCGCGCCCGGCCGAATACCGGCGGTCACCGCACGCAGCCGCCACGGCGCACCTTCTCGTCCGGTCAACGCGCGCTGCTGTGGGCCGCCGGGGTCCTGGGCGCACTGGCGATCATCATCGCGGTACTCATCGTCATCAACTCGCACGACAACAACTCTCAGCAGCAACCGTCGACACCCACCGTGACCGACACGGGGCAGCCGCCCAGCAAGCCGAGTCCGGCGCCGGCGCATCCGACAAATTGGACGGATCGAGGGGTGACAGGGAATGCTGGACGGCAATGCGAGCTGCCCACACACAGACGGGCGGTCGCGCTGACACACTATCGCGCGATGCTGCCCCGACACGAGACACCAGGATGACGACCCCGCAACACCTGTCCGACCGCTACGAAGTTGGCGAAATCCTCGGCTTCGGTGGCATGTCGGAGGTTCATTTGGCCCGGGATGTCCGGTTACACCGCGACGTGGCGGTCAAGGTGTTGCGCGCCGACCTGGCCCGCGACCCCAGCTTTTACCTGCGCTTCCGGCGAGAGGCGCAAAACGCCGCCGCACTGAACCACCCAGCGATCGTCGCGGTCTACGACACCGGCGAGGCCGAAACCGCCGCCGGCCCGCTGCCCTACATCGTGATGGAGTACGTCAACGGCGTCACACTGCGCGACATCGTTCATACCGACGGACCACTGCCGCCGACGCGCGCCATCGAAATCATCGCCGACGCCTGCCAGGCGCTGAACTTTTCCCACCAGCACGGCATCATCCACCGGGACGTCAAGCCGGCCAACATCATGATCAGCACGACCAACGCGGTAAAGGTGATGGACTTCGGGATCGCGAGGGCGCTGGCCGACGGCGGGAACAGCGTCACCCAGACCGCGGCGGTGATCGGTACCGCGCAATACCTTTCCCCCGAGCAGGCCCGGGGCGATCCGGTCGATGCCCGGTCCGATGTCTACTCGCTGGGCTGCGTGCTCTACGAAATGCTCACCGGCGAACCCCCTTTCGTCGGCGATTCGCCCGTCGCGGTGGCCTACCAGCATGTCCGCGAGGACCCTGTTTCGCCGTCGCAGCGCCATCAGGGCATTTCCGCCGACCTCGACGCCGTGGTGCTCAAGGCGCTGGCCAAAAATCCCGAGAACCGCTATCAGACCGCCGCGGAGATGCGCACCGACCTGGTTCGGGTGCACAACGGTGAGCCGCCGGAGGCGCCCAAGATTCTCACCGACGCCGAGCGTTCGTCGCTGATGGCGTCGAGCCATCCCAGCGACTCGGCCGGGCCGCAGACCGATCCGCTGCCACGCCAGGAACTCGACTTCACTCGGGAACGCGGCCCCGGTTCGGTGAGCCGCTGGGTTATCGCGGTCGCGGCGCTGGCGGTGCTGACCGTCATCGTCACCATCCTGATCAACACCTTCGGCGGCGGTTTGCGCGACGTCTCGGTGCCCGACGTGCGAGGCGAGGCGTCGGCCGACGCGATCGCCGCGCTGCAAAATCACGGCTTCAAGACGCGCACCCAGCAGCAGCCGGATTCAACCGTCCAGCCTGACCACGTCATCGGCACCGACCCGGCCGGCAATGCCAAAGTGGGGGCCGGCGACCTGGTCACGGTCAACGTGTCGACCGGCCCCGAGCAGCGCGAGGTGCCGGACGTGTCGTCGCTGAGCTACGCCTCCGCGGTGAAGAAACTGAAATCGGCCGGGTTCGGCCGCTTCAAGGAGGTCCAATCGCCCTCCACACCGGAGATGAAAGACAAGGTCATCGGGACCAATCCGCCGGCCAACCAGACGTCGGCGATCACCAACGAGATCTCGGTCATCGTCGGCTCGGGTCCGTCGACCAAGCAGGTTCCTGACGTCACGGGGGAGACCGCCGACCTCGCACAGAAGAACCTCACCGTCTACGGGTTCACCAAATTCAGCCAGGCCGAGGTCGACAGCCCCCGTCCGGCCGGCGATGTGCTCGGGACCAATCCGCCTGCGGGAGCGACTGTTCCGGTCGATCAGGTGATCGAGATACAGGTCTCCAAGGGCAACCAGTTCATCATGCCGGATTTGTCAGGCCTGGTCTGGACCGAAGCTGAGCCCCAGCTGCGCGCGCTCGGATGGACCGGCGTGCTGGTGAAGGGCGCCGACGTCGACGCGGGCGGTTCTCAGCACAACCGGGTGGTATTCCAGAGCCCCTCCGCCGGTCAAGGCGTGAACAAGGACGGCCCGATCACGCTGAAGTTCGGTCAATAGCCGACAGCGCCCGCCCGGATGACCTCGGGTCGTCGTGGCGCCGCACCGTGGCCAAACTGCTCACGACTTCGCTTTCCAGCCGCCGCACCAACGCGTCGTCCCAGGCCTGGCCGCAGTAGGCCAGCCAGTTGGCCAGCATTCGATGGCCGCCTTCGGTGAGGATCGATTCCGGATGGAACTGGACCCCGTGGATGGGCAGCTCGGTGTGCCGCACGCCCATGATCACGCCGCTACGGGTGCGGGCGGTGACCTCCAGCTCGGCTGGCAGGGTCTGCGGCAAGATGGTCAGCGAGTGGTACCGGGTCGCCGTGAATGGATCTGGAAGTCCCTGCAGCACACTAGTATTCGTGTGGAAGACGCTGCTGGTCTTGCCGTGCAGCAACTCCGGAGCCCGATCGACCGTGGCGCCGAACGCGACACCGATAGCCTGGTGCCCCAGGCACACACCCAGTAGCGGAGTGCACGCTACCGCGCAGGCGCGTACCAAGTCGATCGAGGCGCCCGCCCGTTCCGGTGTACCCGGCCCGGGGCTGAGCAGGATCCCATCGACTTCGGCGGCTACCGAAGCGTGGTCGGACAAGCGCGCGTCGTCGTTGCGCCATACCTGTGCCTCGACGCCCAGCTGGCCGAGGTACTGCACCAGGTTGAAGACGAAACTGTCGTAGTTGTCGACGACCAAGATCCGCATCGTGCCAGGCTACCGGGAGGTCCTGCCGGCTCGCCGATCAGTAACTGATCGGGCCGGCGGGCTGGGCGAAGTGCATCCGGACCGGCTCGCTGTAGCCGGCGATCCGGATATCGGTCGTGACCTGCTCGTTGTAGCCGAGCCCGAACCGCACCACATATTGCTTATAGAGGATGACCAGGGGAGCGGCGGACAAAGCGGCCTGTATGACCGACGCGTCACCGATGGCGGTGATCGTGTAAGGCGGGCTATAGGTCCGCCCGTTGAGAAGCAACGTGTTCCCGACACAGCGGGGCGCCGAGGTGGCGATGATGCGCTGGTCCTGCATCTGGATCGCCTCCGCACCGGCGCTCCACATCGCGTTGAGCACGGCCTGGATGTCCTGCTGGTGCACGACGAGGTCATCCGGGGATGCGTCGCGCGGGAAGCGGCCGTTGGTGTCCCGCTGCGCGTCGTTGAGGGTCACGATCAGGCCCGGCCCGTGCACCGGGTCCAGACCCGCGTCACCGGCCAGCTCGGCGGACCGGCGCAGCATGGCCGCCAGCGCGGTGTCCGACGATCGGCCGTGCGTCGAATCGAGCGTGTTGGCCAGTCGATCGCGTTCGGCGTTCAACCGGTCGACGTCGGACTGCTCCTGGCGGACCAGGTCCACCAGCCGCGGCGCGTCACTGCGGCGGATCTCGCCGCCACGAGATACCCCGTGGGTAGCACCGAGCAGCAGCCCGGCCAGCAGGCAGACCAGCGGAACGCCGACCCGCCACGGCGAGGGGCGCGATTCACCGCCGGTTGACCTGGCCCCACGTGCGGCGAGCAGCCGGGCGACCCGTTTGGCCATCGGCTCTCCGTTCGCTGCTGGTGGGTACGTTAGGCTCGTCGGTGCACCTGCCCTGAATACCAGTAATCGCCGAGGCACCCTCGAGGTAAGTATGCCCAAGTCCAAGGTCCGCAAGAAAAGCGACTTCACCGTCAGCGCGGTGAGCCGCACACCGGTCAAGGTCAAGGCCGGCCCGTCCAGCGTGTGGTTCGTTGTGTTGTTCTGCGGCCTGATGCTGATCGGCCTGGTCTGGCTGATGGTGTTCCAGCTCGCTGCCACCGGCCCGGACGCGCCGTCGATGCTGGCTTGGATGGCCAGCCTCGGCCCGTGGAACTACGCCGTCGCGTTTGCTTTCATGATCAGCGGCTTGTTGCTCACAATGCGCTGGCGGTAACCGCACTAGCCGCAGGAATGAATTCATTCTGGGTTTGCGCGGTTACTGGGCTGGCAACGTCGAAGCCACCGGATCACACGCGTGTGATTCATCCCCATTGTGGATAGCGCTTGTGGATAACCCGATCGATGGTGGTAGGCCCGCCTAGGAGGACCGTGCAGCAAACACAGTGGTCACCGTCCTCACCCGGAATCGCAGCTTGCGGCATCGCCGGTGTGGTGATGGCTATCGCCTGTGTGACCGTCGTCACAGACCCGCCCGGGCGGTTCCTCGCCGGTATTTCCGCGGTCGGTCTGATCTTGTTTGCAAGCGCGACGTGGCGCGCGCGTCCGAAGCTGGCAATCACCACCGACGGTTTGCAGGTACGCGGCTGGTGGCGGACGCAGCTATTGCGACGCGCCGACATCAAGATCATCCGGATCACTGAATTCCGTCGGATCGGCCGCAAAATGCGGCTGCTCGAGATCGATGCAGCAGACGGCCGGCTGCTAATCCTCTCGCGCTGGGACCTCGGCACAGATCCGCTGGACGTGCTCGACGCGCTGACCACCGCGGGTTACGCCGGCTCCTGATCCGCCCGCAGGGCGGGGATTCAGGAAATCGTGATCGACTCGATGACCACCGGTTCGGTTGGCCGGTCACCGTGATCGGTGGCGGTGGCGGCGATGGTGTCGACGACTTTCTGCGAATCCGCGTCGACGACCTCACCGAAGATGGTGTGCCGCCGGTTCAAGTGCGGCGTCTGACCCACCGTGATGAAGAACTGTGACCCGTTGGTTCCCGGGCCCGCATTGGCCATCGCCAGCAGATACGGCTTGTCGAACTGCAACTCGGGGTGGAATTCGTCGGCGAATTTGTAGCCGGGGCCACCGCGGCCGGTCCCGGACGGGTCGCCGCCCTGGATCATGAAGCCGCTGATCACCCGGTGAAAGATTGCGCCGTCGTAGAACGGGCCCGAGCTACCGCCCGAGGCGTTCTCGGTCGAATAGTCCTTGGTGCCTTGGGCCAGGCCGACGAAGTTGGCGACGGTCTTGGGTGCGTGGTTTCCGAACAGCGCGATCTTGATGTCGCCGCGGTTGGTGTGCAGTGTGGCAGTGGCAGTCTGAATCGGGCTGGTAGTCACGGCATCACAGTCTGCCATCACCGTCCGGCCCGGCGGACATCCGGTACCCGCACCCCGTATGGCAGTCTGAAACTATCGGACCACGGTCTTGAGAAAGCGGCCGGGAAAGGCGAGACATGAGCGCGAGAAACCACACCCGGCTTACCCCGCGGCAGCGGCTATCCCGCGGCCTGACCTATACCGCGGTCGGGCCGGTGGACGTCACCCGCGGCATTGTCGGGCTGGGCGCTCACTCGGCGCAGGCCGGCGCGTCGACTCTGCGTCGCCGTTACCGCGAGGGCCGGCTGGCCCGGGATCTGCAAACCGCCCAGGAGACCCTTGCGCAGGAGCTGGCGGCCGCGCAGGAGGTCGTCACCGGGCTGCCGCAAGCGCTTCATCAGGCCCGCCGATCGCGGCGGCGCGGCAAGCGCCCATTGCTGATCGCGGGGTTGGCCGTGGTGGTCCTTGCCGGTGGCGCCGCGGCGTTCTCGATCGTCCGGCGCTCGACGCAGCGGGAGCCGTCGGCGCTGCCGCCCAGCGTCGACGTGGAACCCCGTCTGTAGCTGGCGCCGGATCGCGGGCTGCGCTTTTGAACTGTGGAGCCTAGGGCCTTCATCACCGGACATGTCGGCTGCACAGAGGCTGAGTCCCTTCACGTCGAATCGGAATCCGTTGACGGTGTCAGGGATTCCGCCACTCTGCGGCCGCACGGTCGATGTAATCCGTCCATTCCGCAACGAAATCCCTGCTGGGATCGAGCGCCCATCGGAAGCCCACGCCGAGGCCCATAGCTATGGATCTTCGCCCTTCAAGGTCGGGGTCCACGTGCGCGGCCACCGACCCGTCCGCGATGCCCTCGCGCAGACTGGAGGCGACTTCTGTCTCGAAACGGCTTAGCCAGTCCGAGAGCCACGGCTTGAGTTGCTCTATGGGACCGACGGTTTCGAAGCAAATGGTGAAGAACGCGCGCAGTAGTGCGGGTTGCGTCTGTGCCGCGATACAGATGCGTGATAAGGCGTTCAAAGCTCGGCCATGGCCGTTGAGTCCTTCTGGTGGCGTAGCCAACAGGAGGGGCTCGTACTCGTTGCGCAGCAGTGACTCCAGGAGCGCCTCTTTCGATCCATAACGAAAGCGGACCATCGACCGGCTGTATCCGGCGCGCTCGCCGATCTCGATGGCTGTCGTCCGCTCGAAGCCTTTCTCGGCAATCAGTTCGATCGCGGCGTCCAACAGCCGGCGAGTCGACTCGGCGGCGCGAACCTGCTGGCTGCGGATCGGCTGCTCGGAGCTGTCGGGGAGAGACATGGACCAGCACGCTACCTTCCGCTACCCGCAGGTCCCGAGATTCGCGACCGCGCCGCTGCGTGAAGCCGACTCGGCCGACCTGAACTCACCACCTACCGACCTGCATGTATGAGGCTATTCGGCCGAGCGCCACCGCAGAGTATCTCCGTCAGATTATAGGAGATTTGTTGTTCTGAAACAACACTTCCCTTGCTTGTGTGCAAGCAACGGTGTTAGCGTCGCCACAGTTTGCAACCGCTGTGAGCGACCTCGCACTGAAGGGAGGCTGACGTGACCCAGCCTGGAACCGACCGGCCCTATCGCGTGATCGTCTGGGGACCTGGCCATATCGGCGGAACGGTCCTGCGCGAGGTCATCAAGCGCGATGACCTCGAACTCGTCGGAGTGAAGGTCTACAGCGAAGAAAAAGCCGGCGCCGGCGCCGGCGCGGTCGCCGTGCGCACGCACCGTGGATACATCGGTGAGCGGTTGGTCTACACCAACGTCGAGTACTGGTATTGGGGACGGGGTTGCCGCTACATCGGACCGGAGAACGACGTTCCGTTCGGTCCCGGTGACTCCAACCTGGACTACGTCATCGACATCGCCGGCCGGCCGGGTCACATCCGGCTGCGTCTGGACGTCGGCGATAACACCGGCGACGACATCCCGGTCGCCACTTGGCTTTCGGTCACGACGCTGCTGCAGTCGATCCGACCGGTCGTCGCCGCCGAGCCGGGGATTCTCTATCACGAATCAAGTCCGAATATCAGTGACCTGCGACCGAGTGTCGCATTGGAAAGCGTGGAGTAGATGGCTGTCGAGACCGCGGTAATCCTTTGGGGTGACAGGCATTTGCCGTGGGAGGCTACTGTGCAGCAGGCCCAGGCGCTGTTGGCCAGCGGCGTCGTCGACTACGCCGAAGTATCGGACCAGACTGTCGGTTTCGTCCCGCCCTGCTTGTGGAACGACGAGAACACCGCGATGACCATGGTAATGAAGGACCCCGACTCACTCGATGACGGGGTCATCACCGCGACGATCGCCGCCGCGTCCGCCCCGGGGCTGGGAATCACGCTCGGCACGGACTGTATCCGGACGCCGCCGGTGGAGTTCGTCCAGACGATGTGGACCCTGGCCAAGCTGACCAAGGGTAAGGCGTTGTTCAACATTGGTGCCGGTGAGGTCAAGCAGTGTGCGCCCTATGGACATAAGCGGTCGGAAGGCATCCAGCGTATGGAAGATCTCTGCAAGATTTACAACCTGCTCTGGGACAGCGACGGTCCTATCGATTTTGAGGGCAACCACGTCACGCTAAAGGGCGCTTACCTGGGTTCGGCCAAGCCCTACCGTCCCGAGATGTGGGCTCTCGGCGGTGGTCCGCAGTTGATGGATTTGGCCACGAGTTATCTCGACGGGGTCGCTGTCGCGGCGCCGAATGTGTGGACGAACTACGACGAGGCGGCCGCGGGCGTCAAAAAGCTGAAGGACGACGTCGAACGAAAGGGCCGCGACCCGGAGAAGTTCAGGATCGGGATATGGAGCTCCGTCTTGCTCCACGATGATGACGAGGCGATGGATAAGGCGCTCGATAATCCCCTGACCCGTTGGCAGGCAGCGGTATTCGGGCGCATCAGCCCGCAGGACTGGCTGAAGGAGGGCATCGAACCGGCGGTTCCGGAGGGTTGGACCTACTTCCAGAACATGAAGCCGCTGGCCATCGAGCAGCCCTTCGTTGACGAGGTGTTGTCCAAGGCGAGCCGGAAGATGGCCGAGAAGGGCTTCGTCCATGGCACTCCCAAGTTCGTGGCATCACAGCTGCAGGGTTACATCGACGCTGGCGTCGACTGGGCGTTGCCGGTCGACTACATGCCGATCGTCACCACGCTGGAGGACGCGCCGAACTGCCTGGGCCGCAGCATCGAACTCTGCGGACACCTCAAGGGCCAGGCGCCGAAGACAGCGGTTTGACGAACCTCACCGCATCGATACCCAACCAAGGAGTAACCACATGAGCACCGACGATTCATTCGCGGAGCAAGTGCAGCAGTTGACGGCGCGGGCCCAGATCTATGACGCGGTAATGCGTTACGCGCGGGGCGTGGACCGCTGCGACAAGGAAGCGATCGTCTCGGCCTTCCATCCCGGCGCCACCGTCGACTACACAACGTTCACCGGATCCCCGGAAGAATTCGCCGATTGGGTGATCCCGATGCACCTCAACGCCTTCACGTGGACCACCCACCTCAACGTGAACCACTTGGTCGAGTTCAGAGGTGACCGCGCCGTTGGGGAGACCTACGTGCAGGCAACACTGCGCTTCGAGAAGGAAGGACAACTGTTCGACCTCCACGGATTCGGCCGGTACTTCGACCGGTACGAACTCCGGGACGGCAAATGGTTGATCACGTTCCGCCGCGCCATCGTCGATACCGAACGCACGGTGCGGGTGCCTTCCGAGAACAAGACCGAACTGGTCGACGCCATCGGCAACCCAGGCACCCGCGACCGCAACGACCTCAGCTATGACCACTTCGCCAAGATCCACGCCTGACCACGCCGCTGGCCACATCTGAGGTCTCACGCAGATCCCGTAAGCCCACGAGTAGGAAGCGCTTCGACACATGAGCAGGTTCGTCGACAAGACAGTTTTCATCACGGGTGGCGCCTCCGGCTTTGGCGCGCTCGCAGCAGAGCGATTCTCAGAAGAGGGAGCCAACGTCGTGGTCGTCGATGTGAATGGGGAGGGAGTCGAGAAAGTCGCGGCCGCTGTTCCCCGCGCCCTCGCGTTCGAGATGGATGTGACCGATGCGGACGCGGTCGGGCGCGCGTTCGGCCAGACCGTGGACGCCTTCGGGGGCGTCGACGTGATCTTCAACAATGCCGGTGTCGATGACCTGCCAGTGCCCTTGCACGAGACGACTCAAGCTAATTGGAACCGGGTCCAGGGCGTCAACGGTGACGGTGCGTTCAACGTCTTGCGGGCGGGGATCGCGGCGATGTTGCACAACGACTCAGGTGGGAGTGTCGTCAATACCGTGTCCATTGCCGGGGTGATCGGCATCGGCGGCCTGACTCCGTATTCGTATTCAAAGGGTGGCTTGATCGCACTGACTCGAGCAGCGGCCGCCGAATACGCTGCGCGGAACATCCGGGTGAACGCGATCGCGCCTGGTGCGACGCTCACTCCGCTCATGGAGCACTACATCTCGCTGCAGGATGACCCTGTTGCGTTCCGGCAGAAGATTGAGTCCGACTCCCCGTTGCCGGGCCTTGTTTCCGCGGAATCCGTTGTCTGGACCGCGTTGTTCCTCGCCTCGGACGACGCAGCGTCCATTACCGGCCTGACCATTCCTGTCGATAACGGACAGACCGTCATCTGAATCAGCGAGTCCTTTCCGTTTCGGTTGTCCACGATCGTCGAATCCACGGAGGTGTCATGACGCGGCGTACGGAGATGTATTGCGCGCTGTCCTCGATCGTCGGCATCGTGATCCTGCTGGTGGGTATTTGGCCCATCGCGGGATTGCTGCCGGTTCCGAGCCCTAATTACAGCGCACAGCAGATCGCCGATTTTTACCGGACGGACACGGTGCGCCTGCGGGTTGGGCTGTTTGTGGTGCTGATCGGTGTGTTTTCCTACGGGCCGCTGTGCGTGGCGATCAGTCGACGGATGCGCCGGATGAGTCCTCGACCGTCTGCGCTGGCGTCTGTCCAGCTGTCCTCGGCGACGGTCGGCTGGGTGTTCCTGTTCCTGCCGTTCCTGATCATGTCGGCCACGGCGTATCGGCCGCAGCGGGCACCAGAGATCACCCAGGGCATGAACGACATCGCGTGGTTCGTGCTCGTCATGGACTTTGTTCCGTTCTGCGTCCAGTACCTGGCCATCGCGATCGCGGTGTTCGCCGACCGGTCACCGGTACCGGTGTTCCCGCGCTGGGTGGCCTATCTCAACCTGTGGGTCGTCGTGCTGTTCATCCCCACCGGCGTCATCACCTTCTTCAAGACAGGGCCACTGACCTACGGCGGCATCCTCGGCTTCTACATCCCGCTCGCGGTCTTCGCCGTTTGGCTGGTGGCGATGCCCTGCGCCGTCACCCGGCATCTGCAGCGCGAAGCCCAAGAGGAAGCGGACGGTGTGGGCCAGCTTAGATCGGGGACCAGCACTAGCACCTGACAGAGGCGGTCCCAAAGTCTGCTTGCCTCAAACCTATTCGCCGATCGATCGAAGGAGCCCATGTCTGACCGACAGAGTGCGTTCTCGGTGCGCAGTCAGCAGATCGTCCTGTGGTGGGGGCTTGGCCTTGCCATCATCTATGTCCTGGCCTTCGCCTTCCTCCTGCAGCAGCTTCCGCTGAAGAACCCGGCCTGGACCGCCGAGCAGGTAGCCGATTGGTATGTCCACAACCACGCCAGGATCGTGTGGGGCGCCACGCCATCGCAGGCTGGACCGGCGGGTTCATAATGCCGATCCTCGCCGTGGTGGCGGTCCAAATGGCTCGCGTGGAGGGCGGATGGCGCATCTGGAGCGTCCTGTCCCTGGTGAGCGGTGCGCTGATGTCGCTGTTTCTTGTGCTGCCCCCACTGTTCGGGGGTGTGGCCGCCTACACGGCGCCCGGCAAAAACCCTGAGGTCACCACTTTGATGCACGAGCTCGCGTCGCTGACGATGACGACGACCGACCAGCACTACGTCTTCATGTGGATCGCGGTGACGGTGGTGGCGCTGCGACCGGCCACCCAGCTGGTCGAACCCAGCACCGCCGACGCACCGGCTGCCGTCGTCTGAGCAACCACTTCCATGACAATCAACGAGGAGATCACCATGGCGCGCTACAAAGTCATCCAATGGGCGACCGGCTACACCGGCATCTTCGCCCTTAGATACATCCTGCTCAATCCCGCGCTGGAACTGGTGGGGCTGAAGGTATTCAGCGCCGACAAGGCAGGCAAGGACGCCGGCGAGCTGTGCGGCCTGCCGCCGGTCGGCGTCACCGCAACCACCTCGCTTGAGGACATCCTGGCTATGGATGCGGACTGCGTCGTCTACACACCGGGCTTCTACGACATGCAGGACCCTGCGGTCCCCGGCAGCAACACCCACGAGATCTTCCAAACCTTGCTGGCGCTGCTGGAGAACGGCAAGAACGTCGCAACGACCGTCTGCCCGCTGATCGAGACCACGCACTACGCGGGTGGCGCGAGGGTGCGCGAACAGATCGAGGCAGCCTGCAAAAAAGGCGGTACCACCTTTTTCGGCACCGGCTTCGAACCGGGTTTCATGGCCGATGTCCTGCCGTTGACGCTTGCGAGCACCTGCGGCGTCGTCGATAGCTTCACCGCAACCGAATGCCTGGACTACTCCGACTACTACACGGCCGCGCTGGAAACCCTGCAGGCCATGGGCTTCGGCTGCAAACCTGAAAGCCTCGGCGACCTCGGACCCGAACCGATCCTGCTGACCTGGGGGAGTGTTCCGCACATGGCGGCGCGCGGGCTCGGGGTCAAACTCGACGACATCAAGGTCGACGTCGACATCTACCTGGCCCCGGAAACCTTCCACATCGGAGCCAACGCGGTGGAGAAGGGCACGATCGCCGCGATGCTGTTCCGCCTCACCGGCATCGTCGGTGGCCAACCCAAAATCGTTCTGCAACACGTCAACCGACTACGTGACGATATGGCACCCGACTGGCCCCGAGTCGATCCCAGCGGTGGTTACCGCATCGAGATCGCCGGCACCAACCCGGTGCGCGCCGACTTCCAACTCGGACTACCCGGCAGCGAAGGAAACAGCTTCACCGACGCGATGGCCATGACGGCCGCCCGCTGCGTGAACTCCGTCGAGGCAGTCGTACAAGGCGACATCGGCTTCAAAACCTTCTACGACCTGCCGCCCCTGACCGGCAAGTACACAATGCACGACGCCTAACCCGCGCTTCCCTTGGACATGCGCTCGATCAAGGATGACTCGTGGAAATCGACTACATCGTTGTGGGCGCCGGTCACAACGGCCTCTGCGCCGCAGCGACACTCGCTGAGCCGGGCCGGTCGGTTTGCGTTGTCGAGAGACTCCCCTGTCCTGGGCGTCGTTTGTAGAGCACCACCCTGACCACACAGGAGTGGCTCCGTAGCTTCCGGCCAAGGAGCCGCCGTAAAACCGGTTGGCAGACAACGGCGACCACTGCTACTTTCCGGAGACCGTGCGACAGAACGAGGAGGTGGTACCTGTGAACGTTTCGACACGGGTGCTCCCCTCCGGGGTCACGGTCGGACGGTAGGTCGTCCGGGAGCGCCGTTAATAAGCACTCCCGAAAGGCACGACCATGCAATTCACTTCCGAACAACGCCTCAACGACGGTGTCCTCGAACGCGAATTCACCCTTGGCGAGATCCCCGGCGTCCTATGGACGCCTGGATCAGCACCGGCCCCGCTAATCCTGATCGGCCACAACGGCGGCTTGCACAAGCGGGAACCCCGGCTGGTGGCCCGGGCCCGGCACTATGCGGCGGAATACGGCTTTACCGCGGCCGCCATCGACGCCCCCGGGCACGGCGACCGGCCCCGTTCCGCCGCCGATGAGCAGAGCAGCGCCGATCTCCGCCGGGCGATCGAGGCCGGCGAGCCGGTTGACGAGATCGTCGACGCCTTCATCCTCCCGCTGGCCGAAAGGGCGGCCGCGGAATGGCGGACCACCCTGGACGCCCTTCTTTCACTGCCCGAGATCGACGGCCCGGTCGGGTACAACGGGTGGACTGCCACCGGTATTCGGCTGGCGGTGCTCGAGCCGCGCATCTCGGCCGCCGTTTTCTTTGGCATGGGTTTCGTGCCCGCCACCCTGGTCGAGGAGGCCCAGCAGGTCAGGATTCCACTGCAGTTCCTGCTGCAGTGGGACGACGACGGGATGGAGCGGCAGCCGGTCCTGGACCTGTTCGACACCTTCGGCACCAAAGAGAAGACGCTGCACGCCAATCTGGGCGGGCACGCCGGGACCCCATGGTTCGAGGTGGACGACGGGGCCCGGTTTTTCACCCGGCACCTGAGGTGAGACCGGGCCGTCACGCCCGCAGCAGACGGTAGGCGGTGTCGGCCAGGATGCCGCTCATCGCAGAGGATTCCCGGCTCTCTTGAATGGGCGATAGCCAGCACATGCACGACCGCCCCCGATCACGGGGTACCGACCATCGCCGGTACCGGCCGGTCGGGGGCGACGTTCGGAACCGCGCAATCTCCTTGGTCGCGTCCTTCTCCAGCTCGGCATTGGCCAGTAGCCGCTTCAGCGTGGCGTTCTCACGTTCGACGCTTTTGACTTGTGGAGCCTAGGGGATTCGAACCCCTGACTTCTGCCTTGCAAAGGCAGCGCTCTACCAACTGAGCTAAGGCCCCGCACCCCAACCATCGGTCTGGTCGGCGGCCACATGCCAGACCTCGACGCCCCGCCGAGACCGGATTACCACCACCAGCGCGGCGATCGCTGCCAGCGGCAGCACCAGTCTCATGAAACGTCTTGGCGAACACATGGTTGTGGGCCTAGGAGGACTCGAACCTCCGACCTCTTCGTTATCAGCGAAGCGCTCTAACCGCCTGAGCTATAGGCCCGCACGCGCACACGGCCGAGCGCCGAGATTACCCCACCGCAGCGTCCGCACCCAAACCGCTAGTCCCGGTCGGCGAGCGTCACCTCGACGCCCCCGATCAAGTCGGTCGTCAGGTTGTAGATAAATGCGCCGATGGTGGCCATGGCGCTGAGCAGCACGATATTCACCAAGCCGATCAGCACGGCGCCACCGAAGATCGTGCCGGCGGACACCAGGTCGGCGGTGCTGCCGCTGGTGTTGTTCAGCAGATCCCCGACATTGCTGTTGAGCTTGCTCCACACGCCCATACCGCCGAGCACCAGATAGAGGAACGCGACGGCGATCATCCAGACGAAAAACAACGCCACCGAAAGCACCAGCGACACCTTCAGCGTGCTCCAGGGATCGATTCGACGGATCTGCATGCTGGCACGCACCGGACCTTGGGGTCGCGCGGCCACCTGAATGCGGCGTTCCGCCCGCACCGGTGACGCCGAGGTGTCCGGTGCCTGTTCGGCAGCCGGTTTGCGCTGCCCGACCCGAGGGATCGGACCGGAAAGATCGGGCAGCTCGCTGGCGTAGGCCTCACTGGACCGGCTTTCATCGTGCGACGGCGTCTTCGCCGCACCCGGCGCCGCGGTGCCCGAGATGAAGCGACCCAACCGCGCCTCGGCATTAGTGCCACCGGAGGTGCGGCCGGTAGGCCGCGGCTCGCGCGGTTTCGGCGCATCCGAGGACGGGCGCTGTGGCGGTTGCGAGGATCGGGCGCTGCCGCGCGGCCGCGGGGCGTCCGCCGCGTCGGAGACCCGCTCGATGCCGGACCCATGCGGCGTCCGCTGCGTACCTCCCCGGTCGACCGAGCCATTCCCGTTCGGGCTGTCGCCCGGTCCGGGATATCCCGGCTCGTTCGGTGAAGTCACCCCACGGCTCCTAACTGTGCATCCGGCCGCAGCCGCGGTCGGCGATCGCTCACACGTCCGGTCCGCTACCCGGATCGTCGTCGGTGACGGCGGCTTCCTCGGCATTACGGGCGATGGCTAATAGTGTGTCGCCCTCGCCCAAGTTCATCAAGCGAACACCTTTGGTCTGCCGTCCGGCCTTCCGGACCTGTCTGGCCGCCGTTCGGATCACCCCGCCTCCGGAGGTGATCGCATACACCTCGCTGTCGTCGTCGACGATCAGCGCCCCTACCAGCTTCCCACGACGGGTGTCGTACTGGATCGTCAAGATGCCCTTACCGCCGCGGCCCTGCGCGGTGTACTCCTCGATCGCCGTGCGCTTGGCATAGCCTCCGGACGTTGCTACCAGCAGGTATGTGCCCTCGCGGACCACGTTGAGCGACAGTAGATAGTCGTCGGCGTTGAACCGCATGCCCTGCACACCCGAGGTCGCGCGGCCCATCGGCCGCAGTGCCTCGTCGGTTGCGGAGAACCGGATCGACTGGCCGTTGGCCGAGACCAGCAGCAGATCGTCCTCGGCCGAGCACAGCACCGCCCCGACCAGTTCGTCGCCGTCGCGCAGGTTGACCGCCACAATCCCGCCGGACCGGTTGGAGTCGAAGTCGGTGAGCGCCGTCTTTTTGACCAGCCCGTTGCGGGTGGCCAGTACCAAATACGGGGCGTCCTCGTAGCTCTGGATCTGGATTACCTGAGCGATCCGCTCCTCGGGTTGGAAGGCCAGCAGGTTGGCGACGTGCTGGCCGCG